>CAMGCK010000001.1 GCA_946040795.1 uncultured Lachnospiraceae bacterium
AGACGTAAAAAGAGGCGCCATGAAAAAATCAAAATGATTTTTTCACAGCGCCTTTGCATAGTTAACTGTCTTACGAACACCCCGCTAATGGCGCCTCCTGTTTTTGTGAACCGTAATGCCGCATGGGGGCGGCGTATGGCGATTCGAGGTAGTGCTTGGTTCACGACCGCGCTTTGCTTCGCAAACCGTTCCCTCGACATCCGTCTCGGCTTCATCGCTTGGTTCACGACCGCGCTTTGCTTCGCAAACCGTCCCCTCGACATCCGTCTCGGCTTTATCGTGAACCGGGTACAACATCATTGATCAGGAAATCAAACACCAGATCTTTGAACCCCCAGGGATCTTCATGACCGTAGTCCGGGAAAACCAGATGATACTTTTCGCAGGTCATGCGGTTATAAGCTGCGTACTGCGTAGAGGGCGGGCAGATATTGTCCAAAAGGCAGGTGCTCATCAGGGTGCGCGCCTTGATGCGCGGCGCCAGATACTGCAGATCGATGTAGCCAAGCTTTGTAAAGATCTCATCTTCATGCAGATGGAGCGGATCGAAGTGACGGAAATGATCCTTCAGACCGATGTATGCATCTTTATCCAGATCCATTTCCCACACGCGCTTGTAATCGCACAGGAATGCCACATGCGGCGCAGCGTGGGTAATGCGCGGTTCCAGTGAGGCTGCGGCGATGGTCAGCGCGCCGCCCTGAGAGCCGCCCACGGCACAGACGCGGGTAGTATCGCAGAAATCCTGTTCTATGGCGATCTCCGCCAACCGTTTGCAGTCCAGATAGACATCGCGGTAGAAGAGCTTCTGCGGGTCTTCATCGGCCAGACCGCGGACGATGTGACCGTCAAGCGTACCGTTTTTTACCATATTGGTGTCCTGAGACGTACCGCCCTGACCGCGGACATCGATGGCGTAGACTGCACAGCCTGCAGCGGCATAGGACAGCTGGTCATACCAGTCGCCGGCATTGCCGGTATAGCCGTGGAAACGCAGAACGGCAGGAATCTTTCCTTCGATCTTCTCCGGACGAACGAAACGGCAGTGGATGCGGGCGCCGCGGGTACCGGTAAAGTACATTTCATAGCACAGGAAACCGGGCACCTTGATATTGGCGGGAATGTATTCCACATCGGCGGGGGTGTCCGCAAGTTCTTTCAGCGCTTTTTCCCAGTATTCATCAAAATCGGCCGGCTTCGGGTTGGTTCCCATGTAGGATTCCAGCTGCTCGACCGGCATGTCAAGCATAGGCATGTGAGTGACCTCCCAATCAAAATTATTGATTTCAGTATAGGGGGCATTTCTTCAAAAATCAATGATTTCCCTGTTGGAAAGTCGAATTATACCAAGTGCAGTATTTTCTGAAGATCATTTGATAAGTGAAAAACCTTATGAAAATCGCCTGAAACCACATAAAAAACTGTTTTAATTGTGCCTGAAAGATGGTATGATTTTTAACGGTATGGTGTAAAATGTTCATGCGGACAGGACCATACCGGAATGTTCAATTTGGAGATTTATATGAACAAACGAGTTTTTTTAGTTGTTCTTGACAGCGCGGGCATCGGCTTCGAGCCGGATGCGGCTTTATTCGCCGATGTGGGCGCGGATACTTTTGGTTCCTGCTTCCGTTCGGGCAAACTGAATGTGCCTTTCATGGAAAGCCTGGGACTATTTGAAATTGAAGGCACCAGCTTTGGAAGAAAAGCACAGGAAGAAGCGGGCGGCCTGAAAAAGGCAGCACCGGAAATTCGCGGTGCTTTCGGTAAGGCACAGGAAAAGTCCAACGGTAAGGATACCACCGTCGGACATTGGGAGATTGCAGGGTATGTTTCCGAGCATCCGCTGCCGGTTTATCCGGATGGTTTCCCGCAGGAAGTCGTACGGAAATTTGAAGCGCTTTCCGGTCGCAGAATGATCTGCAACAAGCCGTATTCCGGCACAGAGGTCATTAAAGATTACGGCAAGGAATCGGTGGATACGGATGCGCTGATCGTGTATACATCGGCGGATTCGGTGTTCCAGATCGCTGCTCATGAGGATGTGGTGCCGGTTGAGGAGCTGTATGAGATCTGCAGAAAAGCACGGGCGATGCTGCAGGGTGAACACGGTGTGGGCCGTGTCATCGCGCGTCCGTTCACAGGTGAGTGGCCGTATCAGCGTACGGTGCGTCGACACGATTTCTCGCTGGAAACGCCGGCGGAAACGCTGTTAGATGCATTGAAGGCGGAGGGAAAGGATGTCATCGGAGTCGGAAAGATCAGTGATATTTTTGCCGGACGCGGACTGACGGAGACCACGCCGAATGAGGGCAATGATGTGAATATGGACAAGACCATCGCCATTGCGGAGCGTGACTTTAGCGGTCTCTGCTTCGTCAATCTGGTGGATACGGACATGATCTACGGTCATCGCCGCGACACAGCAGGCTACACGGATGCGCTGAACCGTGCGGATGCCAAACTCAGCCTGCTTGCGGAAAAGCTGCAGCCGGACGATGTCCTCATCGTCACCGCAGACCATGGCTGTGACCCGGGCTTCACGGGAACGGATCACACCCGCGAGTACATTCCGGTGTTGATTCTGGGTGAAAATATCAAAGCAGGCGTGGATCTTCATACGATCCCGAGCTTTGCGGATCTGGGTGCAACCGTTGCGGACTATCTGGGTTCGGACTTCCGGGGAGACGGTGTGTCGTTCCTTGATAAAATCCTGAAATGAGGTAATGATATGAGCATGACGGTGAAACTTCTTTCGTCTTTGGAAAAAGTACGTTCAATGAAGGATCTGGAGACCCCGGAACTGACGGAGGTACGACTTTTCAGAGGCGAGCATTTTGCATTCCAGGTGGGGTGTTATTCAGAGGTGACAAGTTTTCTCAGCATTTCAGCTGAAGTAAAGCCGGAAAGAGAAATGAATCCGGCAGGAAATGCAGCGGAAACATCAACGGAACTGAGTTTTGCGATCTACAAAGTGCAGGCGGTCTCCATGGATCTTCCTGCTTATGCGGATCATGACGAGGACATTCTGACCGATGTTCCCGGTCCCATGCCGGATCTTCTGACACCGGCAGAAGAGGGCTGGAGCATGAAGGTGTGCGATAATATTCCGGCCGGCGCATACTGGCTGGACACCGTGGTTCCGAAGGATCTGATCCCCGGCACATACACGGTGACGATCACACTGGATGTCGCGACTTCCTGGCAGGAAGCCCCGGAGAGGATCGTGAAAGAACTTCGGGTGACGGTCCTTTCCGATGTTCTTCCGGAGCAATCGGTACTCTTTACCGAGTGGTTCCATGTGGACTGCATCGCGGAACGGTTCCATACCGGTGTCTATACGGAAGCACACTGGAACATGATCGAAAAGTACATGAGAGCAGCGGTCTGCAACGGCATCAACATGATTCTGGTGCCTGCGTTTACACCGCCGCTTGATACCATGCCCGGAACGCATCGTCTGATGACGCAGCTTGTGGGCATTGAAAAAGCAGGAGAGAACTACCGCTTTGACTTTGCCAAAATGGACCGTTACATGGATCTTGCACTGTCCTGCGGTCTTAGTTATTTTGAAATTTCTCACCTGTTCTCCCAGTGGGGCGCAAAGTACGCACCGAACATTGAGGTAACGGAAAACGGTGAAAAGACGATGATGTTCGGATGGCACGTTGAAAGCACTTCTCCTGAATACAGGGCGTTTCTGGAGCAGTTTTTGAATGCGCTGACATCCCATCTCGAGGCGCGCGGCCTTCTTGAAAAGTGTTGGTTCCACATTTCCGATGAACCCGGAACGGACGCGCTGGAAATGTACCGTACCCTGCAGAAATTCGTGAAGCCGCTTCTCAAGGGCCGGCCCATCATGGACGCGCTGTCTAATGTGGAATTTTCAAAGGAAGATCTCATCGACTGTCCGGTCACGGCAACGAATCACATCGAACCGTTTCTGGAAGAGGGCTATGAGAACCAGTGGGCGTATGTCTGCTGCGGCCAGTACAAAAAGGTGGGCAACCGTTTCCTCGGCATGCCGCAGTACAGAAACCGCATCATCGGTATCCAGCTGTTCAAATTTGATATTAAGGGCTTCCTGCAGTGGGGCTTTAATTTCTATCGTTCGCAGCTTTCTGTGTATGAGATCGATCCGTACGTGACGACCTCTGCCGATGGTTCCTTCCCCTCCGGCGATGCTTTCATCGTCTACCCGGGTGCCGACGGCCCGCTGAACAGTATGCGCGGCCTGGTCTTCCGGGATGCACTGCAGGATGTGGATATTCTGAAACTGGCATCGGAAAAGCTGGGACGGGAATATGTGCTCCGTGTCATCGATGAAGAGGCCGGATGCGAAGTGCGTTTTGACACGTACCCGCGGGAGAGCGGATATATCCTGCGTCTCATGGAGCGTCTCAAAAAAGAAATTTACAACAAGGTGGACTTGAATGATAAATAAGACAGATAAATTCAAATCGGTTTTTCTTCCGCTTCTCGCGGCACTGATCTGGGGCACGGCATTCGTCGCGCAGAAGGTCAGCACCATCGGCGCGTTGTTTTTCAACGCCTCCCGTTCCATCGTGGCCGTGGCGTTTTTACTGGTACTCATCCTGGTACTGAATAAGGGCGACTTCCGTCACCTGCTCTCCGAGCCGGACAAAAAGGCCACTGCAACTCTGTGGCTCGGCGGTTTTCTCTGCGGTCTGTCCATGGGCGTCGCGACATTCTTCCAGCAGCAGGGCATGAACATGGGAACAGAAGCCGGTAAGGCCGGTTTCCTGACTGCGCTCTACATCATGCTGGTGCCGGTGCTGGGGGTTTTTCTGAAAAAGAAGACCGGTCTGAAGGTATGGATCTGCGTGGTACTGGCCGTCATTGGCTTGTATTTCCTGTCCATCCCGAAGGGCAGTTTCACGATCCGCATTTCCGATCTTCTGATCATCTGCTGCGGCTTCTTTTTTGCGGTTCAGATCCAGTGCATCGATTATTTCAGTGTGAAATGTGACTGTGTTAAATTGTCCTGCATTCAGTTTATCACATCGTTTGCGCTTTCGTTCATCGCCGCGCTGATCTTTGAAGATGTATCACTGGCCGGATTCGGCGAGAATCTGTACTCGATCCTGTATCTGGGCATTTTCTCTTCCGGCATCGCGTATACATTGCAGATGGTGGCGCAGAAGGGCAATAATCCGGCGGTCGTATCCGTCCTGATGTCGATGGAATCCGTTTTTTCTGTATTGGCAGGCGCGCTGTTCCTGCATGAAGTGCTCAGCATTCGTGAGTATGAGGGCTGTCTGATCATGCTGGCTGCTGTGCTGCTTACGCAGGCACCGGACAATATGTTCCAAAAAGGAAAGGCATGATGCTGCCGATCTCATGCCGAATTTTGCGGGACTCATTGTGCCGGATCAGGATTTTGATGAGAGAATCGGCATGATCGAGGCCGGAAAGATCAGCCTCAAAAATGTGAAAAAGGTACTGGGACTGTAAGCACGCAGTCTGTGTATTAAGTGTAACGAAATTATAATGAACGATCCGGAGGGTTCTGACAGGCACTGCACGTGAGCGATTCGGAAAGCTCTGCTTAGCAATATACTGATACTATTTACGGAGGTTCACAAAATGGTAGAACAGAAGACACCTTTCCTGGGCTGTGCGTACTACCCGGAAGATTGGGATGAGAGCGAGATCGCGCATGACATCGAGATGATGAAAAAAGCGGGAATTTCCTGCGCGCGCATTGCCGAATTCGCATGGCGGAAAATGGAGCCCAGGCGCGGCGAGTACGATTTCAAGTGGCTGCATCACGTGGTGGATTCCTTAAAGGAAGCGGGTATTTCCGTTGTCATGGGTACCCCGACCGCAACACCGCCCATCTGGCTTTCCAGGCAGCATCCGGGCGTTCTGATGATGAATGCGGACGGCACTCACAGGAATCACGGCGGCCGTCGTCATTGCTGCTCCTCAAATCCGGATTATCTGCAGGCCTGCGATGAGATCGTGGAGGCCATGGGCAAGGAATTCGGCGATGATGAGAATATCATCGGCTGGCAGCTTGATAATGAGATCTATTCCTGGGACAAGGGCTGCGTATGCCCGGACTGTGTCAGACGCTTCCATGAGCATCTGAAGAAGCAGTACGGTACCATTGAAAATCTGAATGCACGCTGGAATTTGAACCTGTTCTCACAGGCCTATGATGAATTTGAGGAGATTCCGCCGGCAGTCAATACCTGGCACAATCCGCACATGCTGTATGAGTGGTGGATGTCTCATTACAATACAGACATCGAATTCATGCATCGTCAGGCTGCAATTCTGAGAAAGTATACCAAGGCGCCCATCGGCACCGACATGATGCCGTTAAACGGCATGGGCTACGAAGACATGAATGAGAAGCTGGACATTGTCATGCACAATCATTACAATGTTCCGGAAAATCTGAACAACATCGTTTTCTGGTTCGACTTCCTGCGTACCGTGAAGGATCGCCCGTTCTGGAACACGGAAACCGCTACCACCTGGAACGGTTCTGTGGCCATTTCACAGTTCCTGAAGCCGGAAGGCTACTGTCGTGTGAACTCCTGGCTGCCGGTTGCACTAGGTGGTGAGGCCAATATGTACTGGCTGTTCCGTCAGCACTGGGCAGGACATGAGCTGGTACACGGTTCCGTCATTACGCCGGAAGGCCGTCCGGTCCATGCATTCAATGAGATCCAGCAGACCTCAAGAGAGTACGATGCAGCTTCTGAAATCATCAACAATACCCATGTGACTTCACCGGTGGCGCTCCATTTCACTTCCCGCAGCTGGAATCTGTTCATGCAGCAGCCGATGTTTGCCGGAAATGATTACCTCGCGGCCATGGAGAATTACCATACGCAGCTCATTAAGGCGGGCATGGTGCCGGATGTCATTGGTTCCACGAGAGCGCTTGATTCGTATAAAGTTCTGTTCTCCCCGATGGTCATGACGCTGGAAGACCGCGAGCTGAACGATCGCATCCGCGCGTGGGTGGAGAACGGCGGTACCTGGGTTGCAGGTCCCATGACCGATGTGAGAAATGACATCGGTGCGCATTACATCGACCGCGCAATGGGCATGCTGGAGGAAATGCTCGGCATAACCCTGGATTATCAGATGCCGTCCGATGGTTCCGTTCTGACCGCAGCCTGGTTCGATGGCACTCCGCTGACCTGCGGCAAGTGGGTGGAGAATTACACGGTTCCCGAAGGGGCAGAAGTGCTGGCATCCGTTACCGGCGGGCACAGCGCGCTGAAAGGAGAGACTGTCATTGCGGATATTCCTTACGGCAAGGGCCGTGTCATTCTGCTGGGTACGATCCCGTCCGACGCGGATCTGCAGAAGGTTATTGGATATGCGCTTGAAAAGGGCGGCGTCACTCCGGAAAAGATCACCGGATGCCTGGTTGCCGTACATCGTACCGGCAATGGCAAGGACAACATGGTCCTTCTGGAAACCGAGTGCAAGCCGGCTTCCATTGAACTCGCAAAGCCGATGAAGAACGTACTGACCGGAGAGGTTCTGTCCGGCGTCGTCAACATCGCGCCCTATGATGTTCTGGTCCTGACGGAAGAGTAAAAGGTGACACCGGGGCGTTTGTTTTGTCACCCGGTAAACTGAAAAAGGGGACGTTTCACTCTGCTTAGTAAGCGGCGGCAGAGTGAAGCGTCCCTTTTGATTTCCATCGACCAATGGGACAGTTGGAAACGTCCCCGGTGTCCCATCAGTAGGAGGTGTCCACCCCGTGGTCGATGGCAAATTTCTTCATCATTTCATTGGTAAGGCTGATATTGCCGGGCTGGAAAACGATGTCTTCGGCTTTCAGCCATTCGGCGTATTTCAGTTCCTGATCATCCAGGTGGACAGTATCGTCGCCGTCCACATCGCAGTAGAAACCGGCCAGAAGATCATTTGCGGTGCCCCAGGGCTGCGACTTGTAATAAGTGATGTTTTTGACTTTGATACCGGCCTCCTCCATGACCTCACGCGCCACGGTTTCCTCCAGTGTCTCGCCGATCTCCGTGAAACCGGCAATCAGTGCATTATGCGCAAAGCCCCGGTTGTACTTCGTAATAAGAAGCCGGTCACCGTTCCGGACACCGACGATGACCGCCGGCATGATCCGGGGATACATCGTATAGCCACAGTTTGGGCAGACCTTTGCGCGTTCTTTTTCCGAATGAACGGTCTTTGTACCGCATCGACCGCAGAAGCGGGTGTCGCGGTACCAGTCCATCAGATGCTTGGCGGTGTGCGCGGCAAAGGCACGGTAACGGCCGGCACCGTCATCATTCAGCGCGCGGACATTCAGGAAGGAATAACGGTCTGTCAGCATGGAAAGATCCGGCTCTTCATCGCCCACGGGAAGAAGGAAGTAGGACTCCTCATCCACACGGAAGAGATAGATCAGCTCGGCTAAAAGAGCATCGGGGAGCTCACCGGCTGTCGGGAAGGTATAGCCGTCTTTTCCATTGAAGGCAAGAATTTCGCCGTTTTTGAAGATCATGACGAAGCTGTTATTTACCGGAACGGCGTTCGGAAGATAAGGGTTATGGAGTTTGTGCGGTGCAATGTCCTGAATCATGGTGCCTCCGAAATGAAGCCGGTAAAGCGGCATATCTGTGCAAGCCGAACCGACCATAGTTGATTTGTCTGCGAAAGATCCGCAGCGTCTGAAATTCAGTATAGCCTTAACCTTGGTGGCCGTCAAGAGTATGAAAGGGCTCTTGAAATCGGCCGCCTTTTTTGATATGATATTTTAGACTTATTGTGGAGGAGTGTTTATGCGTATTGGTACGGGCTATGATGTCCATAAACTGACGGAAAACAGAAAACTGATCCTCGGCGGCGTGGAGATCCCGTATGAGAAGGGGCTTCTGGGCCACTCGGATGCCGATGTTCTGGTGCACGCCATCATGGACGCGCTTCTCGGAGCAGCTGCGCTTGGGGATATCGGAAAGCACTTTCCGGACTCGGATCCGGCCTATGAAGGCGTATCCAGCATCATGCTTCTTGAGAAAGTGCGTGACATTCTTCTGGAGAACCTTTATGTAGTCGGCAATGTGGATGCCACGGTGATCTGTCAGCGTCCCAAACTGCTTCCATACCACGACGAGATGGTACGGAACATCGCGGAAGCGCTGGGCGTTCCGGAAAACAAGATCAGCGTCAAGGCGACCACAGAAGAGCATCTGGGCTTTACCGGCCGCGGAGAGGGAATCTCCTGCCAGGCCGTCTGCCTTTTATATGATGTGGAGGAAGACCTTTCTTCTTCCGCAAAACAGCCATCCGGCTGTTCAAGTTGTGCGGGATGTAGCAGCTGCCCGGTAAGCAGTAGCGGGATCGATGCATAATAAGACAGCAGAGGAGCACAAAAATGAACTATATTAAATTTATTCAGGAACAGATGGAGGTCATCAAGGAGCGCGACCCGGCCATGAAAAGCAAATGGGAAGTTTTCCTTTATCCGACCTTCTGGGCGATGCTGACCTATCAGCGGAGCCACAAAGCATATTTAAAAGGGCAATTTGTCCGCGCGAGACGCATTTCTCAGCGCAGCGCAAGAAAGACCGGTATCGAGATCCATCCGGGCGCGACCATCGGCAAAGGTCTTTTTATCGACCATGGCCACGGCGTGGTCATCGGTGAGACCACCATCATCGGCGATAATGTCACGCTGTATCAGGGCGTTACACTGGGTGGTAACGGCAAGGAGCAAGGCAAGCGTCACCCCACCATCGGAAACAATGTCATGATCTCCGCGGGTGCCAAGGTTCTTGGATCCTTTACCATCGGCGATAATTCCAAGATCGGCGCGGGCTCCGTCGTACTGAAGGAGGTCCCGCCCAATTCCACCGTTGTCGGTGTACCCGGCCATGTGGTCAAACGCGACAATGTGCGTGTACCTTACGCGGACCTGGATCAGATCCACTTACCCGACCCGATCCAGAATGAAATCGATGAAATGAGACGCCAGATCTTAGCATTGACCGGAATCGTGGCGGAAATGCAGAATAAAGAGGAGGAGCGGGACGCAGCAGAGAAAAATGCAGCCCGGAAGCAGTTATGAGAATTTACAATACACTGACCAAGAGAGTTGAAGAATTCAAGCCGAACGTGGAAGGCAAGGTTGCCATGTACACCTGCGGCCCCACCGTTTATCACTTTGCGCACATCGGCAACTTAAGAAGCTACATCTGTGAGGATGTGCTGGAGAAGACACTTCGTTACATCGGCTATGATGTAAAGCGTGTCATGAACATCACGGATGTGGGTCATCTGTCCAGCGATGCCGATACCGGTGAGGATAAGATGTTAAAGGGCGCAAAGCGCGAGCATAAGACCGTCATGGAGATCGCAAAGTTCTACACCGATGCTTTCATGTCCGACTGCGCCAAGCTGAACATCAAAACGCCGGACGTCGTGGAACCGGCAACGAACTGCATTGATGAATTCATCCACATGATCGAAGTCCTGCTGGAAAAGGGCTATGCTTATCAGGCCGGCGAGAATGTTTATTTTGATACCTCCAAGCTGGACGAGTACTATGTATTCGGCAACCAGAACGAGGAAGAACTGATGGTAGGTGTCCGCGACGATGTTACGGAAGACACCAACAAGCGCAACAAGAACGACTTTGTTCTGTGGTTTACCAAGTCCAAGTTCGAGGACCAGGCACTGAAGTGGGATTCTCCGTGGGGCGTGGGCTATCCGGGCTGGCACATCGAATGCTCCTGCATCAGCATGAAGCATCTCGGCGAATACATGGACATTCACTGCGGCGGCGTGGACAACATGTTCCCGCATCACACCAACGAGATCGCGCAGAGTGAATCCTACACCGGCCACAAGTGGTGCAACTACTGGTTCCATGTCCATCACTTAAACGACCGTGAAGGCAAGATGAGTAAGTCCAAGGGCAACATCCTGACTGTTTCCGTTCTTCAGGAAAAGGGTTATGATCCGCTGGTCTACCGTCTGTTCTGCCTGAATTCCCATTACAGAAAGCCGCTGGAATTTTCCTTTGACGCGCTGGATAACACCAATGCCGCTTATCAGAAGCTTTTGAAGCGCTGCCAGGATTTGAGGAAGGCAGCTGAAGGAAAGACGGATGTTGATGAGGCTGTTGTAACCGAGTTCAATAACCGTTTCATTGACGCATTGGGCAATGACACCAATACCGCCATGGCGCTCACGGTGCTTTATGATGTTCTGAAGGCCGATACCACGGATGCAACCAAGGTGAAGCTCATCGGCATGTTCGATTATGTTCTCAGTCTGGATCTTCTGAAGGAAAGAGAAGAAAAAAAACCGGAAGTGGATGACGAGCTTGCCGCATATGTGGAAGAGCAGATTGCCCTCCGTAAGGCCGCAAAGAAGGAAAAAAATTTTGCGGAAGCAGACCGTATCCGCAATGAACTTCTGGAAAAGGGCATCGTATTAAAGGATACCCGCGAAGGAACCACCTGGGAGAAAGCATGACGCCTGAAAACATGGAAAAAGACGCGCTGATCGGCAGTATTCTGGAAGCATTTTCACTGAAAACGGAAAAGGCTTCCACGTACTCGCCGCTTGCGCTGGCCTATATCGGCGACAATGTATATGAGCTTGTCAATCGTACTGTGGCGGTCCGAAAAGCGAACCGCCAGGTACAGAAGCTCCATAAGGAATGTTCCGGACGCGCCAGAGCGGCCACACAGGCCCGGCTGATCGCGGCCATTGAACCCGATCTTACGGAGGAGGAACTTTCCGTATATACACGCGGCAGAAATGCCGAGGTCAACACCAAAGCCAAGAACTCCACGCTGGCGGAATATCATCATGCCACCGGACTGGAAGCGCTGATCGGCTACCTGTATCTGGACGGACAGTATGAGCGGCTGGTGGAACTTATCAAAACAGGCTGGGAGAGAATCAATGTCTGAAGAGAATTTACTGGTGGAAGGACGGAATGCCGTTCTGGAAGCCATTCGTGCCGGGAAGACCATCGACCGGTTATATGTGCAGGACGGCCTGAAGGACGGTCCGGTGAACACGATCATCCGCGAGGCTAAGAAGGCCGGCGTATTCGTTCGTTTTGAGACCAAGGACCGGCTGAATCAGCTGTCGGAAAGCAAGAACCATCAGGGCGTGATCGCGCAGATCGCCGCCTACCGCTATTATGAAGTGGAAGATATGCTGAAGGAGGCAGAGGAGAAAGGCGAGGCACCGTTCCTCATTCTGCTGGACGGCATTGAAGATCCGCATAATCTGGGTGCCATCATTCGTACGGCCAATCAGGCCGGTGCGCACGGCGTCATTATTCCGAAAAACCGCGCGGTGGGACTGACTGCTACGGTGGCAAAGACGTCCGCAGGCGCGCTGAATTATACGAAGGTTGCCAAGGTGACCAACATCGGAAATACCATCGACGAGCTGAAGGAAAAGGGCATGTGGTTTGTCTGTGCAGACATGGGCGGAACCGTGATGTATGATCTGAATCTGAAGGGCTCCATCGGTCTGGTGGTCGGTGCGGAAGGAAACGGCGTTTCCCGTCTGGTTCGGGAAAAGTGCGACATGATTGCAACGATTCCGATGAAAGGAAACATTGACTCCCTGAACGCTTCCGTGGCAGCCGGCGTACTGGCTTATGAGATCGTCCGGCAGCGTCTGGGAAAGTAAAGGAAAATTTAATATGATCCGATTGATTGCAAGTGACATGGACGGCACGCTGGTGGAAAATGTGAACAGTCCGCTTCCGGAAGGTCTCATTGAGCTCATTGAGACAATGTACGACAGGGGCATACGGTTCGCAGTGGCCACAGGCCGTCAGTATTCCAATGTAGAGGCCCTGTTCCGCCCGGTGCGGGACAAGATCTATTTTATCTGCGAGGGCGGCGGCGTGACATTTTACCGGGATGAGATCCTGGATCGTCAGACGCTTTCTACCGGTCACGAGCATGAACTGATCGATGACATCCGGAACGCGCCGGGCGCGCGGATCTGGATCACGGGAGAGAGACGCGGCTACCTTTTGGGCGATGATCCGGACTATGTCCGGCTGATGCGGGATGAGGTACACGCGTCTTTTGATATTCAGGAGAACCTGCATGCCATTACGGAGCCCATGCTGAAGATCTCACTTCTTCAGTTTCTGGAGCCGGAGGTGCGTCCGGAGAATTACGACTTTTTCAGTCGGAAATACGGCGACATCTATCAGGTCATGAAGGCGGGGCACGGATTTCTGGACTTCATCGGAAAGGGTGCAGGAAAAGGAAAAGCGCTGAAGAGTCTCATGGCCCGGCTGGGCATCGGCCGGGAGGAAACGGTGGTCTTCGGGGATAACGAAAATGATGTATCCATGTTCCGAGAGGCAGGGCTGTCCTACGCCATGCAGTCGTCCTATGCGCATGTGAAGGCGCAGGCGGACCGCGTGACGGGAAATGTACCGGAGGAGATGAAAAAACTGCTGAAAGAGTCAGAAGGTGTGGAATAAGGACGATCCGGAACGGAAAATGCGGACCGAATGAACTTAAATGACAAAAAAGGAGAAAAAATGAAAAAGATCATGAACGGACAGGGAATTACCCTGGGTACCTGTTATTATCCGGAACACTGGGAAAAGAAGGACTGGGCAGAGGATCTGGACCGCATGCTGGCTGCCGGAATCAAGACCATCCGCATTGCGGAATTTGCCTGGAACATCGTTGAGCCGGAAGAGGGCGTTTATACCTATGAATACTGGGATGAATTTCTGGATCTCTGCGCGGAAAAGGGCATGCAGGTCATCTTCGGTACGCCGACCGCAACGGCGCCGGCATGGATGACGGAGAAGTATCCGGAAGTTTTGAACCGCCGTCCGGACGGTACCGTGATCCATCACGGCGAGCGTCAGCAGAACAATTTTTCATCTGAGATCTACCGCCGTTTTTCCGAGAATATCACGGACAAGCTGGCAGCGCATTACGGACAGCATCCGGCCATCATCGGCTGGCAGCTGGACAATGAATTCAACTGCGGCTGCAGTCTCTATTACGCGGAAAGCGATACCCTTCGTTTCCGCGAGTTCCTGAAGAAGAAATATGAAAACATCGATGCGCTGAATAAAGCGTGGGGCACCGTTTTCTGGAATCAGACCTACAATTCCTTTGAGGAGATCCACGTTCCGCGTCAGACCTACGGCGGCGCGTACAATCCGAATCTGGTACTGGATTTCCGCCGTTATATTTCCGACACGGTATGCTCCTTTGCAAAGGCGCAGGCAGACATCATCCGCAAATATAAAAAGCCGGACGATTTTATCACGACAAACGGTATTTTTGACAACATCGATTATCGCCGCATGATGAAGGAGTCGCTGGATGATATCACCTTTGACTCCTATCCGAACTTCGGCTACTGCCTGGATCGTTATGAGGAAGGCGCGTTCAATGACCGCAATAATTCCAAGACGCTGGCAGAGGTCCGTGCCATCGAGCCTGTCTTTGGCATCATGGAGCAGCAGTCCGGTGCCAATGGCTGGAACACCGGAATGGAAGCTCCCACGCCGCGCCCGGGTCAGATCACGCTCTGGACCATGCAGTCCATTGCGAACGGCGCGGATTATGTCAGCTATTTCCGCTGGCGTACCTGCACCTTCGGCACGGAAATGTACTGGCACGGCATTCTGGACTACTCCGGCCGTGAGAACCGCCGTTACCGTGAAGTGAAGGATATTTACAATAAACTCGATAAAATACAGGAGATTGCCGGCGCAAAGTATCAGGCCAAGGCAGCGGTGATCCGGGATTATGATAATGACTGGGACAGCCGTTTTGATGTCTGGCACAAGCGCCTGGATGAAATGAGCGGAAAAGCCCTGTTTGAAACGCTGCAGAAGACACATACGCCCTTTGATTACTATCGTCTGTACGATGATTCCGAGGCATCCGATCTCATTAAGTACGATGTGGTGTTCTATCCGCATCCGGAGATCATGACGGAGGCACGTGCCAAGATCCTGCAGAAATATGTGGAAAACGGCGGAACGCTTGTCATCGGCTGCCGCGGCGGTCAGAAGGATATTTACGGCCGCTGCACACGTGAACTGCTGCCGGGCCTATTAAAGCCGCTGACCGGCGCTGATGTACTGGAGTACTCTTATGTGGCACCGGATGAAGGTACAGTGACCGTGGACTGGGATGGTCTGAGCTTTGACGCACCGCTGTTCAATGAGATCCTGCAGGCTGAAGAGGGCGCGGAAGCGGCTGCAGCCTATAAGGACAGTTATTACGCCGGAGAAACGGCACTGATCAAAAAGAACGTGGGTGCCGGAACAGTCTATTATTTCGGTGCTGCGTTCAACGAGAGCACAGTTCGCGCGTTCCTGAAGAAGACCGGTGTGGAAGGCACCTATGCCGATGTCATCGAGGGGCCGGAGTGCGTAGAGATTGCCGTTCGTGAAAAGGAAGACCGGAAATATCTGTTTGTACTGAATTTTGCATCAGAAGAAGTGACAGTTACATTGAAGGCTCCGGTATACGAAATGCTGACAGAAATGACGGAATCCGGTGCGATCACACTGCCGAAGTACGGAGTTAAGGTATATCGTCTGTAAATCTTCATCAATTTTTCACTTGCCAAAATCGGGGGTTCATTGTATATTCTGTAATTGTATCTTTTGTCGAAGGAGTACTTATGGCAAATAAGCTTATTATCGTAGAGTCACCGACCAAGGTGCACACCATTAAAAAGTTCCTGGGCAGCGGTTATGAGGTCATCGCGTCAAACGGCCACATCCGCGATCTCCCGAAGAGCCAGATGGGTGTGGACATTGAACATGACTTTGAACCCAAATATATTACCATCCGCGGAAAAGGCGATGTAGTCAGTGCACTGAAGAGGGAAATCAAGAAAGCAGACAAGATCTTCCTTGCAACGGACCCGGACCGCGAAGGTGAAGCCATTTCCTGGCATCTGACTCAGGCGCTGAACATGGAAGGCAAGGATGTCCGCCGTATTACTTTCAATGAAATCACCAAGAATGCGGTCAAGGAAGCGCTGAAGAATCCCAAGGAGATTGATGAAAAGCTCGTGGACGCGCAGCAGGCCCGCCGTGTGCTGGACCGTGTGGTCGGTTACCAGCTGAGCCCGATCCTCTGGAAGAAGGTCAAGGGCAAATTATCTGCCGGTCGTGTACAGTCCGCCGTGCTTCGCATGGTGGCGGACAAGGAAGCGGAGATCGCCGCATTTGTACCCAATGAATACTGGACCATTGAAGCGGATTTTAACAACAGTGAGGGCAAGAAGGCAGTCCATGCCGAGTTTTACGGCATGAACGGCCGCAAAATGGCTGTTGATAATGAAAATACGGCGGTTGAGATCGAGGCAGCGCTTCACGGTTCTGCATTCACCGTGGAGGAAATGAAGCAGTCCACGCGTTCCAAAAACGCGCCGTTTCCGTTCACCACGTCCACGCTGCAGCAGGAGGCCTCGAACCGCCTGAACTTCTCTACGCAGAAGACCATGAGCCTGGCGCAGCAGTTATATGAAGGTGTGAAGGTCACCGGTCACGGCACCGTGGGTCTCATCACTTATTTAAGAACGGACTCCACCCGTATCTCCGAAGAAGCCGACAAGGCCTGCAAGGCTTATGTCGCGGATAAATACGGAGAAGGTTATGTGGGATTCGGCGCAGTGAAGAACACGAACAGTGCGCAGGATGCGCATGAAGCCATCCGTCCGACGGATCTTACGATCACGCCGGAGAGCGTGAAGGCTGAAATGCCCCGTGATCTGTTCCGTCTGTACCAGCTGATCTACAAGCGTTTTGTGGCCAGCCGCATGAAGCCGGCCGTTTATGATACCGCATCCCTGCGCCTGAATTCCGGCACCTACGTCTTTACGGCTTCCATGTCCAAGCTGGGATTCCCGGGCTTCCTTCTGGCCTATGAAGGCGATGAGGCCAAGCTTTCCGGCGACAGCGGCATCCTGAAGCTGAAAGAGGGCGATGTCCTCACAGCCGGTGAAGTCATTAAGGAACAGCATTTCACACAGCCGCCGGCGCATTATACGGAAGCATCGCTTGTCCGTGCCATGGAAGACGCCGGCCTGGGCCGTCCGTCCACATACGCGCCTACCATCACGAACATCCTCGGTAAGCATTACATCACCAAGGAAGGCCGTAATGTGTTCATTACAGAGCTCGGTGAGGTCGTCAACGGCATCATGGAGAATTCCTTCCCGGATATCGTAGACCTGAACTTTACGGCAAAAATGGAGCGTGAGCTCGATGAAGTCGCGGAGGGTACCAAGGACTGGCGTGAGATGATGAAGGAGTTCTATCCGAACTTTGAGAAAGAACTGAACCGTGCTGAAAAGGAACTGGAGAAGGTCAAGGTCGAAGACGAAAAGACCGATATCATCTGTGAGAGCTGCGGCCGAAACATGGTCATCAAATACGGCGCGCACGGAAAGTTCCTGGCGTGTCCCGGATTCCCGGAATGCAGAAATACCATGCCGTTCCTTGAAAAGACCGGCGATGTCTGTCCGAAGTGCGGAAAGGACATCGTGATCCGGAGAAGCCGGAAGGGACGCCGCTTCTATGGATGTGAAGGGGCGCCGGAGTGCGATTATATGTCGTGGGTACGCCCGAAGGGGCAGTGATGTGTCGCTGGAGCGCCTTGGGGCGTAACATAGCCTTAATGAATAACCCAGGCTTATGGCAATATTTAGATTTTTGACCTGTCAAGTAAAAATGCTTGACACCCGCTCCCTTTTGTTGTAATATACTCAGGGTGATCTTCTATGGAGAAAATTTTTGAGAAAACACTGCTCTATGACTTCTACGGCGAGCTCCTCACGGAGCACCAGCAGGAGATCTACGAAAATGTGGTATTCGATGACATGTCGCTTTCAGAAGCGGCCGCGGAATTCGGTGTTTCCCGTCAGGGCATTCACGACATGATCCGCCGGTGTGACAAAGCCCTGGAGGAGTATGAAGAAAAACTCCACATGGTGGAACAGTTTGAAAAAATCAAGAAATACACCGAAAACATGAGAACACTGCTCCTTTTGGGAGAGAGCGGTGATAAAAAGCAGGAGCTTCTGGATCTGACGGAAAAGATCCTTGGCGAACTGGAATAAGCATACAGGAGTTTTTGAATGGCTTTTGAGAGTCTTTCGGAAAAATTTCAGAATATATTCGGCGGACTGAAGGGAAAAGGACGCCTGACGGAAGCGGATGTCAAGCTGGCCATGAGGGAAGTCAAGATGGCTCTCCTGGAGGCCGATGTCAACTTCAAGGTCGTCAAGCAGTTCGTCAGCAAGGTACAGGAGCGTGCCGTCGGTGAAGACATCATGAACGGTCTGAACCCCGGTCAGATGGTCATCAAGGTCGTTCAGGATGAAATGATCAACCTGATGGGACCGGAACCGGTGGAACTGATTCTGAAGCCGGCCGGTGAGATCTCCGTGATCATGCTCTGCGGTCTTCAGGGTGCGGGTAAAACCACCATGGCCGCCAAGCTTGCCGGAAAGCTCGTCAGAAACGGCAAGAAACCGCTTCTGGCAGCATGTGACGTCTATCGTCCCGCAGCTATCAAACAGCTGCAGATCAATGGTGAAAAGCTGGGCATTCCGGTTTTTGCCATGGGTGATAAAAACAAACCGCAGGACATTGCCAAGGCAGCGCTGATGCATGCCAGGGAAAACGGCAATAATGTCCTGATCCTCGATACCGCCGGCCGTCTGCATGTGGATGAAGACATGATGCAGGAGCTGGTTGAGATCAAGGAAAATGTGGATGTTTACAAGACCATCCTGGTTGTCGACGCAATGACCGGTCAGGACGCAGTCAATGTAGCAACATCCTTCAATGATGAGATCGGCATCGACGGCGTCATCCTGACCAAGCTGGATGGTGACACACGCGGCGGTGCGGCGCTTTCCATCCGTGCCGTGACCGGAAAACCGATCCTTTTCTCCGGCGTCGGCGAGAAACTGACCGACGTGGAGCAGTTCTATCCGGACCGCATGGCCGGCCGTATCCTCGGAATGGGCGATGTCCTTTCCCTGATCGAAAAGGCTGCCGAGCAGGTGGATCAGAACGACGCAAAGGCCCTTGAGCAGAAACTGAAAAAGGGCAAGTTCGACTATGAAGACTATCTGATGCAGATGCAGCAGATGAAAAAGATGGGCGGCATCGGCGCCATCATGAACATGCTTCCGGGCATGGGCATGGGCAGCAAACTGAAAAACATGCCGGACATGGACGAGGCCGAGCGTCAGCTTCAGAAGATCGAAGCCATTATCTACTCCATGACCAAGTATGAACGCACCCATCCGGATTGCCTGAATCCTTCCCGCAAGAACCGTATTGCAAAAGGTTCCGGCCAGCCCATTCAGGAGGTCAATCGCCTGGTCAAGCAGTTTGAACAGAGCCGGAAGATGATGAAGCAGATGTCCGGCATGATGAAGGGCAAGGGAAACCGTTTCCGCCTGCCGTTCTAAAACAGGGTATATCAGCACAGGCTGTACCACATAAATTACAAAAGATCCTTTGGAGGAAAAGAAAATGATTAAATTAAGATTAAAGAGAATGGGTAAGAAGAGAAATCCGATCTATCGTATCGTTGTAGCTGACGCTCGCTCACCGCGTGACGGTCGTTTCATCGATGAGATCGGCACCTATGATCCGAACCAGGAACCGTCTGTTGTCAAGGTTGACGCAGAAGCTGCTAAGAAGTGGATCGCTGACGGCGCACAGCCGACCGAGACCGTTGCTCGTTTATTAAAGGAAGCCGGTATCACGAAATAATTCAACGTACCGCATTCAATAAGGAGGTACCGGATTGAAGGAACTGGTAGAGACGATTGCGAAGGCGCTTGTTGATGCGCCGGATCAGGTGGTCGTTACCGAGCAGACCAGCGAAAAGGGCACCCTGATCACACTGAAGGTTGCTCAGGCTGACATCGGTAAGGTCATCGGCAAACAGGGCAAGGTTGCGAATGCAATTCGTTCCGTTGTGAAGGCGGCCGGCATTCGCAAGGGTGTTCATGTAATGGTGGACATTGAGTAATAATGCTGATATGATAGGGAACAGGGGAACCCCGGCCGGAGAACGGCATGCGGGCACTTTGTTCCCTATCGTTTGCTTTATCCGTCATGCGGATCCTGCGTTCTGCGAGAAGCATGCGGATATTTATCAATCAGAGAACGGACATAACGGAAGAAAATATGATTGAATACTTACGAATCGGCGTGATCACACAGCCTCACGGAATCAAGGGTGAAGTCAAGGTCTATCCCACGACGGATGATCTGGACCGTTTTAATCAGGTGGAGGATGTCCTCCTGGAGACAAAGAAGGGCCGTACGCCCATGAAGATCCAGGGGGTGAAATATTTTAAGGGCATGGCCATCCTGAAACTTTCCGGCATCAATTCCATGGATGAAGCAGAAACCTGGCGACAGGCTGACATCATGATCCACCGTTCCCAGTCGCCGTTAGAGGAAGGACAGTATTTCATCGCCGACCTCATCGGCTGTACGGTCTACCGGGACGATGATACCGTCCTCGGCGAACTGACCGATGTACTGCAGACCGGCGCCAACGACGTCTTTGAAGTGAAGAGACCGGACGGAAAGGAAGTGCTCCTTCCGCGTATTCCGGAATGCATCCTTTCCATCGATGTGGAAGCAAGAAAGATCCGGGCGTATGTCATTCCCGGCCTGGAGGACTGACCATGAATTTTCACGTGATGACACTGTTCCCCGAACTGATTGAAGGAGCCGCGTCACAGAGCATTCTTGGCCGGGCGGAAAACAGGGGCATTATTTCCGTGGAAGCGGTCAATATCCGTGATTACTCCACGGACATGAAGCATCACCATGTGGACGATTACCCTTACGGCGGCGGTGCCGGCATGCTGATGCAGGTCGAGCCCATTTACCGCTGCCATGAAGATCTGACGGAAAAAATCGGTCATCCTGCGCGGGTCATCTATCTGACGCCCCAGGGAAAGGTCTTTGATCAGGCCATGGCTCGTGAATTTGCGGAAGAAGAAGACCTGATCTTTTTATGCGGCCACTATGAGGGCGTGGATGAGCGGGTGCTGGACATGATCGTGACGGACTGCGTGTCCATCGGCGATTATGTGCTGACTGGCGGCGAGCTTCCGTCCCTGGTTATGATCGATGCCATCTCCCGCATGGTACCCGGTGTCCTTGCCGGCGACAGCGCGGAGATCGAAAGCTTCCATGACAACCTGCTGGAGTATCCGCAGTACACGCGCCCGGAGGAATTCATGGGCCGTAAGGTGCCGGAGATCCTGCTTTCCGGCCATCACGCCAATATTGAAAAATGGCGCCGTGAAAAGCGCATTGAACGAACCCTTGAGGTCCGTCCGGACCTGCTGGAAAAAGCCAATCTCTCCAAGAGCGACCTGAAGTATCTCAGGAAGCTGAAGGAGGAACGGAAAAAGGAAGAAATGAGGAATGAACAGTCAGAAGAGCAGTCATGAAGAATACGGACTGTGGATCGTGACCCGGGTGATGCAGAAAAAACACATCACGCTGAAGGAGAACGGTCTTTCTTTTGACGGGCAGAAACATGATGTCACCGGAGTTCGTTTTGCACCGGAACTGAAAAATGATCCGGAGATCCTGGAAACGCTCCGGGAAACGGCTCGCGGATATCTGAAACTGTATTATTTCCTGGAAGAGGATCCGGCGCTGCGGTTCGACAGCGTGGAATACACTGCGGAGGAAAATGATCCGCCGGTGACCGGCATGACGCTTCTTTCACTGTTTGAGACCGGTCAGCTCCGGTTGAAGGAAAGCGGAGAAGGGGACTGGACACTGATCTACGACAGTGGGTACACGGAAAAATTTCCGGAGCCGGAGAAGGTCGTGCGCCGGGTGTTTGAGGACATCGTCCGCTTTGGCGGCGCGGATCCGGAACAGTATGCGCTGACACTGATGACACGCGGCGGATTCCGGACAGAAGATCTTTCCGATGATCTGTCCGTCACGTCCTGCTATGAGGATGAGGAATGGTATTCGGAGTGGGAAGAAGACACGCCGGAAATTAATTTGAAAGAAACAGACGAGGGGGAGCTTTCGGTCAGTTTTTCCGATGGGGAAAAGACGGAGCGTGAACTCATCGTTGAAAAAAACATGGAGGATACGCTGAAGCGGCTCAGCCGGATGATCTCGGACATTGACGAGGGTGCCGGTGAGAGCGGCGCAGGCAGCTCCGGATATGCACTTACTTATAACGATCATGGAACTGTGGAAGGGAGCCGGCTGACAGCCGCGGTCCCGGACGGATTCCGCGCGGAAACGGATACGGAGGACCTCCTTCTGATCCTGTGGCTGCCCAACCCGGACAATCCGGAGATCTGGGAGGCTTCGGGGTTTGCCCTGACCGCGGAAAATGTTGAGATCGCCGGAGATTCCGGAGCGGGCGGGGAAAATCTCAACCGGACCGCGAACGGTCAGAACCTGCGTTTTGAGTGCGTACGGGGCAATGTTCTGTTCACAGTTCTAATGACACATGTGGAGCAGGGGAAACAGACGGAAGCCGAAGAAACGGCCCGCCGCCTGCTTTCGGGCATTACCATTCGATGATTTGAGGGTAAAGAAATGAGAAGAGCAACTGAAAAGCCCAGAGTCAAGGTCAGTACTCTGGCAAAGAAGATGGAACTGGAAAATCTCACGAAGGGATTGGACCTGGATGAGCATTTCATCACTGTTCCGGACATCAACCGTCCGTCCCTGCAGCTTACCGGCTTCTGGGAATACTTTGACACTTCCCGTGTACAGATCGTAGGTCTTGTGGAATATGTCTACATGCAGCAGATGGAGCCGGAATTCCGCACCAGGATCTATCATGAATTCCTGGAGCAGAAGATCCCCTGCATCATTTTCTGCCGCTCCAAGATGCCTGATGACGAATTCGTTCAGATCGCCGCCAAATGCGGTGTTCCGGTTCTGATCTCCGACAAATCAACATCCATGCTGACCGCTGAGGTCATTCGCTGGCTGCACATCCAGCTGGCGCCGATGATCACCATCCACGGCGTTCTGGTCGATGTATATGGCGAAGGTGTTCTCATCACCGGTGAATCCGGCATTGGTAAATCTGAAGCTGCCATCGAACTCATCAAGCGCGGACACCGTCTGGTTTCCGATGACGTCGTTGAGATCCGCAAGGTCTCCGATGATACGCTTGTGGGAAGCGCGCCGGCCATCACCCGTCATTTCATCGAGCTCCGCGGTATCGGCATCATCGATGTCAAGACGCTGTTCGGTGTTGAATGTGTCAAGAACACGCAGAGCATCGACCTGGTCCTGCATCTGGAAGACTGGTCCGCCGATACGGAATATGACCGCATGGGTATGGAAGATCAGTATATCGAATATCTGGGCAACAAGGTGGTCTGCCATCATCTGCCGGTCCGTCCGGGCCGCAACCTGGCCGTCATTGTCGAGTCCGCAGCCGTTAACCATCGTCAGAAAAAGATGGGTTACAACGCTGCGCATGAGCTCTACAAGCGTGTTCAGAACAACCTGAGAAACCATGGAGAAGAAGAGAATGATATCTTCTATTGATCTTAAACGGATCGCGGGAGAAGAGGCCGTTCTTCGGAACGAGCCGATGGCGCAGTACACCACCTTCGGTACCGGCGGTCCCGCGGATCTTTTCATCCGGCCGGACAGCCGGGAAAAACTGGAAGCGGTCCTTGCGGCTTTGAAGGAAAGCGGTACGCCCTGCTTCATTCTGGGACGCGGAAGCAATCTTCTTGTCAGCGATGCGGGATACCGCGGCGCGGTGATCACGCTCCGAAAAAGCATGGAAGCTATCACCGTGGACGGCACTCGCGTGACTGCAGAGGCCGGAGCCATGATGCCGGAGGTCGCGCTTGCGGCACTTCGGGCGGGACTTTCCGGACTGGAATTTGCGTCGGGAATTCCGGGAACCATCGGCGGTGGACTCATCATGAATGCCGGCGCGTACGGTTCCGAACTGAAAAATGTGGTCTGTGAGGCAGAAGTTTTAACGCCCTCCGGTGAGGTCGTTACGCTGAAGAGTGCCGAACTGGACCTTTCATACCGTCATTCCGCGCTCATGGGAACGGAAAACATCGTCCTTTCCGTGACGATGGAACTGACACCCGGCAATCCGGAACAGATCCGCGCGGTCATGGATGATCTCAATAAACGACGGAGAGACAAACAGCCGCTGGAGTACGGATCGGCAGGAAGTACCTTCAAACGCCCGGAAGGCTATTATGCCGGTGCGCTCATTGAAGAAGCAGGTCTGAAGGGGTTTCATGTCGGAAATGCCTGGGTATCGGAAAAACACGCGGGCTTTGTGGTAAACAAAGGCGGCGCGAGCGCAGCAGAGATCATGCAGGTGATCCGTCATGTGCAGCAGGTGGTTCTGGACCGGTCCGGAGTACCGCTGGAACCGGAAGTTAGACTGTTGGGAGAATTCAATTGATGGATATGATCATTGTGACCGGCATGAGCGGATCCGGCAAGGGTACCGCGTTCAAAATGCTGGAGGACAGGGGCTATTTCTGTGTGGACAATCTGCCGGTGAAGCTTCTGGACCGCTTTCTGGATCTGACGAATACTGCGGAGGGCGCAAAGGATAAGATCGCGCTGGGCATTGACATCCGCGGCGGAGAAAATATCGATTCCATGCTGGAAACACTGGAGCAGCTGTTCGGCAAACACCGAATGTTCAAGATGCTGTACATGGACGCAAGCGATGAATGTCTGATTCGCCGCTATAAGGAATCCCGGCATGTGCACCCGCTTTATGAGACTGCGGGAAGTCTGGAAGAGGCCATTCACCTGGAACGGAAAAAGCTGGAGCCGGTCCGCAAACGGGCGGATTACGTGATCGACACATCATTCCTGTTGACGCGGGAACTGCAGAACCGCCTGAAGGATATTTTTGAAAATCACGGTTCCTTTAAGAATCTGAATGTCACGGTCATGACCTTTGGCTTTAAGAACGGTGTACCGCAGGAGGCGGATTTTGTGTTCGACGTGCGTTTTCTTCCGAATCCGCATTACGATCCGGTGCTGCGTCCGCATACCGGCAATGAAAAGATCATTCAGGACTATGTGCTGAACAATCCGGAGGCGGAAGAGTTTCTGGATAAACTGTTTGCCATGTTCCGGTTCCTGATTCCGCAGTTCATGAAGGCGGAGAAGAACCAGCTGGTGATTGCCGTGGGCTGTACCGGCGGCAAGCATCGCAGTGTGTCTGTGGGCAATCGGCTGTATGAAGCGCTGAAGGAGGATACCTCCTATGGCTGCAATCTGATCCATCGGGATCTTTACAGGAACAGGAGTTGACATGACATTTTCGGCAAGGGTAAAAGAAGAGCTGAGCGGAATCGTTCCGCACAAGGAGCATTGTCTGAAAGCGGAGTTACAGGCATTCCTGGATGCGGAAGCGGCTTTTGACAAGGCGGAGATCCTGCAGCATACCTGCTGCAAGAAGGCGTTTCTTCGCGGATTGTTTCTGAAAAGCGGGTCCATCGGCGACCCGGAAAAGATCTATCATCTGGAGATCGTGTGCGAGACAGAAAGTCTTGCGGAGAAGGTACGGGATCTAATTCGAAGATTTGAACTCAGCGCAAAAACAGTTGAACGTAAGGGACATTATGTGGTATACTTGAAAGAGGGAGACCAGATAGCGGACTTCCTTGCCCTGATTCAGGCCAATGTTTCCATGCTTAACATGGAAAACGTTCTTGTTGTAAAGGACGTCCGGAATAATCTGAACCGGCAGGTAAACTGTGAAACGGCAAATATCGGAAAGACCGTGAATGCGGCCCATGCCCAGATCATGGACATTGAGTTCATTGAGAAGCACATCGGACTGGAAAATCTTCCGGAACAGCTGCGCGAGATCGCAAGACTCCGGCTGGAAAATCCGGAAGCCACGCTGAATGAGCTTGGAGAAATGTTGATCCCGCCCGTCGGAAAATCGGGCGTGAATCATAGACTGCGAAAACTTCATGAGATCGCAGAGGAGGAAAAATTATGAAAACAAATACTGTGACAATTGGGATTCCGGACGGGCTGGATGCAAATGTGATTCCTTTATGTGTGCAGACAGCTACTAAGTTCACGTCGGAAACCACCATCAATCTTATGGACGGTACCAGAAAGATAAACGCAAGAAGTCTCATCGGACTGATGTCCATGGGGCTGACTTACGGCGATGATGTAACCATCGTGACCAACGGACCGGAAGAGGATGCGGCCCTTGAAGCAATGACCGCCTTCTTTACCGAGGCTTAAAAATGGATCTGTTTGATCTGATGCAGGAGACTTCTTCAAAAAAGGAGTCTCCTCTTGCGTCCAGGCTGAGACCCAAAAAACTGGATGAGATCGTGGGACAGAAGCATATTCTGTCTCCGAACAGCCTGCTGTACCGTGCAATCAAGGCGGACAAGCTGAGTTCGCTGATTTTTTACGGCCCTCCGGGAACCGGAAAGACCACTATTGCCAAGGTCATTGCCAACACCACCAGCGCGGAATTTCTGCAGATGAACGCGACCATGGCCGGTAAAAAGGACATGGAAGAGGCCACGGAAAAGGCCAAACAGAACCAGCGGATGTTCGGGAAAAGGACGATCCTGTTCATCGATGAGATCCATCGTTTCAATAAATCCCAGCAGGATTATCTGCTGCCTTTTGTGGAGGACGGCACGGTCGTTCTGATCGGGGCAACCACGGAAAACCCGTATTTTGAAGTCAACGGGGCACTTCTTTCACGCTCCGTCATTTTTGAACTGAAGCCGCTCACTAAGGACGATGTACGTGAGCTCATCCATCGCGCGGTGACGGACTCGGAAAACGGAATGGGAGCCTTTAAGGCTGTTATGACCGATGAGGCCGTGGACTTTATTGCCGACATGGCAAACGGCGACGCAAGAAGCGCGCTGAATGCTGTGGAACTGGGCATCCTGACCACGGACCGGAGTGCGGACGGAATAATCCACTTTGATATTTCTGTTGCGCAGGAATGCATTCAGAAACGGGTCTTAAAATATGACAAGGACGGAGATCAGCATTATGATACGATCTCCGCATTTATAAAGAGCATGCGCGGGTCGGACCCGGATGCAGCGGTCTATTATCTGGCGCGGATGCTGACCGCGGGGGAGGATATCAAGTTCATTGCCCGCCGCATCATGATCTGCGCGGCAGAGGATGTGGGCATCGCGGATCCGCAGGCACTGGTTGTGGCTACGGCGGCATCGCAGGCCATTGAACGCATCGGCATGCCGGAAGCGCAGCTCATTCTTTCCGAAGCAGCCATCTATGTGGCCACGGCGCCCAAGTCCAATGCCTGCACAACGGCCATTGAGAGTGCCATGGGCGCAGTGCAGCGCACCAAGGTGGAAACGCTTCCCAATCATCTGAAGGACGCGCATTATAAGGCGGCGTCCAAACTGGGACATGGTGTGGATTACAAATACGCGCATCTGTATCCCAATCATTATGTGGAGCAGCAATATCTGCCGGATGAACTTCTGGGTTCCCGGTTTTATTACCCCACAGCGAACGGACACGAACAGGAGGTCCGGGACTGGTTTGAATTCATAAGACCGGGATACACCCGGGAGGAGGAAAAATCATGAACAGTGACAGACTGACTGCGTTAAGAGGCCTCATGATGGAGCGTGAGATCGACATCTATGTCATTCCCACTGCGGATTTTCATGAGTCTGAGTACGTAGGCGAATACTTCAAAGCACGGAAATACATGACCGGCTTTACCGGTTCAGCCGGTGTGGCTGTCGTGACGATGAAGAATGCCGGGCTCTGGACGGACGGCCGTTATTTTATTCAGGCGGAGCGTCAGCTGGAGGGCAGCGGATTTGATCTTTACCGCATGGCTGAACCCGGGGTTCCCACCGTGGATGAATTCATTGAAGCAAGTCTTCCGGAAAACGGTGTGATCGGCTTTGACGGCCGCGTGATCAATGCCGCATGGGGACTGCGTCTGCAGAAGATCGCTGAGAAGGCCGGCGGCCGCGTTTATGCGTCCGAGGATCTGGTGGATATCATCTGGGAGGATCGTCCGGCGCTTTCAGCAGAAGCTGCCTGGATCTTAAAAGAGGAATATGCCGGTGAAAGCTGCGCGTCCAAACTGGAGCGTGTGCGCGAAGTCATGAAGAAGGAAAAGGCCAATGTTCTGATCATGACCTCCCTCGATGACATTGCCTGGCTTCTGAATATCCGCGGAAACGACGCTGTTCATTTCCCCATCGTCCTTTCATACCTTGTCATGACGCTGAAGGGCTGCATTTTATATGTTCAACCGCAGGCACTGGACAATGAAATGAAGGAATATCTGGCTGCGAATCATGTATCCGTGGCGGATTATGAAGACATCTACATGATGGCTGACCGCATGGCAGAAAAGTCTATGGGCCGCGTCATGATGGATGTGAGCCGCGTGAACTACCGTATTTACCGTTCCGTGGTCAAGGGAAGCGAGATCGTGAATCGTCCGAATCCCACCGTTCTCATGAAGTCCATCAAGAATCCGGTGGAAGCGGACAATATCATCCGCGCGCACATCAAGGACGGCGTGGCCATGACCAAGTGGATCTGCTGGCTGAAGAAGAATGTGGCGTCCGGTGAACTGACCGAGGCCACGGCTGCAGATAAGCTGGAAGATTTCCGATGCGAGCAGGAAGGCTTCCTGGATGTCAGCTTTGATACCATTGCCGCATATCAGGAAAACGGTGCCATGATGCACTACAAGGCCGAGCCGGAGACGGCAGCGGTCATCAAGCCGGAAGGCTTCTTCCTGGTGGACTCCGGCGGACATTACATGGAAGGTTCAACGGATATCACCCGTACCATCGTGGTGGGTCCGATCACCGATAAGCAGAAGGAACTCTTTACCGTTGTCCTTCGTTCCTGCCTGAATCTGGCAGCTGCCAAGTTCCTGTACGGCTGTACCGGTCAGAATCTGGACATTCTGTCCCGCGGACCGCTGTGGGAGCTGGGACTTGATTATCGCTGCGGCACCGGCCACGGCGTGGGTTATCTTCTGAATATTCACGAAGCCCCCAACGGCTTCCGCTGGCGTCATGTTCCGGAGCGGAATGATAGCGCGGTTCTGGAAGAAGGCATGATCACCACCGATGAGCCCGGCGTATACTTAGAGGGTGAGTTCGGTATCCGTACGGAGAACGAGCTTCTCTGCCGGAAGTCCGAAAAGACCGAGTATGGTCAGTACATGGAATTCCAGACCATCACATTCTGCCCCATCGATCTGGAGGCGGTGGACCGCGAGGCCATGACCAAGAAGGAACGCAAGCTGCTGAATGATTACCACAAGATGGTACGGGAAGTAATTTCTCCGTACCTGACAGAAGAGGAGCGTTTATGGCTCCGCTATGAAACAAGGGAGATCTGACATGGAAAAGAAAAATGCATGGCTCGGATATGACGAGACTGAACTGAAGAAACTGAACGAACTGAACGAAGAGTACAAGCATTACATTTCCTTCGGCAAGACGGAAAGAAGAGCGGTGGCTGAAGCGGTCCGCCTTGCTGAAGAAGCAGGCTATGTGAATCTTGAGAAGCTGATCGCAGACGGCACTCCGGTTAAAGCCGGCGATAAGATCTACGCTGTGGGCATGAAGAAGACCCTGGCCCTGTTCACCATCGGTGAAGAGCCCATGGAAAAGGGCATGAACATCCTTGGTGCACATGTAGACTCTCCGCGTATGGATATCAAACAGGTTCCGCTTTATGAGGATCATGAATTTGCATATCTGGATACCCATTATTACGGCGGTATAAAGAAATATCAGTGGGTCACCATTCCGCTTGCGCTGTATGGCGTGATCGTGAAGAAGGACGGTACGGTAGTCGATGTGGAGATCGGCGACCGCGACGAGGACCCGATTCTCGGCATCACTGATCTTCTGATCCATCTTTCTGCGGATCAGATGCAGAAGAAGGCCAGTGTGGTCATCGAGGGCGAGGATCTGAACCTGATGATCGGTTCTAAGCCGCTGGAAGGTGAGGAAAAGGATGCTGTCAAGGCACAGATGCTGAAGTTCTTCAAGGAAGAGTACGATGTGGAAGAGGATGATTTCCTGTCCGCTGAGCTTGAAGTTGTACCGGCCGGCAAGGCGCGTGACTTTGGTCTGGATCGCTCCATGGTTGCAGGCTACGGCCAGGATGACCGTGTATGCGCGTTCACCTCTCTGAAAGGCTTTCTGGATGCAGGGGTCTGCAAGAGAACTTCCGTATGTCTGTTAACGGATAAGGAAGAAGTCGGTTCCATCGGCGCTACCGGCGCGCAGTCCATGTTCTTTGAGAATGCGGTTGCGGAAATCATGAATCTGATGGGCATCGATTCCAACCTGGCAGTTCGTCGCTGTCTGCAGCACTGCCGCATGCTTTCATCGGATGTCGGCGCTGCTTTTGATCCGAACTTTGCAGGTGTGAATGAAGCAAAGAACACCGCATACTTCGGTTACGGCGTACTGTTCATGAAGTTTACCGGCCGCGGCGGCAAGTCCGGCTCCAACGATGCCAATGCGGAATATTTTGCAGATGTTCGCCGTATCATGGATGATAACGGTGTCCGTTTCCAGACCGCAGAACTGGGCCGTGTGGACCAGGGCGGCGGCGGAACCATCGCTTACATTTCCGCGAAGTACGGTATGGAAGTGCTGGATGCAGGCGTTCCGGTCCTGTCTATGCACGCTCCGTGGGAGATCTGCTCCAAGTCCGATATTTACGAAGCAAAGAAGGCTTACGAGGCGTTCCTGAAGGAAGCCTGAGCCTGATCAGAAACCATGCAGTATCAGCCGGGGGATCTCCTCCGGCTGTTGCGGCAGATGGGGAAAGAGATCAATATGGAAAAACTGATACTTGCGTCCGGTTCCCCCAGAAGAAAAGAACTGCTGGAAAATGCCGGATATGAATTTGAGATCATTGTCAGCCATTGTGAGGAAAATTACACATCGGTCAAGCCGTATGACGTGGTCAGTGAGCTGGCACTTCTGAAGGCACGGGATGTAGCGGCCAAGATGACGGAAGATTGTCTGGTCATCGGTGCCGATACCATTGTGGCAGTGGACGATATGATCCTCGGAAAGCCCGCGGATGAAGAAGACGCGGTGCGGATGATCGCCTCCTTCCAGGGAAGAGCCCATCAGGTCTATACCGGTTTGGCGCTGGTACGCGTGAAGGACGGAAAGACAGAAGAAAAGATTTTTTATGAATGCACGGATGTTCATGTGGTCCCGATGACGGAAGTACAGATCCGGGACTATGTGGCGACCGGCGAATGCATGGACGCGGCCGGATCCTATAAAATTCAGGGTGGATTCGGAAAGTACATCGATCGTTTTGAAGGCGACCGGGATAACATCATCGGATTTCCGGTGGCACGATTTGAGAAAGAACTGCAGGCATTTACGTGATTACGACAACAGAGACCGAAGTTTGGGAAGCGCTTCCCGAAATCGGCAGGAATTTTCATAAGTTTGACCGTGGCAGGCTGTTTCTCATTGCCGGTTCGGAAGGGATGGCCGGCGCGGCGATCATGGCCGGAAGAGCGGCACTCCGAAGCGGTGTGGGGTTCCTGGATATTGCCATGCCGAAGAGCATTTATCCGATCGTGACGGCTGCCATTCCGGAAGCCGTGTGCAGTGTGTACGATCCCGAGGATACCGTACAGATGCGGCAGGTGCTGGCGGATGGAATCCGGAAATCGAGAGCGGTGGCCGTCGGATGCGGTCTTGGCATGCTTCGGGAACGGGTGTGCCCCATCGTGCTGGAATACTGCGACAAGCCGCTCCTCATGGACGCGGACGGCTTGAATTATCTGGCGGAGACCTTTGTGGAAACGGAAAGTATAAAAACCGGTGATCTTATACTGACGCCGCACAGCGGGGAGATGGGAAGACTCATCGGCCGGACCGGTCGGGAAGTGGAAGCGGACCGTATGGATGCGGCGCTTGAAGCAGCTGCACGGTATCATGCAGCGGTGCTGCTCAAGGGGCCGGAGACACTGATTGTAAAAGAAGGGCGTGAAGCGCATGTGAATTCCACCGGAAACCCGGGAATGGCACGGGCCGGCTCCGGAGATACGCTGACCGGGATCATCGGCGCGCTGATGGCGCAGGGAGAGGACGGCTTTACGGCAGCCTGGTCCGGCGCGTATATTCACGGTATGGCGGGAGACCTTGCAAAAGCGCGTTTTTCCGAGCGGTGTATGCTGCCGAGCGATATGGCGGAAATGCTGCCGGAAGTCTTTATATCATTGGAATCCCGTGCGACAGAGTGCGGCAAGCTCTGAAAGACGAATCACCGCTCACCGGCATTAAAACATATAATATTTAAGATCATGAAGGGAGACACGATGAAACACACTTATAAGTATGATCATTATTATCTTTACAGCGAGATTGAAGAGATCCTTAAGACGTGGATCGCAAAGTGCCCATCCTACACGAAGTTAGAGACCATCGGCACCACATATGAAGGCCGGAATATTTATGTCATGGCCGTCACCGATACCCGCACCGGCGACTTTTCGGAAAAGCCGGCATTCTACACAGAAGGTAATATCCACGCAGGTGAAGTAACGGGCTCCATGTCCGTCATGCTGCTGATGGACACCCTGCTTTCCAACACGGATGACCCGGAGATCGCCAGGCTCCTTGAAAAGAACACGTTTTACATTCTTCCCCGCGTTTCACCGGATGGCTCCGAGCATTATCTGACCACCCCGGAGACCCTGCGAAGCAGCAAGCGTCCGTACCCGTTCCTTCAGGAAATGCCGGGCCTTCAGCCCCGCGATCTGGACGGCGACGGCGTGATCCGCACCATGCGTGTGAAGAGCCCCTATGGTATGTGGAAGGTATCGCCGCTGGACGATCGTCTGATGACAAAGCGCCTTCCGGACGATGTGGACGGCGACTTCTATGATGTTTACACGGAAGGCGAGATCCTGGACTATGACGGCCTGACAGTAAAGCCGGCTCCGGCCAAATACAGCTACGATTTCAACAGAAACTACCCGGTCGACTGGAAGCCGGCCTGGGTGCAGCGCGGCGCAGGCGAGACTTCTCTCTGCAACCCGGAAACGCAGGCCAACGCGAAGTTCCTGATGGCGCACAAGGATCAGCTGTGCTGCTGCATCGACATGCACACACACGGCGGCCTGGTGCTGTACACTCCGGGGTCTCAATCTGCGAAAAATGCAGATCCGGAGGACATTAAGCTTTATAAGACCATCGGCCTCATGGGCGCGGAAGAGACCGGCTACCCGCTGTTAAACGTATATGATGATTTCAGCCCGCAGTCCGATCCCGCAACCTACGGCGGTTTTGATGATTTCTGTCATTTCATCATCGGTATTCCGGCGTTTACCATCGAGTGCTGGGACATCGAGGCGCGTTCCGGCATTGAGCGCTCCATTCCACCCAAGGAAAACATGTCCGAGGAAGAACGCAGAGAGAATGAATATAAGATGCTAAAGTGGATCGATGCAAACCTGCCGGAAGGCGAAGGCTTCATGCCCTGGACTGCGTTTGAGCATCCGCAGCTTGGAACCGTTGAGATCGGCGGTATCAATGTGAAGTTCATTTATCAGAATCCGCCCAAATCCTTCCTGGAAGAGGACATTACAAAGCATGTGAACTTCATGCTGCGCGCAGTCAAGGCGTTCCCGCGTGTTATCGTTGAAAAAGCAGAAGCGGAGAAACTGGCGGACGGCCTGTACCGTGTCAGTGCAGTCATCGGAAACCGCGGCTTCCTGCCGTCCTATGTATTCAATCAGGCGCTGAAGGACGAACGCATGCCGGAAATGACAGCGGCTCTGACGGGTGCTGAGGTCGTGGAGGGCGGAGAAGAAGTGAAGTTCGGCCATCTGGCGGGCTACGGCAATCAGTCCATGATGACATGGGGCTTCCCGGCAACTACCGTTCACACAAAGCCGATGGAAAAGAAGATCACCTGGATCGTACGAGGCAAAGCAGGCAGCAAGCTGACGATTACCGTTACCGGCGATCGTACCGGTGTGACAAAGGCGGAGATCACGCTGTAAAGACGCCGTATTGAAAAAGAGCGTGCTGCAGCGCTTCTGCTTGGGAATAATGGTTTCATTCATACAGCGGATTGCGGATCTTCAACGAAAATCTGCGTGTTTTCTTTCGCGGAAACGGAAATTAACCGCAGGGGGAGTTGAATTGCAGCGCAATTTAAGGTATTATGTCTTTAAATGGTTTTCTGTGTCTTCTGTGATGAATCACAATCAAAGGACACAGCTTACGATCCGGAAATTCTTCGGACAGAAAGTCCGGAAAGATAACACAAAGTATGGAAGGAAGTTACAACATGATTTACAACGAGATTCAGGGTGTTAAGGTTTCTGCGCTTGGCATGGGCAACATGCGTCTCCCGGCAGTTGATCCGAACGTAAAGGGTTCACCGATCGATTATCTGAAGGCTCATGAAATCATCGATCATGCGCTGGCAAACGGCATCAATTATTTTGATACCGCATATGTGTATACCGGTTCTGAAGAATGCCTCGGCGCATGCATGACGAAGCATGACAGAGACAGTTTCTATCTGGCATCCAAGTTCCATATCGGTTCCAATCCGGATTATGAAGCAGTATTTGCAGAGTCTTTAAGAAGACTGCAGACCAATCGTATTGATTTCTATCTGCTGCACTGCCTGCTTGACAATAATATCGATACTTATCTTGAGAGCGGCGCGATCCCGTACTTTGAGAAGAAGAAGGAAGAGGGCGCAATCTCTTACCTCGGTTTCTCCAGCCATGCAAGTGTTGACGTTCTGAGACGTTATGCCGATTACCGTAAGTGGGATTTCGCGCAGATCCAGCTGAACTACTATGACTGGTGGTACGGCACTGCAAAGGAAGAATATGAAATCCTGACCGAGAGAAATATTCCGATCGTTGTCATGGAGCCGGTCCGCGGCGGCCGTCTTGCATCTCTGAATCCGGAAGCAGAGGCTGTTCTGAAGGCAGCTCATCCGGACTGGAGCATCTCTTCCTGGGCACTCCGTTTCGTTAAGAGCCTTCCGAACGTTAAGGTTATCTTAAGCGGTATGAGCCATATGGATCAGATCAAGGACAACCTGAATACCTTCTCCGTAGAAGAGGGCCTGTCCGATGCTGATATGGCAACTTTAAAGGAAGCATGCGATCTGTTCAGAAAGTCCATGCAGGTTCCGTGTACCGGATGCCGTTACTGTACCGAGGGCTGCCCGGTTCAGATCAACATTCCGGAATACATGAAGGTTTATAATGACTATAAGGTCAATGGTAAGGACGAGCTGAAGAAGGCTGCTGACATCGATACTGAAGGTACGCCGGCAGACTGTGTAGGCTGCGGCGCTTGTGAAGCTGCATGTCCGCAGAGCATCAAGATTCCGGAAATCATGGCAGAGCTTGCTGAACTGCTGAAATAATTGTGCAAGTGGGGCAGAGAGTGCGAAGTTTCCCCACGATGGATTGCGTCAGTGATATTCCCATGTGATAACGCTGCGCCTTTCTGTGAATTGTAAGCGGCTTGTTCACTCATATCACTGCATTCTCCATTTATGCGTACCGTGAAAAGGGCCTCAGGATTCGTTCCTCTGACGGGAGGTACGGATCCTGAGTAAATAAAAAAATACGCTTCACTTTTAGAAGTGAGGCGTATTTTTTATGTTGTTTAAGCAGCAGAGAATGCGATAAACTGATCTGCGACAAGCAGAAAATTCGTGTCAAGCACGTAGGAATATCATTATGCAATCCCACGCGCAGCTGTTTCACCTCTCACGGAAGCATTATTTGCCGATATGACACACCGCCGCCAGCCCCGGTCCTGTATGCGCGCCGATGACCGGTGTCAGACAGGAACGATAAATGCGCTTATTCGGACAGCGCTTTTTGACTTCCTCGTACAGATAATCGGACAGCTCCGCTGCATCGGAATCCAGCACGTAAAGCGGATCGTCATTATCTTCCGTAACGCGCTCATTATCGAAGATCTGGAGCAGTGTATTCAGCGTCTGCTTATTGCCTCGTTTTTTATTGATGGTGACCAGCTCGCCCTTTTCGTCAATTTTCAGAATGGGTTTGATGTCCAGCACATTGGCAACAGTAGCGGTAGCAGCACTGACGCGTCCGCCGCGATGCAGATACGTCAGGTTCTGCACCATGAATGTGCAGCGGAGCTTCGGAATGACCGCTTCCAGCGCTTCATAGTTTTCTTCAAGGCTCATGCCGGCTTTCTGATTGCGCACCGCGCGGTCCAGAAGAAGACCGATGCCGCAGGTCGCGCTTTTGGTATCCAGTACCTTCAGCTCCAGGTCCGGGAATTCCTCCTTTAACTGGTCGGCAGCAAGAGTGGCTGACTGACCGGTGGATGTCAGACCACTTGAAAGACTGAGATAGAGGCAGTTGATGCCTTTTTCCATGTACGGGTGGAAGAATTCCACGTATTTATACGGGGAAATCTGAGAAGTGCGGGTCAGGTCGCCGTTACGCTGACCGTCGTAAAACATTTTCATGAATTCGACGGGTTCCGGGCCGTAGCTGGTGTGCATCGTTTCACCGAGGGAATACTCCATCGGCACGCAGCCGACGTTTCCCTCCTTAATAATGTCCGGTGCCACATCGGCGGACATGTCCATAAAAATCTGGTAACTCATAGTGTCCTTTCTCAGGCTCTGGTGGAAGTCATGGTGTATTCGGTGACGCCTGTAATGGTTTCACCGAAAAGAAATCCTTTTCAGTGCCCCGGAAGGGGGCACTGTATTTGACTTTAGTTATGTACTATGATACACTAATTGTGGTATATTGTAAAGCAATTTGAGCGGTTCTGGTACCGCATAAGGTGGATTATGAATTCTGAGATCACGATCGTTTACAAGACCGACCGGCGCTCGGCAGCGGAACTGAATGCCGCGGTACGCGCGGCTGAAACGCCCTATGTTCTTTTTACAGCAGGTGAAGAAACACCGGATGAAAATACCCGGGAAGTTCTGCTGGAAGCCCTGCAGGCGGAAAATGCGGCAGCAGCTGTTGGCCGTGTGAAAGGAACCGGAAAAGACCGGGTATATACAGTACTTCTTAAGGCGGACTATCCCAAGCAGGCATCCGTGAAGGATATCCATACACTGTATCGGGAGGGAAAAGCGGATATTTTTCTGAATACGAATCAATTGACGCTGTATAAAAAGAGTGTGTTTGAGAGCATTGGCTATTTTGATCCGGATCCGTTCTGTACGGAAGCTGCTGTCTGGACAGCCAAGGCACTGTACGGTGGATACCGTATTGCGTATGTGCCGGAGGTTGTGGCCGATGTCCCGGGAAAGACCGGACTGTTCCATGAATTCCGGAAATTTTTCCTGATTGGTGCGAGTGAGAAAACAAACATTCAGTATTTTGGTTATAATATTCCGATGGAGGGCTGTCGGATCCCCGGCGATGCTTCTCCTGTGGTCTGGCCGGACACCGATATGTACATTGCCGGGAGAACAGCGGAGGCCCGGAAGATCCTGAAGGAGAAAAGCGCACATTTTTCCGTTCTTAGGCTTACGCTCTTAAAGACCGCCATGAAGCTCGGAAATCTTCTGGGAAGAAAACATCTGTATCTGCCGGAACATCTGGCGAAACATTATCTGAAACTGGAAAGAAAAAGCGGAAACTGACATGCAGTATTGTATTGATTATCTTTATTTTGACAGAGGAAGATTGAATGTGCGCGGCTGGGCTGCACCGGAAGAACAGGGCGCGGAGACGGTCGTTGAACTGGTGACGGAAGACGGAAAACGTGTGGAAATGATCACGGAAACCACCGTTCGTCAGGATGTGAACGAATATTTGTATCATAAGCGGAGTGACGACGCATACGGCTTTCTGATGCACGGAAGTCTGGACACGGCTCGCGCAGCCTGGCTCCATGCGTACCGCAAGGATGCGGCGGAGGAAGAGGTGAAGATCGAACTCCGGAAACTGTATCGGCATCAGAATTCGCTGCTCAGCTTTATCCGTTCCAAGGATAAGCAGGGTTTTATCCTGCGCAGGAAATACGGCGATCTTCAGCCGGAAGACATGCGTTATAATGAGTGGTATCAGAAGCATCGCGCCGGTAAGGCGGAACTGAAAGCACAGCGAGAAAACCATTTTACTCATGAGCCGCTGATTTCCGTACTGGTGCCGGTGTATAATCCCAAAATGGATCAGTTTGAGGCGATGGTATCGTCCGTTCGGAATCAGACCTACGGAAACTGGCAGCTCTGCTTCGCAAATGGCTGCAAAGAAAACAAGGTTGTATCAGAACGTCTGGAAGCGCTGCAGAGGGAAGAGAGCCGCATCAAGGTCATCGTCCTTGAAAAGAATGACGGTATTTCGGAAAACACGAACGCCTGCCTGAAGATCGCAGACGGGGAATGGATCGCGCTTCTGGATCAGGATGACCTGTATGAGCCGAATGCGCTGTATGAGTTTGTGAAGAGCATGAATGAGCACCCGAAGGCAGAGCTTATTTACAGTGATGAAGATAAGATCGACGATGAGACCGGAGCACATCTGACTCCGCATTTTAAGCCGGATTTCAGCCTTGCTCGTCTGCATTCGGATAATTACATCTGTCATCTGATCATGATCAAGACTGCGCTCGCCCGCAAAGTGGGCGGAGAGCGGAAAGCCTACGACGGCGCGCAGGATTTTGATTTTACGCTCCGCTGTGTGGAAAACATGAGCGAAGACGGAGAAGTGGTCCACATTTCAAAGATCCTTTACAACTGGCGCATTCACGCAGCTTCCACGTCCGGGGGCATGCAGGCCAAGAACTATGCGGTCGATGCCGGTGCGCGTGCCATCCGGGATTCCTATGCCCGTGCAGGTCATGAAGTGGAGATGGAGCCTTCAAAGTTCTCCGGCCGCTATATTACGAAGCCGGTCTTAAAGGAAAAACCGCTTGTTTCCATCCTGATTCCCAATAAAGATCACAAGGACGATCTGCTTCGCTGCGTGAATTCCATTCTGGAAAGATCCACATATGAGAATTATGAGATCCTCCTCATTGAGAACAACAGTGAGACGGAAGAAATCTTTACCTGCTACAAAGAACTGGAAGCCCGCGACAGCCGCATTCGGACGCTGTACTACAAAGGTTCTTTTAATTACGCAAAAATCAATAACTTCGGCGCAGAATCCGCAGTGGGCGAGTATCTGCTGCTTCTGAACAACGACACGGAGGTCATTTCTCCCGATTTCATCGAGAGTCTGGTATTCTACTGCAGTCTGCCGGAAAACGGTGTTGTTGGCGCCAAGCTGTTATATGAGGATGATACCATTCAGCATGCAGGCGTTACCGCAGCCGTGGAAGGCCGTGTGGCGCATATGTATCATGGCTTTTCCGACGAAGAGCCCGGTTACATGGGACGCCTGGTATCAACCTGTAATGTTTCTGCTGTGACCGGCGCTTGCCTCATGACCACAGCGGAACTGTACCGCGAGATCGGCGGCATGACGGAAGAGTTCACAGTTGCTTATAATGATGTGGATTATTGCCTGAAGGCGGAAAAAGCAGGAAAATCCGTCGTTTATGATGCTTATGCCAAGCTGCATCATTATGAATCCAAATCAAGAGGCTATGAGGATTCCGCGGAAAAGCGTGCACGTCTTGACAAGGAGATGGCACTTCTTCAGGAACGCTGGGCGGAACGGCTGAAGCGTGATCCGTATTACAATGACAATCTTTCGATGACAAGGGGATTTTATCTTCTTCCGTAAAAGAGATCAGGAGGATTTGATCATCTTCCGTAAAAACCAAGGAGACAATATGCGTTTATGCATTGACAGCGCCGTTGTGCGCGATGGAAACATGAATATCATCGGATGGGGCGCTGGCTCAGATGTGAGTCATCGCATGGCCTACAAAGCATATGGGCCCGATGGCACGGAGATCCCCATCAGGGTCTGGTGGAACTGCCGCCCGGACATCGGCTACGCGCTGTTCCGCGATCCCGGCAAGGACGACCTTGGCATGTACATTCAGGTGCCCTATGAGAAGCCGGTCACAATTACCCTTGAGGCGCTTGAAATGGACGGAGAAACCGTTGTGGAGTCTCAGAAGTATCCATTGAACGGAAATATTCTGAAGCTCCGGAAAACGGCAAAAAAGGCCAAGGAAAAGTACCTGGATGTGCGTCATGCCGTCGGCCGCGTGGTCAATAAGGTGATCAAGCGGAACGACCACAAGTATGCCGCATGGTTCCAGGCGTACCGCGCGAATGCCCTCGAACTGGCTGAACAGCGGAAAGCGGTCTTTGACTATATGCCCAAATTCAGTATCCTGGTTCCGGTTTTCAACACGCCGGACGCGTATCTGGATGATATGATTGGCTCCGTGCTGAAGCAGAGCTATTCCAATCTGGAGCTCTGTATCGTCAATGCCAATGTGCTGAACGGCGGCGTCATGAAGCGGCTGAACTACTGGCAGTCCGTCGATCCGCGTGTAAAGGTACGGAATCTGAATGATAATCTGGGCATTGCCGGAAACACAAATGCAGCGCTGGAGATGGCTGAGGGCGATTTCATCGCCATGCTGGACCATGATGACATGATCGAGCCGGATGCGCTGTACTGTTATGTGAAATATATGAACGAGCATCCGGATACGGATATGCTGTACAGCGATGAGGATAAGATCACGAACCGTTCGGATTATTTCTTCTTCCCGCATTTCAAGTCCGATTTCAACATCGACATGCTGCGCTGCAATAACTATATGTGCCATTTCCTGGCGGTCCGGAAGAGCATTGCCGATGAAGTGGGCGGTTGGCGCTCGGACTTTGACGGCGCGCAGGATTTTGATTTTATTCTTCGCTGCGTGGAAAAGACCAAGCACGTGGGACATATTGCCCGGATCCTGTACCATTGGCGGTCCTATGGCCAGTCCACGGCACAGAGCCACGGCAATAAGTCCTATGCAATGGACGCCGGTGCGCGTGCCATCAATGCGCATTATGAGCGTATTGGATATTACGCGACAGCAGTGCCCGGACAGGTGGGCGGCTGGTATGTTTCCGAATATGAACTGGTGGATGAGGCTCCGCTTGTTTCCGTGCTGATTCCGAACAAGGATCATACGGACGATCTGGAGGTAGCGCTGAATTCTCTGTACAACAAATGTACGTATAAGAATTTTGAAGTCATCGTCATTGAAAATAACAGTACCGAAGAAGAAACCTTTGCTTACTACAAGGAAGCGGAAAAGAAGTATCCGAATCTCAAGGTGGTTTATTACAAGGGCGGATTCAATTTCTCCGCTATCAATAACTTCGGTTTCACGTATACAAAGGGCGAATACATCATGCTTTTGAATAATGATGTGGAGGTCATCACACCGAATCTGTTTGAAAGCATGCTGGGCTATGTGATGCGGCCGGAAGTGGGGATCGTGGGTGTCAAGCTTCTGTATAATGACGATACGATCCAGCACGCGGGTGTTCTTCTTGGCGCCGGCGGTCTGGCCTGCCACATGTTCAAGGGCCTTCCGGATAACGCTCCCGGTTATTTCTGCCGCGCCATCACCACACAGGATGTTTCCGCAGTTACTGCAGCTTGCTTCATGGTAAAGCGGAGCGTTTATGAAGAGGTCGATGGTCTTGACGAAACCTTCGAGGTTGCTTTCAATGACGTGGATTTCTGCCTGAAGGTGCGTGAAAAGGGCTACCTGATCGTATACGATGCGGAGGCTAAACTGTACCACTATGAGTCCAAATCCCGCGGCGAAGAGAATACGCCGGAGAAATTTGTGCGTTTCAGTAAGGAATCCCGCAATCTGAATGATAAATGGGCCATTAACCGCTATGACATGGCGGAGGCTTATACGGATCCCTATTACAATCCAAACCTGTCCTACATGGATTATTTCAATCCGGATTACATCAGTATCCCTGCCAGGAATGAGCAGGTGGCGGCGATGTACCGGAAGGCGGCGGAATAGAAGCCGACTTAAGCTAAAAACACCCCGGTCTCCGTGATGGAGATCGGGGTGTTTTATCATGCTTGAAATCATGCGGTGATGTGTGAAAAAGCAGTGCGGCTGTTATTCGCCGCCTTCACTTTCTTCGCTGCCTTCGCTTTCTTCGCTGCTTGATGAACCGGATCCGGTTTCATCAGGAAGCAGCTGCTTGCCGTCAAAGGAGAAAGCGCTTCCCTGATCCGGCCAGGTGTAACCCTTGGCGGACATCTGAGCAGCCATGCTTGCATTGAAGGCTGCACGCTGATCAATGGACCAGGTCGCCGGATTGGTACCGATGCTGGTGCCATCGAGGAAGGTGGTAGAAAGGCCGGTGAAATATGCGTCCAGTGAATTGTTGATGGTCATCGTAACCATAACGTCCGGAGCTTCATTAATGGTGCAGTTCATCGGCTTGTAGGTATCAGTATTGGTGAAAAGCGTGCGGGTCTCTACACCGCCGTCCGTGGTGACCTTCCAGACACGGGCCTGTGCGCCGTTGATCGGGTCAGAGGCTTTAACGAACTTTCTGGAGCCCCAGCCAATGCCCAGTGACGGATCTTCCACACGGGTGATTGCTGCCGGAATAACGGAAAGAAGCTCGGATTCATAACGGACCTGATGATCTGCTGCGTGATCCTCCTTACCGATGATCCAGATATGGATGAATTGAGTGTCCAGATCAATGGAACCTTCCAGCTTGATATAGTCGGAAGAAGAGTTTACAAACTTGAAATCGGCCCCGCCCTGCGGATAGACCATGGCGTCCAGTCCCGGCGGGATGTAGTTTACAAGGTATGAATGATTGTGACGGTAAGCAATGTCCAGTTCGGCAAGAAGGACTGCATTGTACAGGGTCGTGGTGACCTGGCACAGACCGCCGCCGATCTCATCCTGATGACCGCCGGAAATATAAGTACCTGCCGGACGATAGCCGTTGTCATAGGTAACAGCACCGTACAGATCCAGAGCGGAGACCGTCTCGCCCGGAGCAAAGGTGCGGCCGGTCAGCATTTCAATACCGCGCTTTAAGTTCTGCTCGCGGTTTGCAAGGACCGGCGTTCTGGGTACAGCGTATTCCGTGGTGCACTTACCGATGATGGACCAGCCCTGAAGGCGTTCCGTGGTGAATTCCGGCTCTGTGATGGATTCCGCCGGATCAATGGCATATTCACGATCCGTGATATTGCCGGAGTATACATCGTTTACAAACTGATGAACACCGTTTGTCAGATCATAGGTGCAGCCGTTGTGGCCCGGGGTAACTACGAGCTCACCGGTAAGAGCGGAGATCTCTGCGTTTACCGGAGTACTTTCCCAGTCGGCGATGGCTTCCTTCAGTGCTTCCAGCACCTTTGCTTCATCACAGACGGTACCGGTATCAACAGAAACCGGAGAAGCCTGATAATCCTTGGCCATTTTATAGCGTTCCACGATGTTGCCGTCCAGAACAGCGGCTTCCAGCTGAGCTTCCACGGCATCTTCATCCCAGGAAATACCAAGATCCGTTGCGAAGGTTGTATAATGTGCGCCGGTATCTTCGGAAGTGATGGTGATGGCCGCGCGCATCAGGTTCTTCATGGAAGCTCCCGCTTTTTTGATGGCCTCATTCAGCGTCATGCCGGAAAGGGATTCCCCATAAGAGAAAATATTGGAAACAATGGTTCCGCGGGCAACATTCAGCTTGTCAGAAGCAGTGACCTCTGTTGGGGCAATGACGTCGACCGGAGTTTCTTCTTCCGGGGCCGGTGCAATGTCCACATCTTCTGCAGATTCCACATCCGCGGATTCCACGTCGGAAACGGTTTCTTCTGCATTTTCTTCAGCAGCGAATCCGGTCAGATTCAAGCTGAAGACCATAGCTGCCGCCATCAGAACAGCAGCAGATTTTCTGAAATTCTTCTTCATAAATGCTCCTCTTTAATATTAAATTTCAAAGGCGGACCTTCAAACTGTATTATTCATCGTCGCTTCCAAGAAGCGCATCGAAATCCAGCGTGTCCAGGTACTCATCGAATGCATCGGCTGCAATCTCATATTCCTGTTCATCCTCGATGCATTCCAGCACCGGTTCGCCGTTTTCTTCATGATAGCGGTAGATCCAGTAATCCACTTCTTCACCCTGATACATGCCGTCTGTGGGGGTGACCACGATGTAGGAATTTTCACCGGCTTCCAGGACCGTGATGACATCGCACTCGATGTCTCCGTCTTCCAGTGAGAGCGTGATGGTCAGATCTTCTTCCATGTCCGGACGGATCATTTCTTCAGCCATAATTCCTCCTTATACATTGAAACGGAAGACGACGACGTCTCCGTCCTGCATGACATATTCCTTGCCTTCTATGCGCACCAGACCTTTTTCACGGGCTGCTGCGTTGGAGCCGCACTCCAGAAGGTCCTTGTAATTGACAACCTCCGCTTTGATGAAGCCGCGTTCAAAGTCTGTATGGATCTTTCCGGCTGCCTGAGGCGCCTTGGTTCCCTTGGTGATGGTCCATGCACGGGTCTCGGTCTCACCGGCCGTCAGGAAACTCATCAGGTTCAGGATGGAGTAGCTTGCGCGGATCAGTTTGTCCAGACCGGATTCGGAAAGTCCCAGATCCTCCAGGAACATGGCCTTTTCTTCATCGTCCAGTTCGGCGATCTCTTCTTCAATCTTTGCACAGATCACGAAGACCTCTGAACCGTCTTCCTTTGCGAAATTGCGGACGGACTGTACATATTCGTTGCCTTCACCGTCATCGGAAAGATCGTCCTCCGTGACATTGGCGGCAAAGATGACCGGCTTATCCGTAAGAAGGGTGAGAGAGTGCACGAACTTGGCTTCATCCTCATCCACGGCTTCATATGCCTTGGCGGGCTTTCCGGACTCCAGAAGCTCCTTCAGCGCTTTCAGCGTTTCCAGTTCCTTCTTTGCGCCCTTGTCGTTCATGGCCGTCTTGTTGGTCCTAGCAATGCGCTTCTCCAGAACTTCAAGATCGGAGAAGATCAGTTCGAAATTAATGGTCTCAATGTCACGAAGCGGATCCACGGAACCGTCTACATGAATGATGTTGGTGTCGTTGAAGCAGCGGACCACATGGACGATGGCGTCCACTTCACGGATGTTTGCCAGGAACTGGTTGCCCAGGCCTTCACCCTTGGAAGCACCCTTGACAAGACCTGCGATGTCTACAAATTCCACGACAGCGGGCGTGATCTTCTGAGAGTTGTAAAGGTCGGAGAGCAGCTTCAGACGTTCATCCGGGACCGGTACGATACCGATATTGGGATCAATGGTGCAGAAAGGATAGTTCGCGGATTCCGCACCGGCTTTTGTTAATGAATTAAATAAAGTACTTTTACCTACATTCGGTAAACCTACAATGCCGAGTTTCATAAGGGCTCCTTGTTCATTTGGGGCCTGCTTTTCATTTAAGCAGAATTCTCCATATAATCCTTGAAAGTATAACATAGAACTGCTGTAAAAACAATCTTTATTAAGAAAAAACTCGATCAATTTTACCACTGGGCTCCCTGATGATGAAATTTTCCTCCACTTTCCACCACCACTTAAAAAATCCGCAAAAAACCTTGAAAAAATGCTTAAAAGCTCTTGATTTTTATGTCTTTAACCAGTATCATATAGAGTATCTCATTAAAATTGTGGGGAGAAGTGCCACAAAGTGGTGGCAAATTTTGGAGAAAGGTGGTGATAAGCATGCTGATGGGAACATACAGTCATTCATTGGACCCGAAGGGCCGGCTTATCATTCCCGCACGTCTCCGTGAGGAACTGGGCGATGATTTTATCATCACAAAGAATCTCGATTACTGCCTGGCAGTTTACCCCAAAGAGGCCTGGGAACGCTTTATCCAGAAGATCGAAGAGCTCCCCAAGATCTCCAGTGAGCCTGCAAGACGTCTTCGCCGTTTCTACTTCGGAAACAGCATGACGATGGAAGTGGATAAGCAGGGACGTATCCTGATTCCGGCCGGATTAAGAGATTACGCGTCTTTAACCAAGGATGTGGTCCTGGTCGGCGTGGATGACCACGCGGAGATCTGGGACGCGGAGACCTGGAACAGATACAATGACGACATGGATATCAATGACATGATGTCCGATCTGTCCGGCCTGAACCTGTAAAGGAGGCGGACATGGAATTTGTACATCGCTCGGTGCTTCTTGACGAATGCATCGAAGGACTGAATATCAAGCCGGACGGTATTTACATGGACGGCACGCTGGGCGGCGGCGGACATTCTTTTGAGATTGCAAAACGGCTGACAGAGGGCGGCAGACTGATCGGTATTGATCAGGACGCGGAAGCCATTCAGGCAGCAGGAGAGCGGCTGAAGGAGTTTAAAGAACGTGTGACCATCGAACGCAGCAATTACGTCTCCTTCCGTGAGATCCTGGACAGAAACGGCATCGACAAGGTGGACGGCATTCTGCTGGACCTGGGGGTTTCTTCTCACCAGCTGGACGATCCGGAACGCGGATTCTCCTATCGCGAGGACGCGCCGCTCGACATGCGCATGGATCAGCGGAATCCCATGACGGCGGCTGACATCATCAATAATTACTCGGAAATGGAACTCTTCCGCATGATCCGTGATTACGGGGAAGATCCGTTTGCGAAGAACATAGCAAAACATATCGTGCGTGCCAGGGAACAGGCGCCCGTAACCACGACTTTCCAGCTCGTGGAGATCATCAAACAGGCAATTCCGGCAAAGGTCCGCGCGAAGGGCGGTCATCCCGCCAAACAGACATTTCAGGCCATCCGCATCGAACTCAATGCTGAGCTCAATGTACTGAAGGATTCCCTGAACGGCATGATCGATGCGCTCGATGAAGGCGGGCGCATCGTGATCATCACCTTCCATTCACTGGAAGACCGCATCGTGAAGCAGATGTTCCGCGACGCGGAAAACCCGTGCACCTGCCCGAAGGAATTTCCGGTCTGCGTGTGCGGCAAAAAATCAAAGGGCAAAGTGATCACGCGGAAGCCGATCCTTCCTTCCGAGCAGGAACTGGAGGAGAATCCGCGGTCCAAGTCCGCAAAACTCAGAATTTTTGAGAAGGCATGAGCCTGATAACGATACAGAGGGGAAAGAGGAAACAGAACATGGCATATGAAAACAGACGGATGAGCGGCTCCGTGTATGGAAACGCCGTAAGGGAAGCGGTACCGGAGAAGAGCGACAGAGAGGTCCGTCGTGAGAAAAGAGAATATGTCAGAAACGTGCAGACACAGGTGGAGTCCCGCGTGGCCGCAAAGGTAAAGGCGAACAGAAGTTACACGTTCCTGCAGACGGTCGTGCTTGCAGCGGCAATCTGTACGGCGATGGTCATGTGCCTGTTCTATATTCAGCAGTTGTCGGAGAACCGGGAGATCCGTGCTTCCATCGGCCGTCTGGAAGTGCAGTACAACACCCTGCGGGAGAACAATGGTCTTCTGGAAAACGAGGAAGACGCGCGTATTGATTACGACGCGGTCTATGCATATGCCACGGAAACACTCGGAATGCAGAATCCCGAGAAGCAGCAGATGGTCGTTTACGAGGCAAAGGCCAGCGAATATGTCCGTAACAGCGGAGTGATCCCTCATGATTAAGAAAAAAAGAAACAAGATCCACACATTTGAAAGACTGGCCATCCTTTTACTGGTGATCGGTCTTTCTCTTATTATATGCCTCGGCCGCGCATGCAACCTGGTATACAAAAACGGCAGTGAATACTACCATAAAGCGCTTTCACAGGCCACCGGAAGCGGAACGGTGATCGCCGCAAGACCCGGCAACATCGTGGACGCGAACGGCACCCTCCTGGCGTCTTCCAAGAAAGTGTACCGCCTGATCCTGGACCCCAAGGTCATGGCGGAAACGGAAGAGACGTATCCGGGTTCGACGGACAAGACGGTCTCCCTCATGAGCGAGGCCTTCGGCATTGAAGCCACGGAACTTGCAGGATGCTTCCGGGACAACAGCAAGCTTTCCTATGTCCGCTTTGGCGGAAACACGATCCTTTCCGAAGAGCAGGTGGAGACCTGGAACACACTGGTACAGAATTTTCAGGATGAAAAGACCCAGTGGAACAAGACCCACAATGAGGATAAGATCAGGACCCGGGTGGCCGGTGTCTGGTTTGAAGAAGAATACCGAAGAGAGTATCCGCTGGACAATGTACTCAGCAAGGTGATAGGATATACGACTGAAGATACATCACAGGGTATTCTCGGACTGGAACTTTATTACAACGACACCCTCCACGGAACGGATGGACGCGAGTACAGCTATGTGGATGAAAACGGTGTCATTAAAAGCGAGGTCACGGCGGCAGCCGATGGACTGAATGTGGAAACCTCCCTGGACGCCAATGTGGCGGAAATGCTGCAGGATACCATCGCGGATTTCATGGAGAATGTGGGCGCGAAGCGCGTGAACATTCTGGTGACGGATCCGAACGACGGCCGGGTCATTGCCATGGCGAGCGATACGGACTTCAGCCTGAATGAGCCTTCCAGAATCGCCGACATGTTCACGGAAGAGGAACTGCAGGATCCTGCATCCACATTCCTTCTTCAGGAAGCGTTCCGCGGCCGGATGGATCAGCTGGAGAGCATGTCTGTTGAAAAACAGCGGGAAGCGCTCATACAGCAGGTCCAGTCCAATTACGCGGTCAGCGGTACATTCGAGCCGGGTTCCACAGGTAAGAGCCTGACGCTTGCAGCGGGTATTGAAGAGAAGATCATCGGAACGGATGACCGGTTCTATTGTGACGGCAGTATTCTGGTGGATAAATATACGATCCATTGCCATCAGGAAGACCTTTGCGGCGACCTGAATCCGATGGAAGCGCTGGGACGTTCCTGCAACGTGGCGTTTGTACGAATGAACGAACGCATCGGCCCGGACATCTTCAGCAAGTACCAGGAGATCTTCAACCTGGGACAGAAGACGGGCATCGACCTTCCGGGTGAAGCGAACACGGCAAGCCTGATCTACAAGAGTGACGGACTTCATGCCATTGAAATGGCCACGAACTCCTTCGGTCAGGGCTACAATGTGACGATGCTTCAGCTGGCGGCAGCCTATGCGTCTCTGGTCAACGGTGGCTATTATTACGAGCCGCACGTAGTGACCCGCATTACGGACAGCGCGGGCAATGTGGTCAGCGAGCATGACCCGGTGCTGGTGCGCCGGACGATTTCCGAAGAGACTTCCGAATACATGAAGGAAGCACTCCGGTATGTCACAACCAAGGGTACGGCATGCCTCATCGCTCCGAAGGAAGGCTACACACTGGCCGGAAAGACCGGTGCGGCGGAGAAGCTGCCCCGAGGAACCGGAAAGTACATCGTCTCTTTCATCGGCGTGGTTCCGGTGGAAGCACCGAAGTTCCTGATCTATGTGGCCGTGGATGAACCGGACGTGGAAGACCAGTCTTCATCCGTTCCCGCGCAGCAGCTGGTACATGACTGTCTGGACAAGCTTTACAGCTATTTCAATATTTACCCTGAAACTGAGGACGATGCCTACTCCTACGACTGGAGCAAGCTTCGCGACTCTTCCGGAGATTCGGACTCCGCAGGCGGTGAGAGCTTCATCGACGATCCCGACGGATCGGTCAACTGGATCGAAGACACCGCATCCGAAAATGAATCACCAAGTGAGGAATAAAAAATGAACTTTGAACTGTTTCTGCCGATGCTTCTTTCATTTTTTCTGAGCACTGTTTTCTGCCCGCTTCTCATTCCGGTCCTGCGCCGGCTGAAGTTTGGTCAGCAGGTGCGTGAGGAAGGAAATCCCGAGCATCTGAAAAAGCAGGGCACCCCGACGATGGGCGGCATTGCTTTCATCGCAGCCCTTGTCATCGTCTGCGGCATCTTCGCGATCCGTTACCCGGCACTGCTTCCGATCCTTCTTCTGACACTGGGGTTCGCAGTAGTCGGCTTCATCGATGACTATATCAAGGTGGTGCGCAGGCACAGTGAAGGCTTCAAGCCGTGGCAGAAGCTTCTCTGCCAGTTTGTGATGACCGGCGTTTTCTGCTGGTACTGTTACACGTCTCCGTCAATCGGTACGGAAGTTCTTCTTCCCTTCACCGGCGGAAAGACCTGGGACATGGGCTGGCTGTACATTCCCTTTGTATTTGCGGCGGTCCTCGGAACCGACAACGGTACAAACTTCACGGACGGCCTGGACGGCCTCTGTTCCTCCGTTACAACGGTGATCGCGATCTTCTTCATGCTGATCGCGGCAAAGGATGCTCCGCATGTTTCTGTGGTATCCGGCGCATTTGCCGGCGCGCTGATGGGCTTCCTTCTGTTTAATTCCTATCCGGCCAAGGTGTTCATGGGCGATACCGGTTCACTGGCCATCGGCGGATTTGTAGCAGGCGCGGCTATCGTCATGAAGATGGGATGGTTCATCCTGATCTTCGGTCTGATCTATCTGATCGAGGTCGTATCCGTCATTCTTCAGGTGGGTTACTTCAAACTGACCCACGGCAAGCGCATCTTCAAGATGGCGCCCATTCATCATCATTTTGAACTTTCCGGTTATTCGGAGACGCAGATCGTGTTCATGTTCTCGATCATCACCGTTCTCCTTTGCTTTATCAGTTATCTGGCAAAATAAGAGGTAATACATTGAGTAAAAAGGTTCTTGTGGCCGGCATGGGTATGTCCGGTATTCAGGCAGCAGAGCTTCTGCTGAAACAGGGCAGGGAAGTGATCCTGTACGACGGCAATAAAGATAAGGATGTTTCAACCGTCCGTGAAAAACTGACCGGTGATGTGGAATTCGTTCTGGGAGATCTGACAGACGATGTCATCGCCCGCACCGAGTTCTGTGTCATCAGCCCCGGCATTTCACTGGAGGTTCCCTTTGCAGTCCGGCTGAAGGACGCCGGCGTGGAGATCCTCTCCGAGATCGAACTGGCCTGGCTCTATGAAAAGGGTACGGTAGTGGGCATTACCGGCACGAACGGAAAGACCACGACCACAACGCTCGTCGGCGATATCATCCGCACCTGGAAGAACGGCAACGCGTTTACGGTCGGCAACATCGGCACTCCCTATGCGGAAGAAGTGCTGAAATCCAATGCGGATTCCGTATCCACCATTGAGCTTTCCTCCTTCCAGCTGGAATCCATCAAGACCTTCCATCCGCATGTTTCCGCGATCCTGAACATCACGCCGGATCATCTGAACCGCCATCACACGATGGAATGTTACGCGGCCGTGAAGGAGCAGATCACCATGAATCAGACGGAAGATGATTATGTGATCCTGAATCACGAAGATGAACGCCTCCGTGCGTTCGGTGAAAGCGGCATCCGCGCGAATGTCATCTGGTTCTCCGGCACACAGGTTCTGGAAAACGGTTATTATCTGCAGGGAGATACCCTGTACATGGCTGAAAACGGCAAGTCCGAGAAGCTTCTTAGTACGGATGAAGTTCTCCTTGTCGGCCGGTGCAATTACGAAAACATTCTGGCAGCCATCGGCATCACCCGCGCCATGGGCGTTCCGATGGAGACCATTCTGGAGGTCGTAAAGAACTTCCATGCGGTGGCTCATCGCATCGAGTTTGTCAAGGAAGTGAACGGCGTCCGTTATTACAATGATTCCAAGGGCACCAATCCGGATGCGGCCATTCAGGGCATCCGTGCCATGAGATCTCCGACCGCAGTCATCGGCGGCGGTTACGACAAAGGCTCCGAATACGATGAGTGGATCGCGGAATTCGGTACCACGGTAAAGGAACTTGTGCTGATTGGTCAGACCGCGGAAAAGATCGCAGCCTGCTGCAAAAAGCACGGATTCGAGAATGTGATCTTTGCGGATTCTCTGGAAGAAGCCGTGGAGATCTGCAGAAGAGATACGGTACCGGGAGAGAACGTTCTTCTTTCACCGGCCTGTGCAAGCTGGGGCATGTTTGACAATTACGAACAGCGCGGCGATATTTTCAAGGAACTGGTACGCAGACTCTAATGAAGAAAAAGCGATTAATTGGCATTATATCCCTCTTTCTTTTTGCGGCGGCGGTCACGGCGATCCTCCTTTCGCTGTATTTAAACTACGCGGACGAGGCCGTCATACGCGGAAACGTGTATGCGGACAGCGGGGACGTCGCGGCCGTCGTTTTTCCTCAGGAAGAAGACACGAGGCTTTTGAATATTTTAATGAAGGACCTGCGCGGAGGCTTTAAAAATGACGCGTTTCACGCACGGATCAAGCTGAATCTCACGTCCATGAAGACTGTGACGGTGATCGTGACTGAAGAAGAACCCAGGGCGGCGATCCTTCGGGAGGATCATTATCTTCTGGTTACGGAAAAGGGTGTGTATCTCGGCAAAACGGATACGGTACCGGAGGGGCTCCGCACCGTCTTAGGCGTGGAGATCACGGAACTTGAGCCGTTTACGGTGCCGGTATCGACCGGGAATTCGCTGCAGGGCGCGGTGGACATCTGCATGAGTCTGGATCGTTTCCAGGCACCCGGCGATCCTGTGACTTACCGGGACGGCGGATATTTTCTGTCCCTTGCCGATGTGACGGTAGCCTATGGAAAAGCCGAGTACCTGAACGAAAAAGCGGAGGCGCTTCTCGCTCAGGAACCATACTACGAAGGCCTGAAGGGAACACTGCACATGGAAGGATACGACGGCAGCAAGGAGACGCAGAAATTCTACTTTACGGTGGAATAATCGGCAGAAGAAGAGTGATCGACATGAAAAGTCGGCAAAACGACAGAAAAGCGGTTGCGAAAATTTACATAAAGGGTTATAGTTATTCATATTGACTTTTATATGTATTTTCGTGTATATTTTTATACGTGATCGAATGATATCTGTCAGGATTTATTTGAAGGAGGACGGAGCTTTGGAAATCAAATATAATGAAGCGGAGTCAGAAGCCAGACTGGTCGTGATCGGTGTTGGCGGCGCAGGCAATAATGCCGTAAACCGCATGGTGGAAGAAAGTGTCAACGGCGTTGAATTCGTCGGTGTAAATACAGATAAGCAGGCGCTGTTATTATGTAAGGCAGCGACCGTTTTACAGATCGGTGAGAAGTTAACGAAGGGCCTCGGCGCAGGCGCAGATCCCTCCAAGGGTGAAAAGGCTGCGGAAGAGAATGTAGAGGAGCTTTCCGATCTGATCAAGGGCGCGGACATGGTGTTCGTTACCTGCGGTATGGGCGGCGGTACCGGTACCGGTGCAGCTCCCGTTGTTGCGAAGATCGCAAAGGATATGGGTATCCTTACGGTCGGTGTTGTAACAAAGCCCTTTACTTTTGAAGGCAAACAGCGTTCCAACAACGCCAATGACGGTATTGACAAGCTGAAAGAAGTGGTGGATACCCTCATCGTGATTCCGAATGACAAGCTGCTGCAGATCGTTGACAGACGCACCAGCATGCCGGAAGCATTAAAGAAGGCTGATGAAGTTCTTCAGCAGTCCGTACGCGGTATTACCGACCTGATCAACGATCCGGGTGAGATCAATGTCGACTTCGCAGATGTACAGACTGTTATGAGAGACAAGGGCCTTGCTCATATCGGTATCGGTACCGCAACCGGCGATGACAAGTGCGCAGAGGCTATGCGTATTGCAATCTCCAGCCCGCTGCTTGAGACGACCATCGACGGTGCAAGCCACGTTCTGGTCAACATCTCCGGCGATGTTTCCCTGATCGAAGCAAACGAGGCTGTTGAATATGTTCGTGAAAAGGCTGATCCGGATGCCAACATCATCTTCGGTACGGCTTACAGAGAATCCGCTGAGGATCAGGTTACCATTACCGTGATCGCTACCGGCGTTAAGACCACCGGTGAGAAGAAGGTTGAAAAGAAGGCAGAGAAGAAGGAAAACGTAAAGAGGGTTACGGATTCCATCGGATATTCCGCTCCGGCTGCGAAGCCTGTTGAAGAGGAAGAACCGGAAATCGCGTTCCAGAGTTTTGGAAGTTATGTTCAGCGCAACCGCAAGGAAACGCAGTCCATTAAGATTCCGGATTTCCTGAAGAACAATAATCACTGAGAGCATTGAAAAGAGCCCGGGTATCCGGGCTCTTTTTTGTCTTTATGTCTTATCGCAGCGACGGCTGCGTGAGACCATGGAGGAGTTATGAATCGAAAAATGCTCGTTCTTAGGTATGCAGCGGGAGTTCCGCTGTTTGTACTGGGAGCCGTTCTTTCCGCAGGCGGCCGGACGGTTCCGGCAGCACTGTGTTTTGTCATTCTTTCGCTTTTTGAAGCCGGATTGATCTATCGTTCGTCCGGAAGGCTGACTGATATCCGGCTGCTGTTCTCACTGGGATGGCTCATCGGCATCGGCGTGTCCTGTCTGAAGCTTTCTGAGCGTTCAGGGACCTGGGGGCTTTTGATGTGGCTTGTGGTGGGCGGTTTCTGGCTGGCAGTCTGTGTGGGGCAGGATCTGGTGTATGTGCTGCTTCGAACAAAAAAGACTGTTGAGGAGAAAAGAACTTCCCGGATCGAAAAAAATCGGGAAGAGGAAAGAAAGCAGTATTACCGGCATGTGGAACAGGCCATCTGGATCACAGCTGCTCTGGGACTTGCGGCATTCCTCGCGGAATGCATTAAATTCCGCTTTGCCATTCCGATCCTGGTGCGCGGCGTGCCCCATGCTTATACGGCATTCCATATCAGCGGTCTTCATTATTTCATTGTTTCGCTGGTGTTTGTGCATGTACTGTCGCTGATTTTATTCATGAATACGTCAGTGTCCCGAGGGAAGACCATCGCACTTGCGGTACTCAACGTGATCTGCTTTCTGGTTCCGGTGATGCTTCTTTCCAAATTCCAGGTACTGATTGCCGCGGTCATGCCGCTCCTTGTCTGGACCATGATCCAGAAGCGTTTCAGCAGCCGGACGATCCTGATGGCGTTCCTGGCGGTGGTGCTTCTGTTTACGGTAATGACGGTCATTGTAGTGAGCGGACGCGATTACCCGGAGGGATATCTGCAGGATATTTTCCGTTTCAAAAAACCCGAAACGCCGATGTTCATTCAGTATCCGTACATGTACATCGCGAATAATTTTGAAAATCTGAATCTGTTAGTGGAGGGACACAGCTGCCACACCATGGGCATCCGTTCCCTGACTCCGTTCCTGAACATGACCGGTCTCAAACGACTGGCATCCGTTCAGGCATTCATGAATGTGGAACATTTCCAGACGGTTCTGGAGCTTTCCACACTGACGATCGTTTATGACATTTTCCAGGATTTTGATCTGTGGGGAACGCTGATCTTCGGCCTTGTGCTGGGCGGCATGTGCAGTCTGACGGAGTATAAGGCGGAAGTGGAAGAGCGCGCCTGGGCGTATCTTCTGTACGCGCAGTTTGCGGTCTATATGAGTCTGTCCTTCTTTACGGCCTGGTTCTCCGATGCCACCACCTGGTTCTGGCTGATCGCGAGCACAGCCATTGGCATCTTCTGTGCCCGAAAATCGTTTACACGCAGGGAGAAAGCATGAGTACTGCAAAAAATCAACATTACAAGGTGAATTCCGCGCCGGAAAGCACACCGGTCCGTCTTCTTCGCGCAATTGTCATGGCCGTTTTTGCCGGCGCGCGCATTGCCGTTTCCATGACGGAGGGGGTGTGGTTTGCCGCCAATCAGCTGATGGACGATGTCCTGATGGTGGAATACGCGTTTCCGAAGACTCATTTTCTGAATCCGAATGTGAATTCGCTGGTAAAGAGCATGGGATATCCGCTGTTTCTGGACGTGGTTTCTGTAAGCCGCGTTCGATACAGCATCTGGATGGGCGTGCTTTGGGTTCTTGCTGCGCTTTTTGTCTACAAGCTCATGAAGAATGTACAAAACAGCCGCATCCCGGCGCTTCTGGCCTATGTGTATGTGTTGTTTCTTCCGGTCGGACTGGAGGACAGCTGCGGTTTCCGCCTGTATCGAAACGGAATCGTGGATCCGTTTGTCATCATGCTGTTTTCACTGACGCTGATGTTCATGCACGAAGCACTGTTTGACCGGCCTTCGCTCACGCGCCAGCTTCTGGCATGCCAGATCGTGGCGGGACTTCTTCTGACCTTTACCTGTTACATCAAAGAAGACGGTATCTGGATCCTGGCCTGTGAGGCTGCTGCGGCGCTTATTACCATCGTGATCGCAGTGATCCGATATACCGGTGAGAAGCGCGGCGAGCGGGCGTTTTCACTGGCGGTGCTGTGCCTGATTCCGTTCCTGATCTTTGGCGGCGGGACGGCCGCGTACCGGAAGGTGAATGAGCACTATTTCGGCGTTTCCGCAATTGAGACCCGGACATCCGGGGAAATCGGCGGCTTCATCTCACGTCTGTACAGAATCAATGCCGCGAGCAGAACCTCTGTATACTGGATTCCCGCAAGTGCCATTGAACGGGCGTTTGAGGTGTCGGAAACATTGGCGGAGCATCCGGAACTGGAAGAGTTTATCCTGAAGGAAACGGTCTACGGCGATATCACGAAGAAGGGCGTACGAGGCGATGACCTGGGCTGGGGCCTTCGTCATGCGCTGACCGGGACCGGGCTGTGGACAACAGAAAAGGAAGTCTCGGACTTCTTTGCGGAGGTCAACCGGGAACTGGACGAAGCGTTCCGTGACGGATCGCTGAAAAAGAGTACGAGGATCTCACTTCTGCCATCGGCGGGAAGCTATTCCTGGCCGGAGATCTGGGATCTGAAGCGTGAGATCACTGCCGGCTACATGGGTGCGGTCGTTCAGAAGGGGTATTATCCGGGAATCCGGGACCGCCGGTATGCGGAAGCCGCTGCTTATGCGGATGCAACAGAGGCTGCCAAAAAACTGACGCATGAAAAATATCTGGGAAGCTATGAGGAACGCGCGCTGACGGAGGACCAGCAGGATCTTCAGCCGATCCTGAGCGACATGTTCTACGCCTACGGTGTTCTGAATGTGCTGCTTCTTATATTGTCTCTCTTTGCAGCCATCGCCTGCATTATCCGGTTCTTTGCAGGGCGGAACAGGAAGAATACACGCGAACTGTTCTTTGGACTTTCTGCGTTCTGTTTCCTGGGCATCAGCCTGGTATATATGTTCGGCATCAGCTGGTTCTCCCATTTTATCTGGGGAGACGGTGAGATCGACCGCACGATTCTGAATTATTATGCATGCGCGCTTCCGGCAATCCTGATGTTTGCCTATGGAAGCGGTGTGTGCTGGCTGACGGAGCGTATCCGTAAAGGAGGAAAGAAATGATCCGTGATTATGACATTGAAAGCCTGTTGGAGGCCCTCTCCTCCAAAGATCCGGTTCCGGGCGGAGGCGGCGCGTCCGCGCTTGCCGGTGCGCTTGGTGTTTCTCTCGGGGCGATGGTCATCAGCCTGACCCTTGGAAAAAAGCGCTATGCCGATGTAGAGGAAGATCTGCAGAGAGATCAGGCGGACTTTGATATGTTCCGCGAAATGTTCCTCCGTCTTTCTGAAAAGGACGAGGAGGCATTTCTGCCGCTGTCCCGAGCGTATTCCCTGCCGAAGGAGACGGAAGACCAGCGGAAGATCCGGGACGTGGTCATGGAGCAGGCCTTGTTTGATGCCGCGCTCGTGCCGCTTTCCGTCATGGAAACCGTGGAAGGCGCGCTTCCGGTACTGAAGGATGTGGCGAAAAAGGGCAGCAGGCTTGCAATCAGTGATGCCGGCGTGGGTGCGGCATATTTACGCACGGCGCTTACCGGCGCGCGGTATAATGTCCTGATCAATGTGAGATCCATGAAGAATGAAGAACGCCGGACGCAGCTCATGAACCGCTGCGAGCGTGCGCTGAGAAACGGTACGCGTCTTGCGGATGAAACGGAACAGATCGTGGCGGAGCGGATCTGAAGGAGAACGGATATGGAGATTTTGAAAGGATCTGCGGTGGCAAAGGCCATCACGGAGAAGGTGCGGGAGCAGATCGCGGACCTTACAGGGCGGAAGCCGCGGCTTGCCATCGTCCGAGTGGGTGAAGAACCCGGGGATCTGTCCTATGAAGCCGGCGCAAAAAAACGCATGGAAAAAGCCGGTGTGGAGACGGAAGTCCATGTATTTCCGAGGAATGTGGACAATGCGGAATTTTTAGCGGCGTTTGAAAAGATCAACGGGGATCCGGCTGTAGACGGCATTCTGGTGTTCCGTCCGCTGCCGGCACAGATCGATGAAAAAGCGCTGCAGGAAATGATCGATATTGAAAAGGATGTGGACTGTATCAGCCCGCGCAGCATGGAGAAGGTATTTGAAGGCAATTATGTCAACGCGCCCTGCACACCGCAGGCCGTGCTGGAAATGCTGGATCATGCAGGGGTTTCGCTCAGTGGGAAGAGGGTCACCGTCATTGGCCGGTCGATGGTCGTCGGCAAGCCTCTTGCCATGATGCTGCTTCAGAGAAACGCCACTGTGACGATCTGCCATTCCAGAACGGCGGATCTTCCGTCTGTCTGCCGGGAAGCCGATATCCTGGTGGCAGCTGTCGGCCGCGCGCGGATGATCACGGATGTCTATGTCAAAGAAGGCGCTGTGGTGATCGATGTGGGCATCAACACGGATGAAGAGGGAAACCTCACAGGAGACGTGGACTTTGACAGCACGGCACAGAAGGCGGCGCTTCTGACACCGGTTCCGGGCGGCGTGGGAGCCGTGACGACATCGGTCTTATTAAAACATGTGACAGAAAGCTACTTCAGGAGGAATGCGGAATGAGTGAGATCCATATTAAATATTTTTCGGATAAAATTGAAAAACTGCAGTACATCGGCGGGAAGTCGGACTGGATCGATCTTCGCGCAGCGGAGGAGATCGTGCTGAAAGCCGGTGAGTTCAAGCTGATTCCGCTTGGTGTCGGCATGAAGCTTCCGGAGGGCTATGAAGCACATGTGGTACCGAGAAGTTCCACTTTCAGGAATTTCGGTGTGATTCAGATCAATTCCATGGGCGTGATCGATGAAACCTATTGCGGGGATGAGGACCAGTGGTTTTTCCCGGCATACGCGCTTCGCGACACGGTGATCCATGTGAATGACCGTATCTGCCAGTTTCGTATCATGAAGCATCAGCCGGAAGTGGTCTTCATTGAAGAAGAGCATCTGGGGACGGAAAATCGCGGCGGATTTGGTTCCACCGGCGTCAACTGACAACAGAAAACGGGCCTGCGGCAATCATGAGATTGATGCAGGCCCGTTTTTATGGAATGAAACAGCTGTTGTTTCCTGTTTACAGTGTCACACCGTTCTTGACAAGAAGCGCCTTTGCGCTGACGACGGAATCCGTACCCGTCGGATTTTTGATGGGGGCAAATTCGTGGTCGCGCACGATCTCGTAAGGAAGACAGGTATCCATCAGATGGATCATGTCCAGAATGAGAAGCTCGAACTTATAGCCGTTCGGGGCGTCCGGCTTGACGAAGGTGCCATCGGCATCGAGGTACGGGATCTTCTTTTCCACGATGTGGACCGGCATGCTTTTTGCGGCGATCTCTTTCAGACGGTCCAGACGGAACATGTAGTTTAAGATGACGCCGAAGTTATAAAGAAGCGTGCCTTTTTCATCCTTCAGCGTGATCATTTCTTCTGTCATTTCATAGTATTCACAGATGGAGGGATGGCCGTCCTCCAGGCAGAGTACGCCGACACGTTCGTTGGGATCCGCTTTGCGGACGACCTTTGCGCCGACATCGCAGCCGGAGGAAAGTACCGCGCCGACCCAGCACGGGTCGTTGATGCGCTGGCAGACATTGTCCACTGCAAACGCGGAAAGGTATTCCACACCGCGGGATTCCATGTCATCCACGAGTCCGGCTTTCTGCATGGAAGAGAACCAGCCGCCGTTTCCGTTCGGGGATACGGCGATGCGGCCTTTATCTTCCATCAGGATCCTGCCGTCATAACCGACGCAGGGCGCCATGTCCTGCTTGAAGAAACGGATGTGGTCTTTACTGTAGCCGAACATGTCATGCTCGGTGAAGAAACGGACCGTTTCATCGTGATTGATCTCCGAAGTCATGACATAAAGCGGAACATAAGTGCCGCAGGCGCGGACCACGTCCATGAGATTATTGATGAGGCATTCAAAAATATAAAGGTCCCGGGTCTCGCCGATGTTGTACATGCCCTTGGGATGATCAAATCCCAGACGGGTTCCCTGACCGCCTGCAAGCAGTACGGCGGCGATCTTTCCGTCCTTCAGGGCTTTAAGACCCACCTCGGAGAAAGCTTCTTTTTTCTCTGCGATCTCTTCCACAGTAACCGCGCCAAGCGGAGAGAAGGTGCCGCGCGCCATGACGTCCGCACCCCGGCGGTATTCGTCCAAAAGGCCAAGCAGTGAGAGATCAATGCTTCCGGCCTGTAGAAGAAGAGCCTCTTTTTCAGCATCATTCAGTTCCTCATAGCAGCGCAGGATATGTTCCTGACCGTATTTTTTCAGATAATCATATGTCTCCCGGTAGTTCATAGGGACCTCCTAAAAGGAAAAAGATTATTATGGGTATTATATCGACTATGTATTGTAAAGTCAAGAAAACGGAAGTTGCTGAGTTTGTTAAAAAAATGTTGAAAAATGCAAATGATTGCGGTATGATAAATTCGATTATTGATATTTTTAACTTTGTGATATATACGGAGGTCAAAGTTATGGCAGACAGTGTTAAGACAATTGGTGTTCTGACAAGCGGCGGTGATGCACCGGGCATGAATGCAGCGATCCGCGCCGTTGTTCGTTCCGGTCTTTCTCAGGGCCTGAAGGTTAAGGGGATCTATCGCGGATATGCCGGTCTTCTGAATGAGGAAATCGAGGATATGAATGCTCACAGCGTTTCCGATATCATCGAACGCGGCGGTACGGTTCTTTATACCGCAAGATGCATGGAGTTCGTTACGCCGGAAGGTCAGCAGAAGGGTGCTGAAATCTGCAGAAAGCACGGTATTGACGGCCTTGTCGTTATCGGCGGTGACGGTTCCTACAAGGGTGCAGGCAAGCTTGCCGCACTGGGCATCAACACCATCGGCCTTCCGGGTACCATCGACCTTGACATCGCATGCACGGATTACACCATCGGTTTTGATACCGCTGTAAATACTGCCATGGAGGGTATTGACCGCATCCGTGATACTTCTTCTTCTCACGAGCGCTGCTCCATCATCGAGGTCATGGGCAGAAGCGCAGGCTACATTGCCGCAGTCTGCGGTATGTCTACCGGTGCAGAAGACATTCTTCTTCCGGAAAACTATGATTACGATGAAGCGAGAATCATCGCTCACGTTATTGATGGCTTCAAGAACGGCAAGAAGCATCACATCATTGTCAATGCTGAAGGCGTCGGTGATTCCGAAGGCATGGCAAAGCGCATCCAGGCAGCAACCGGCATTCAGACCAGAGCAACGATCCTCGGCCATCTGCAGCGCGGTGGTTCCCCGACCGCAAGAGACCGTTTCATTGCTTCCATGATGGGTGTTAAGGCAGTCAACCTTCTGCTGGAAGGCAAGTCCAAGAGAGTCGTTGCAATGAAGAACGGCGCACTTGTTGATTATGACATTGAAGAGGCTCTGGCTATGCAGAAGACCATCGATCCGGAATGGATCAAGGCTTCCAAGCTTCTGACTCGTTGATAAAAAGTGACAGTTGGCGGGGAGATTTCCCCGCCAATGTTTTTGCGGCCTGCAATGAGCGGCTTCTGATGATTGCAGCTCGCGGCAAGGGACGAATGAACCGGTCCCTGCAGGTATTTGGGAGGATACGCCATGAACCAGCTGGCAAAAGATATCATGAAATGGCAGAAGCGCTCGTCCAAGCGTCACGAAGACGGTGTTTTCATCGTGGAAGGAATTAAAATGTTCCGCGAGATCCCCGCTGAGCGGCTGAAGCACATTGTGATATCGGACTCATTTGCTAAACAGAATCAGAAGGAAGTGCGGGAAGCGGAGAAGACCGCAAAGTCCGTGCCCGGATGCACCTTTGAAGTGATTTCCGATGAACAGTATGCACGTCTTTCCGACACCAAGACCCCGCAGGGCGTTCTGGCTGTCGTGGAAAGCTTCCGTTACAGCGTGGAGGACCTTTTAAAAGAAAAAGACGGTCTTTATATTCTGCTCGAGAATCTGCAGGACCCGGGCAATCTGGGAACAATTCTGCGTTCCGGTGAGGCTGCCGGCGTGACGGGCGTGATCATGAACCGTGAATGCGTGGACATCTACAATCCCAAGGTCATCCGCGCGACGATGGGTTCGCTTTTCCGCATGAAATTTGCCATTGCGGACGATCTGAAAACAGTCCTTTCAGCGATCCGCGAAAAAGGCGGCAGGAGCTATGCGGCTCATTTAAAAGGGGCTGTGGATTACGATGTTCCGGATTACAGGGGCACTACGGCGTTCATGATCGGCAATGAATCACAGGGCCTTTCAACGGCTCTTGCGGACGCCGCAGACGGCTACATCAAGATCCCGATGCAGGGCAAAGTGGAGTCTCTGAACGCGGCCATGGCGGCCACGATTCTGATGTACGAAGCGGCCAGACAGCGTAAAAGTTGACAGAATAATTAAATTGTGATACTATGCAGGTAATATTTGTGTAACAAACACGATTTTTAACGTTTTGGAGGATCTGATGTTTCGGAAATTCAAGTACGGAATCGTCGCGATGGCCGGTATTCTGGTCGTCCTTGTCGTGGCCGGTGTGACCGGTTTCCGTACGAAAAATACAACTGAAGACATGACAGATGCAGAAGCGGCTTCCTTTGGTGTCAGCGATTTTGTGTATAACCATCAGGGTAATAACAGCGCGCATGTCAACGAGTTCGGTGTCTCTTATTATGACCCGGAAACAACGACAGACGGTGCGGATTTCCGCCTGGAGAAATCGCCTTCCGTAGCAGAGGGTGAGTCTCTTTCCGCTGCAGGAAAAGAGTCTTCGGAAACGGAAGAGAGCGTGCAGGAAGAAAATTATTTCGGACTTCGTGCTTATTTCAAGAACAAGCTGATCATCGACACGGAAAAGGTCGAGCTTTATCTGAACGTCCGCGAGGAGCCGGACAATGACAGCAAGATCCTGTCAGTCCTGTTCGCCAACGATGTTGTGACCTATACGGAAAAGGTCGGTCACTGGTATGCCATCGAATGTGACGGTTATATCGGTTATGTCAGTGCGGATTATGTTCTGACGGACATGGATGTTTACAATGAACTTGCTGACTCAGTCGCGTATGCGGTCATGGTGGAAAACAGTGAAGCCATGCTGTATGAAAAGCCGGACAATACCGGTGTGCCCATTCTGGCCGGTCAGAAGGGCGAAGCTTTCCGTACGGTCGGCATGAGCGGAGACTATTATCAGGTGCATGTCATCTCCGATGTGTATGACACTCTGTATGTGCACAAGGATGAGGTCCTTTTGTATTACCTGTTCCTCGGTCGCGGAAACGACAATGAAATGGGTGAGGCTTATGAAGCTTATTTTGGCAGCCTGGAGATCGCGGACAATCTGAAAAAGTCCATAGCCATTAAGGAACAGGCGGAAGAAGAGTGGGCACAGTACGAGTCCTACCTTGCTTCCAGTGAGGAGGAATCCCGTTCGCTGGAGTCCTCTTATGAAGCAGCATCCATCGCTTCCAGAGAAGCGGCGGAGCAGGCTTACCGGGAGTCTTTGCAGGCGGCGGCTTCTCAGGCGGCTGCGTCCGGTCAGGCGCGTTACATCGGCCGCATGATGATTACGCATTACTGCCACTGCCAGAAATGCTGCGGTATCTGGGGATCCAATGACCCCAATTACGCCGCGCACGGAAGTTCCGGCATGAAGCTGGTATCCGGCTATACGGTATCGGTCAATACCGCTCAGATCCCGTATGGTACCCGCCTTCTCATTAACGGCAAAGAATATATTGCCGCGGACGATGGTGCCGCATGCGGTGTTGTTGATATCTACATGCAGACGCATGACCAGGCACTGGCATCGGGCTGCTATACCGCAGATGTTTACATTCTGCCGTAATTTGAAATTCTTGTTTAAGGAACCGCGAAAGCGGTTCCTTTTGTTTGCGCACCCTGTGCGGCCTGCGGCGATTTGGCGGGATAATTTGAACTTTTTGTGTATTTTATGACAAGTGCCTGTAAATGTGATATAGTTACGATGTTACAAAAAGGAGGCCGCTCTATGAGAAACTTTTTTTATCGGTTATCATCTGCATTCCGTCGTTTCATGACCGGAAGATACGGTTCGGACCAACTGAACATGGCACTGCTTGTCGTGGCCATCGTATGCGACATTCTGAATGTTGTTTTCGCACGTCGGATCCTGTTTCTTGGCGGGCTGTTTTCTCTGATCAGTACGGTGGCCATCGTATTTGCCATCGTCCGCATGCTGTCCCGGAACATATCCCGCAGATATGAGGAAAACCAGAAATTCCTCAAGTTCTGGAATCAGCTGAAGATGCTCCGTCATTTCCACATTTACCGCTGTAAAAACTGCCATCAGAAGATCCGTGTTCCCAGAAAGGGCGGCAAACGGGTGGAGATCCGCTGCCCCAAATGCGGACAGACCTTTATCCGCCGCATCTGATAAGGAGCCGATATGTTTGGTTATCTGACACCCTATAAAAAGCAGCTGTCGGAGGAAGACGCCCAGTCCTATCAGTCCTATTACTGCGGACTCTGTGAAACGCTCGGTTCTCATTTCGGGGCCAAAAGCGAATTGATCCTGCAATACGATCTGGTCTTCCTGGCGATCCTGTACAATGCGCTTTACGAAGAGGATGATCCGGTTCACAGCCGGATCTGTCCGGTAAAAATGAAAAAGAAAGACCGAAAGCAGGCTCCGTCTCTCCATTATGCAGCAGACATGAACCTGCTTCTTGCTTATCATAACTATCGGGACCGGGCGATGGATTCCGGCTCAAAAGCGGCAAAAGCCGCCGTGAAGTCTCTGAAGAAGGAATATGAAAAAACGGCGGACGCATATCCGCGCCAGAAGGAAGCTGTGGAAAAGTATATGAAAAAGCTGGCTGCCTGGGAAAAAGAACCCGGTGACAATCCCGATGAAGCGGCTAATTACACCGGAGAGATGCTGCAGGAAGTCTTTCTTCTGAAAGAGGATGAGTTTTCGCGTTATCTCCGGCCGATGTTCTTTTCCCTGGGCAAATTCATTTATCTGATCGACGCCTTCTGCGATGTATTTGAGGATGAAAAGACCGGAAACTACAACCCGTACGCGTCGTATGCACACGATGAGGATCTGGAGGAAAAGGTCCGTCGGCATCTGGAAAGCGTCATGAGTGACTGCGCATCTTATTTTGAGATGTTGCCGATTTTCAAATATCGTGATATATTAAGAAATATTATTTATTCCGGCGTCTGGTCCGCGTTTTACGCGGCGGTGAAAAAGCGCCGTGAGGAGTAACAGGAGAGTGTATGTATTTTGACCCGTATCAGGTCCTGGGGGTAACATCGAACGCCTCGGACGATGAGATCAAAAAAGCATATCGGAAGCTCAGCAGAAAGTATCATCCGGATACCAATGTCAACAACCCGAACAAGGAAGCGGCGGAGGAAAAATTCAAACAGGTCCAGCAGGCCTATGAAGAGATCCAGAAGATGCGTTCGGGCGGTGGAAGCGGCTACGGATACGGCGGCGGTTACGGTTCTACGAGCCAGTCCTACGGCGGTCATAAGAGCAGCGGCAGCGGCTATGGCTACCGGGAAAATTACGGCCGGTATTCGTATGGCCCCTTTGGCGGAGATCCCTTTGGACAGAACCGCTATCAGGAGCAGAGTACGCCCGTTGAATTCCAGGCAGCGGCAAACTATATCAATGCCGGTCATTATCAGGAAGCGCTCAATGTACTGAACCGCATGGAGAGTTCCTTCCGGAACGCGCAGTGGTATTTCCTCCGTTCCGTGGCAAATAACGGCCTCGGAAATCGCATGAACGCGCTGGAGGATGCCAAGATGGCAACGATTCTGGAACCCAACAACATGCAGTACAGAAGTTTTTATCAGCAGCTGGAGAACGGCGGATCCATGTATCGTGACATGGGCAGCATGTACGGCCGTTCGGAGATCATGAACGGTGACTGCTGTATCAGCCCGTTCTGTCTGATCCCGCTTTGCTGCTGGTGTTAAGGCATTCCATTTCAGGAGGCGATATGATGAAAAGAGCAGCATTACTGGCCGCGGTCGTTATGGCCGCAGCGTTGCTTACGGGCTGCGGTTCCAAAGACGAGACCACAACGGAGGCGGAGAGCACATCGGCCGCAGTGACAACAGAAGTCACAGAAACGACAACGGAAGCGGAAACGAAACCCGCTGCAGTGGAAGGCACGGTTACAGCCGCACTGAATTTCCGTCAGGAGCCCGGTACAGACGCGGCAATTCTCGAAGTGATTCCGGACGGGGCATCGGTGACGGTACTGGAGGCCGGCAGCGAGTGGTTCCGGATCTCTTATAATGGCCGTAAAGGCTATGTTTCCGCGGAGTTTGTGTCCATCGGAGAGGCAGAGAGTCAGGTGGGTGAAACCACAACGGCAGAAGTTGTGACAACTGCGCCTGAGACCACGGCAGCACCATCCGGAAACGGCGGCGTGCTCACAGACCGCGGACTGTTTGACCTGACCGGACTTTCCAATAAGTCCATTCCCTACGGAAATGACTGGGATGATAAGGATGCCAACGGAATTCCGAACGGTATCCATTACTACGAGAGCCTTTATTCCAAATATTACGGTGTATACCGCATCAACACGCAGGACAAGACACTGTATATCACAATGGATGAGGGGTATGAAGCCGGTTACACGCCGGCCATTCTGGATACGCTGAAGGAGAAGAATGTCAAAGTGGTGTTCTTCCTGACCAAACAGTTTGTGGACAGTGATCCGGAACTGGTACAGCGCATGATCGACGAGGGACATATCCTCGGCAACCATTCCTGCGCGCATCCGGCGGGTGGTTTCCCGAAATATGTGGATGAAAAGGGCCTGCAGGCCTTTACAGACGATATTGCCAGACTTCATCAGATGGTCTATGATCAGTTCGGTTATGAAATGAAGCTGTTCCGTTTCCCGGAAGGTGAAGCCAGCGAACTGACTATGGCACAGCTGGCCAACATCGGCTATACGCCGGTATTCTGGAGCTACGCGCATCGGGACTATGTACTGGATGATCAGCCGGATCCGTCCGTAACGCTTCAGCGCTGTCTGGATCATATGGCACCCGGATCGGTCTATCTTCTGCATGCGGTTTCATCCAGCAACACAGCAGCGCTTGGCGCGTTCATCGACCAGGCACGCGCAGCCGGGTATGAATTCGGGGTATTCCCGGTGAATGAAGTAACAGCGCACTGATCAAAAATGAGGGGATTATGAGTACGAACAACAAGAATGGACACGATCTGACGACCATACTGGCTGTGTCATTTGCGGCGGCCATCGTCATAACGCTGCTTTTATACGGCGTGATCGCATTTGTCAGCTTTGGTTTTCAGTCCATGCACGGGGACAAGGGACAGGAATCGGGGCAGGCAGCTGCACCGCAGACATCGGATGAGACTCCGGCAGCGGAGATCCTTCCGGCAGAAGACGGTACAGAGGAAGAGACAACGGAAGAAAAAGTAACGATCCGTGAAGGGGATGCGCTTCCGGAAACCGCTGCCCGGGATGAGAGTATTGAGATTGCGCTGCTTTCCGGAGAGGATCTGGGCCGGATCGCCGCTGAGGTCAATGGCAGCGCACAGACATTCAGCACCGACGGTGAACGTGACTCGGTGAACCGGCCGGCCGCCGTCAATGAATTTCTGACGACGATGCGTGAAGACGGTGTTTATGCCGTCTGCTATGCATCAGACAAGGATACAAAGAAGGTGGCGTTTACGTTCCGTGCGAGTCAGGAGGGCAATCATACCGGTGAAGTGCTGGATATCCTGGACAATTACAGAATCAAGAGCACTTTTTACATCACACATTATTATGCCGCAAACAACGCGGATCTGGTGCGCCGCATGATTACGGACGGACATGAGATCGGCAACCAGTCTTACACCTGCCCGAGCGGCGGCGTAACGACGCTTTCGCTGGATGACCAGATGCGGGATGCTTTTAACATGCAGAATTATGTGCAGCAGGCATTCGGCTACAAGATGACCAAGTACAATTTCTGTGATGATCAGTGGTCGGAGGCATCGGCAGTTCTGATGTCTCAGATGGGCTATGAGATCGCTTTCCACAGTGTGGCCTATGACGATGCGGATCCGGAGCGGGAGATCGATGCGGAAGCAACGCTTTCCATGCTGAAGGATGCTCTCCATCCGGGGGCAGTCTACTGTTTCCACATGACCAATCCCGTGACGGCACAGATTCTTCCCGGACTCATTGAATATTGTCAATCGGAAGGATATAAGATCACACAGCTGAATTGACGGCAATATCGCTTTCTATCAATTTGTACAAAGAAAATTGAAATGAGGAAATAAAGTTCAGCATAACAGCAAGCAGAGGCAGGTACATTGGTACTTGCTTTTTGCTTGCTTTTTTGATACTATTTTGAGTATATGGGATAAATTGGATTACTACCCAAAATGTGCACCCAAGTGGTGCGGATCGGAGGAGAAATGAGCACAAATGAATTAAAGCAGGCAAATTCCAGAATCAATGCTTTCGTGGATGCCGGCAGCTTCGTTGAGATCGGAGCCATGGTTACTGCGCGTTCAACTGATTTTGCGCTGCAGGAATGTTCTGCTCCCGGTGACGGTGTTGTAACTGGTTACGCGACCGTTGAGGGGAAATTAGTGTATGTTTACAGCCAGGATGCCAGCGTATTAGGTGGTTCCATGGGTGAAATGCATGCCAAGAAGATCGTCAGATTATACGATATGGCCATGAAGATGGGTGCACCGGTAGTCGCACTTGTTGACTGTGCAGGTCTTCGTCTGGAGGAAGCTGCAGACGCACTTGATGGTTTTGGCAGCCTCTACCTTTCACAGGCCAAGGCTTCCGGCGTTGTTCCGCAGATCACCGTTGTATTCGGTAAGTGCGGCGGCGGTATGGCTGTTTCCGCAGGCATGAGCGATTTCGTTTACATGGAGGAGAAGAGTGCTTCCCTTTATGTCAGCGCACCGAACACCCTGGACGGCAACTATGCTGAAAAGTGCAACACCGCAGCAGCTGCATATCAGGCTGAGAATACCGGCATGGTAGACGGCATCGGCAGTGAAGATGAGATCCTTGCACAGGTTCGTGCCCTGATCGCAGTTCTTCCGTCTAACAACGAAGAAGCAGCAGTGTCTGACTCTCAGGATGATCTGAACCGCATGACCGCTGAACTGGAAGGCGTAACGGACGTTCGTGCCATCGCTGCTTCCATTTCCGACGGCTTCAAGTTCGTTGAGACCAAGAAGGATTATGCAAAGGACATGGTTACCGGCTTTGTCGTGCTGGATGGTGTTACCACCGGCGTTGTTGCAAACGCTGAAACCTCCCTGTCTCCGGCAGGCTGCAAGAAGGCTGCTTCCTTTGTGAACTTCTGTGATGCATTTGAAATTCCGGTACTGACCTTGACCAATGTCAAGGGCTACGCTGCAACCGTTTGCGCTGAAAAGAGCATGGCGAAGGCTGCTGCAGAACTGGTTTACGCATTTGCAAACGCAACCGTTCCGAAGATCAACGTGATCTTAAAGGATGCTTATGCAAGCGCATATGTTGCAATGAATTCCAAGTCTATCGGCGCAGACATCGTTTACGCGGTTGAAGGCGCAAAGGTCGGCATTATGGATGCTTCCGCTGCTGCAAAGATCATCGGCGGTGAGGACCTGAAGGCCGTTGCAAAGGCATTCGATGAAAAGCAGACCGCTGTTGCAGCTGCAAAGCGCGGCTATGTCGATGAGATCATCACCATGAGCACCTTAAGAAAGAATGTTCTGGTTGCTCTTGAAATGCTGTTCAATAAGAGAGAGGATGCACCTCTTAAGAAGCACGGAACGAAATAATTGAGGTGAGCGCATGAAAAATTTAAAGAAGAAAATTGCTGCACTTGTGTGCGTACTTGTCTTCTGTGTGGCCCTTTCCTCCTGTAAAGCCGTTGAATATACCCCTGCCGAACAGTTTGCGGTAGACATGGTAGAAGGCTTCGTAACTTCTCTTGGCGAAAATCAGTCCGCTCTTCCTCAGATCCTTCCGCAGTACGCGGAGTATCCGATGAACTACGACTCCATCGTCAATTTCATGGAAGTTGCAGAGCAGTACGGCTCCTATATTTCCTATGAGACGGAAAGTGTAACGGAAGTCGACAGAGGCGTTTACACGGTCCGCGGTCTGATCCATTTTTCAGAAGCGGATGTGGAGAGCCTCATGGATGTCACGGTTGGTGTCGCAACTGAAAACCGCGTAACCGGTGAGACTACTTACCAGGTTGTCGATGCGAACCCCGCGCGTTTTGATAAGGTCAAGAGCTTTGGCGAGAAGATGGGCAATGCGGGTCTGAATACTCTGATGGGCATGGGCGTCGTATTCATAGTCCTGATTCTGATCAGCTTCATCATTTCTCTGTTTGCGTACATCAACAAGTTTGAGAGCGTAATGGCAAAGAAGAAGGAAGCAAAGAAGGCTCCGGCAGCTCCGGCACCGGCACCCAAGGCAGCAGCTGCTCCGGCACCGGCTGTACAGGACGATACGGAACTGATCGCTGTTATCGCAGCTGCTATTGCAGCATATGAAGGTACATCACCGGATGGCATCGTAGTACGTTCCATTCGTAAGGTCTCATCAGCAAAGACATGGAAGAGAGGATAATAAAATGAAGAATTATACCATTACAGTTAACGGCAATGTTTACAATGTTACAGTAGAGGAAGGCACCACCGCTGGTGTTATCCAGAACGCAGCTCCGGTAGCAGCAGCTCCGGCAGCAGCTCCGGCTCCGAAGGCAGCAGCTCCGGCTGGCGCTCAGGGCTCCATTCAGATCGTGGCTCCGATGCCCGGTAAGATCCTTGCCATCAAGGCTAAGGTTGGCGATGCTGTAACCAAGGGTCAGGTTGTTCTTACTCTTGAAGCAATGAAGATGGAAAATGAGATCGTTGCTGCTGAAGACGGCACCATCTCATCCATCGACACCACCGTTGGTGCGACCGTTGAGGCAGGTGCAGTTCTGGCTACCATGAACTAATGAGGAGAAAATAATAAGATGACATATTTTACAACTACGTTAGGAAATCTGCTCCAGCAGACTGCGTTCTGCAACCTTTCCTGGGGCAATTACTTAATGATAGCCATCGCCCTGGTCTTCTTATATCTGGCGATTGCAAAGGACTATGAGCCTCTGCTTCTCGTTCCGATCTCCTTCGGTATTCTGCTTGTCAATATTTATCCGGATATCATGGCAGAACCTATCGATGGCCAGGCCGGCGGTTTATTACATTACTTCTACATCCTGGACGAGTGGAGTATTCTTCCGTCCCTGATCTTCATGGGCGTAGGTGCTTCCACAGACTTCGCTCCGTTAATTGCAAACCCGAAGAGCTTCCTGCTTGGTGCAGCGGCTCAGTTCGGTATTTACGGTGCATACTTCCTGGCAATCCTGCTCGGTTTCAATGACAAGGCAGCAGCAGCCATCTCCATCATCGGCGGTGCTGACGGCCCGACCTCCATCTTCCTTTGCGGTAAGCTGGGTCAGACCGAATACATGGGCCCCATTGCCGTAGCAGCATATTCTTACATGTCTCTGGTTCCGATCATCCAGCCGCCCATCATGAAGGCGCTGACCACGGAAAAAGAGCGTAAGATCAAGATGGAACAGCTTCGTCCGGTTTCCAAGCTGGAGAAAGTTCTGTTCCCGATCATCATCACCATTGTTGTATGTATGATCCTTCCGACCACAGCTCCGCTTGTCGGTATGCTGATGCTCGGTAACCTGTTCAATGTCTGCGGTGTTACGAAGCAGCTTTCAGAAACCGCTTCCAACGCATTAATGTACATCGTTGTTATCGTACTCGGTACTTCCGTAGGTGCAACCACCTCCGCTGAAGCATTCCTGAAGTTTGATACCCTGAAGATCGTTGTTCTCGGTCTTGTTGCATTCTGCCTGGGTACCGCAGCAGGTATCATGTTCGGCAAGCTGATGTGCAAGCTGACTCATGGCAAGGTAAATCCGCTGATCGGTTCCGCCGGTGTATCCGCAGTTCCGATGGCAGCCCGTGTGTCTCAGAAGGTCGGTGCGGAAGCAGATCCGACGAACTTCCTTCTGATGCATGCCATGGGCCCGAACGTAGCAGGTGTTATCGGTACGGCTGTTGCCGCCGGTACATTCATGGCTATTTTCGGTGTGAAATAAGATATTCGTGAGAGGAGATAGACATAATGGTAGAAATTGCTAAAAAGCCGGTCAAGATCACAGAGACCGTGCTCCGTGATGCGCATCAGTCCCTGATCGCTACCCGTATGACCACCGATGAAATGCTTCCGATCATCGAGAAGATGGATAAGGTCGGTTATCATTCTGTTGAGTGCTGGGGCGGTGCAACCTTCGATTCCTGCTTAAGATTCCTGAAGGAAGATCCGTGGGATCGTCTTCGTAAGCTGCGTGACGGCTTCAAGAACACCAAGCTTCAGATGCTGTTCCGTGGTCAGAACATTTTAGGTTACAACCACTACGCTGATGACGTTGTTGAGTACTTCGTACAGAAGTCCGTTGCAAACGGTATCGACATCATCCGTATTTTTGACTGCTTCAACGATTTAAGAAACCTGGAGACCGCTGTAAAGGCTGCCAAGAAGGAAAAAGGCTCTGCTCAGATCGCACTGGCTTACACCCTTGGCGATGCTTATACCCTGGACTACTGGAAAGACACCGCGAAGAGAATTGAAGACATGGGCGCAGATTCCTTATGCATCAAGGATATGGCCGGCCTTCTGATCCCGTACGAAGCTACTCGTCTTGTTGAAGCACTTCGTGAGGGTACCAGCCTTCCGATCGACATCCATACCCATTACACCTCCGGCTGCGCATCCATGACCTACATGAAGGCCATTGAAGCAGGCGCTGACATCATCGACACCGCAATCTCTCCGCTGGCAATGGGTACCTCCCAGCCGGCAACTGAAGTTATGGTCAAGACCTTTGAGGGTACTCCCTATGATACCGGTCTGGATCTGAACCTTCTTGCAGAGATCGCTGATTACTTCCGTCCGATCCAGGAGAAGTACCTGGAGAACGGTCGTCTGAGCCCGAAGGTCATGGGTGTTAACATCAAGACCCTTCTGTATCAGGTACCGGGCGGTATGCTTTCCAACCTGGTTTCTCAGTTAAAGGAAGCAAACGCAGAAGACAAGTACTATGATGTTCTTGAGGAGATTCCGAGAGTACGTAAAGACCTTGGTGAGCCGCCGCTTGTTACCCCGTCCTCACAGATCGTCGGTACGCAGGCCGTTCTGAATGTTCTTATGGGCGAGCGCTATAAGATGATGAGCAACGAGACCAAGAAGATCCTTCATGGTGAATTCGGTCAGACCATCAAGCCGTTCAATCCGGAAGTTCAGAAGAAGGCTCTGGGCGATGATAAACCCATCACCTGCCGTCCGGCAGACCTGATCGCTCCGCAGCTTCCCGCTTACGAAGAAGCAATCAAGGATTACAAGCAGCAGGACGAGGATGTTCTTTCCTACGCTCTGTTCCCGCAGGTAGCCATGGATTTCTTCAAGTATCGTGATGCACAAAAGAACAAGGTCGATGTCAGCGAAGCAGATACCGAAAATAAGAGTTACCCGGTATAAGGAGATATTATGACTTTATTAGAAACCTGGAGACAGCTCGCTTATAACAGTGATGTGGATCAGAAGACTTATAACGAATTCTGGAATGCGTACTTCCTGCAGGAAAAGGATTTCTATGATGTGATCCTTCACGCAGAAGAGCCCGTTACCGGCACCATCCCGACCCTTGCTGAAAAGTTCAATGTGGAAGAGATGATCATGGTCGGTATTCTGGATGGTATCAATGATTCACTGGTTGAGCCAAATCCGATCGAGACCATGGACAATACCACGGAGCTTTCCCTGGCTTATGACAAGGAAAAGCTTTACAAGAACATGGTACTCGCAAAAGCAGAGTGGCTGTATACGCTGCCGGTTTGGGATGAACTTCTGGATGAAGAGAGAAGAGCCGTCCTGTACAAGGAAGCAAAGACCGCCAATACCGTAGTCAAGGGTAAGAAGATTGGCAGAAACGATCCGTGCCCCTGCGGAAGCGGAAAGAAGTATAAACACTGCTGCGGCAGATGATCACATATGTGATGCAAAAGGGAAGCCCTAAAAGGCTTCCCTTTTTTTATGTCTTGTGGTATGATATAAGTAACTATGTATAGGGTGTACTATGCCCTGATGCAGGGGGAGGAGTTATGGTTGATCCGGATAAGGTCTATCTGATGACAAAAGCTGCGCTTTTTGAAGAAAAAGAACAGAAAAATGCATTGAAGACCGTTTCATTCAGAAGAAAGGATTATATTTTTTACCATATGCTGATCGTCATGGTGGCGGCAACCGTCGGATATGCCATGTTGGTGGGGGTGGTCCTGTTCCTGGTCATTATGGCAAATGATCTTCTGGTATTGAACGTGGGAGAGATGCTTCTGATTCTGGCAGGCGTGATCCTGGGATATGTGGTACTGCTGATCATTTATTATATGGTTGCGCATAAGTATTACGGCGAAAAGCATGTCAAAGCGCGCCAGGAAGTGAAGAAGTATCAGATCGTCCTGCGGCAGCTGAGTGATCTTGTGGATAAAGAAGAGAAACAGGAGCAGAAGTCATGAACAGATTATTAAAATCTAAAGAGGTCATCAAGGCCTTTTATGAAAAATATGACCGCTACCTGGATGGCGTGGGAAAATTTACATTTGCGCTTTGTCTTTATCTCACCATCATGTACAATGCGGGCTATAATCCGGTGGTGACCAATCCGGTGATTGCTGCAGTCATGGCCCTGATTTCTGCATTGCTTCCTGTTTCGGCGATTACGGTCATCAGTTGTCTGCTGATCGTCTTTGAATTCTATTCGGTGGCAATGGAAGTTGCGCTCATCGTGGTTTTTCTGATCTGCCTGATGATGCTTTTGTATTTTGTTTTCCGCACAGGAAAGAGCTGGTTGATGTCGCTTACGCTGCTGTTCCTTCTCTGGGATGTGCCTGCGGCAATTCTTCCGGTGGCGTTAATTCTCGCGCCGGCAGATGTGCTGGTGTCCCTGTTCGGCATCGTGGTTTACGGCATGGTTGTGGTCGTCAAGCGTGACATCAGTGTTCTGGTAGGGCATACGGAAACGCTTTCCACCATCGGCCGGATCAATCTGGTCTTGTCCGATCTATTTACCAGCAGCCGTCTGGTTTTACTGATCCTGGCCATCTGCGGCGTCATGCTGTTCATCAGCATTCTGGGCCGTTCCAAAATCAATTACGCGCCGCATATTTCTTCTGTCATCGGTGGATTAGCTTTTGCGGTCATTTACTTTGCCGGAAGCTATGCGCTTTCCATCAAGATCAGTTATATCGCGTTCTTTATCGGACTGGTGCTGTGCGCGTTCGTGGCGTTTTTACTGATCTTCTTTGTCATCGGCATGGATTATAAAAGAACGGAGCAGATCCGTTTTGAGGACGATGATTATTATTACTTTGTAAAAGCCGTGCCCAAGCGCACGATCTCCCTCACAGAGAAGAAGGTGGAGAACATTACGGAATCCGATGCTCTTCCGGTGAGAGAAGTGGATATCGACATGAATGATCTGTTTATTCACAAGGAAAATGAGGATCGTTCAAAGGAGGAGAGATAATTGAAAGAGAGCTTCTTCCAGTTTTCAGGCGGCACATTGACCATCGGCACGTTTAATCTGACCTTCAGTTTAAGCGGTGTGGTCGAGATGATCATTTTCTCAGTAGCCACCTATTACATTATCATATGGTTCCGGAAGACCAAGGCATGGAATTTCTTAAAGGGTCTTGCGGTACTTCTTGGTGCGTACGTTCTGGCGCGGGTATTCCGCCTCAATAACATCGCCCATCTGTTTGAAAGTTCACTGGGGACCATGCTGATTGCGGTCATTGTCATCATGCAGCCGGAACTTCGCCGCGCGCTGGAGCAGATTGGTAAGAAGAACGTTTTCAGCGGCTTCCTGCACTTTGGCGAAAATAATGGAAACGGCCTGACGGCTTCTTCAGTGGATGCCATCGTCCGCGCAGTGGCGCAGCTTGGTAAAAACAAAGTGGGTGCGCTGATCGTTCTGGAGCGGAACATTGAACTCGATGAGTACATTGAGACCGGGATCACCCTGAATGCCGATATTTCTTCAGCGCTGCTGGAGCAGATCTTTGAACATAATACGCCGCTTCACGACGGCGCGGTCATCATCCGCAATAATGAAATTGTTTCCGCGACCTGCTATTTGCCGCTGTCTGATGATCAGAACATCAGCAAGGAACTGGGTACGCGTCACAGAGCGGGTCTGGGTATTTCGGAAAAATCCGACTGCATCACCATCATTGCCTCAGAAGAGACCGGATTTATTTCCGTTGCGATAAACGGTCAGCTGAGCCGGAATATCACGCCCGAAAAACTTCGGGAGATCCTGATCGGCGATGTGGATTTGGATATGGACAAGAGCCTTGCGCTTAAGCTGAAAGAAACGCTGAAAGGAGGCACATCGAATGAAGAAGATAATTAAGGACTTTTTCACTACGAATGTTTCCTTGAAAATTGTGGCAATCTTCATTGGTATTACGATCTGGGCATTTCTTTCCAACCAGTATGATCCCATTTCGCAGAAACCGCTGAACATTCCGATCGTTTACAAGAACGCGGACAAACTGATGGAGAAGGATCATCTGGTCATGCTTTCAGGACCGGATACGGTTCAGATCATGGTCAGCACAAGAACCAGCAAGCGTGCCAAGGCCACTGCGGACCTGTTTACCTGTACAGCGGACCTCATCGACCATTACGGCGGTGATTTTGGCAGCCAGCGCGTGCATATCACGGTCACTCAGGTGGGCGGCACGGATACGATCCTGGACTGGGAATACAACAAAAACGACCCCAATATCACGGTTTCCATGGATGAATATCTGGAGAAGGAATTCATGGTGGAACTGCTTCCGGAGAATGATCTGGCTGAAGGACTTTTCCTTGAAAACTCCACGACGTTTGACCCGACTTATGTTACGGTCAGCGGCCCGCTTTCCCGCTTTGCCAGTGTGGCTGCGGTAAAGGGCGTTGTCAACCTGCAGGAGCTTTCTGAAAGCGGCGGCGGTAACTTCACCAAGGAAGTCAAACTGGAGCTTTATGATGCCAATGGACGTGAGATCCCCAATACGGACAACATGCTGAAGCTGAGCCAGACTACAGCGATTCTGAAAGCAACGGTGACGCGGATCAAGACCGTCAACATCGTGATCGAGGGCATCAGCGGTACACCGGAAAAGGGCTTCCGTTATGTAACATGTACAGCAGAACCGTCATCCGTTGCGGTGCGCGGTCTGAAGAGCGTGGTAGCGGACCTTTCCGAGATCTATATCCCGAAGGATGTCATCGACATTGAGGGCATTTCCGAGAACACGGATTATACCATCGACATTTCGCCGTACCTGCCGGAGGGTGTGACTCTGGCGGAAGACAGTAATATTACCGTCCATGTGGAAGTTGAGCAGCTTGAAACGGATACGGTGGTTCTGCCTGCAAGCGAAGTGAAGATGCTGGGCATGAATAATGAAAACGAGTATCTGATCCGTGACAGTGTTCTGAATGTACGCGTACGAGGCTTTAAGGAGGACCTGGAGCAGCTGTCGGCTGATCTCTTTGCGCCGACCGTGGATGTGACCGGTCTGACAGAGGGTACATACCGCCTGAAGGTCATCATTCCGAATATTACCGGCTATACCATCGATAACGCGGACAACCTGTATGTGACGGTTCAGATTACAAGTCTTTATGTTCCGGACGAGTCGGAGAGTGAAATGGAATCATCGGAATCGGAGAGTACGCCGGAGCCGACAGTACCCACGACACCTTCTGAGGATGCGGGCGATGAGACTGAAGAACCCACTGAACCGCAGGACTAACAGGAGGTCATATGGTTTCAAAAACAGTTATTTTTAAAAACCTGACCGGATTGCATCTGCGTCCGGCCGGCATCCTGTGTACGGAAGCTTCAGCGTTTTCCTGCCATATTGAATTTGAACACAACGGTAAGACCTGGAACGCAAAAAGCATCCTTCAGGTACTCAGTGCCGGTGTTCGTTACGGAGATGAGGTTTCCTTTGTCTGCGATGGTGAGGATGAAGAGAAAGCGCTTGAACGGATCGTCCGGGTCGTTGAGGAAATGCTGAATGAGTGAGAATACAAAAACCATCGATGTGGTCATTCCGGCGTATAAACCGGGAGACGCGCTGCGCCGCCTGCTGTGGATGCTGAAAAAGCAGAATCATCCGGTGCGCCGCTTTATCATTATGATCACGGAATCGGAGAAGGCGGTCTATCCGGACTTTGACTCCTTTGGAAACGTGGAAATTCATACGCTGAAGCCATCGGAGTACGATCACGGAAATACCAGAAACCTCGGTGCTTCATTTTCCGATGCGGATTACCTGCTCTTTATGACCCAGGACGCAGAACCCATCAACAATCATCTGACGGAAAATCTGCTGGAGGCGTTCAGTGATCCGCTGGTGGCCTGCGCATACGCGCGTCAGCTGCCGCGGGAAGACTGCCGGCTGATCGAAAAGTACACAAGAAGTTTTAACTACCCCTCGGAATCCTTTGTGAAGTCTGCAGACGATCTGGAACGGCTGGGGATCAAGACCTTCTTCTGTTCCAATGTCTGTGCCATGTATGACCGGAAACGGTTCACAGAACTGGGGGGATTTACAAAGAAGACGATCTTCAATGAAGACATGATCTATGCCAGCGGTGTGATCGAGCACGGTCTTCGTATTGCTTACCGGGCCGATGCCGAGGTTGTACATTCACACAATTTCACCTGCATGCAGCAGTTCCGCCGTAATTTTGATCTTGCGGTTTCGCAGGCGGATCATCCGGAGATCTTTGAAAAGGTACCTTCGGAGAAAGAGGGCATGAGGCTTGTCCGTGAGACGGCATCGTATCTTTTAAAGGAGAACGAGTGGCAGTGGATCCCGTATCTGTTCTGGCAGAGCGCCATGAAATATCTGGGATACCGGCTTGGAAAAAACTATAAAAAACTGCCGAAGAAGTTTGTTGTCTTCTGCAGCATGAATAAACATTATTGGGAGGAATGACATGGGACAGATCAAGGTTACGCGCTGTGAAATCGAAGGCTTATGCGTTATCGAGCCCACGGTACACAGAGATGAGAGAGGATATTTTGTTGAAACGTATAATCAGAACGACATGAAGGAAGCCGGCCTGGACATGGTATTCGTTCAGGACAACCAGTCTATGTCCGCTAAAGGCGTTCTTCGCGGTCTGCACTTCCAGAAGCAGTTCCCGCAGGGCAAGCTGGTGCGTGCGCTGAAGGGCAGCGTGTTTGATGTTGCAGTGGATCTTCGCGCAAATTCCAAGACTTACGGCAAGTGGTTCGGTGTGGTCCTGACAGAAGACAACATGAAGCAGTTCTACATTCCGGAAGGCTTTGCGCACGGTTTCTATGTCATGAGTGATACGGCAATCTTTGCTTATAAGTGCACGGATTTCTATCATCCGGGTGATGAGGGCGGTCTTCTCTGGAGTGATCCGGAAATCGGTGTGGAATGGCCCATCGAGCCGGGCACGGAGCTCATCATTTCCGAAAAGGATCAGAAGTGGCTTGGCTTAAGCGATACCTTCAAGTTCACCTGATAAAGGAGTATTATGACCAAAGTTGATCTGAAAGGCATCCGGAAGTATACCCTTCTTGTGTATGCGCTGATCGTTCTTCTTCTGACGGTGGGCGCGTGGGAGCGTTTTACGGAGATCTCCTTAGGAGGCCTGAATTTTATTTTTGTTTATTTTGGCATCGTTCTCATTGTACTGGGACTGATCCTGCTGTATTTCTTTTCCGCGCTGAAAAAAGACGCGGAAGGGAAGAGCATATTCGGCATGCAGTTCATGCAGACAATCCACCGCTATCGTTTCCTCATTGAGCAGCTGGTTTCCCGTGATTTCAAGGTGAAATACAAGCGTTCTGTGCTGGGCGTGTTCTGGAGCTTCTTAAATCCGCTTCTCATGATGATCGTGCAGTACATCGTATTCAGCCATTTGCTGGGTATTCGCGGAAATGTGGAGCATTACGCAATCTATCTGTTATGCGGTATCGTCATGTGGAACGGCTTCAATGACTGCTCCACACAGTCCATGCGCTCCATCACATCGAATGCGGCGCTGATCACCAAGGTATATGTGCCCAAGTATATTTATCCGCTGACCAAGGTTTTTTCCGCGTCCATCAACATTCTGCTGTCGATGATCCCGCTCCTTCTGGTGACCTTTGTGTACGGCTTGTTCAGCACGCCGCATCTGTACATCAGCAAGGCAGTCCTGCTTCTTCCGTTCGGTCTGGTGTTCATGATCGTGTTCTGTATGGGCATGGGATTCTTCCTGTCCAGCCTGATGGTATTTTTCCATGACATCGAATTCCTGTGGGGATTTGTATCCACTTTATGGATGTATGCAACCCCCATCATCTATTCGCTGTCTATGTTTGAAGAGAAGGCTGCATGGCTTGTCAAGCTGATGCAGTTCAACCCGCTGTATCATTATATTTCCTTTGTACGTACCATCATTCTGGAAGGCACCTCGCCGGCGTTTTCCGAGTACGGCATCTGCATCCTGTTTTCCGCGGGCATCTTTACCATCGGTTTCCTGATGTTCAAGAAGGTTCAGGACAAATTCATTCTTTATCTGTAAGGGAGTCGATATGGCAGAAGATAAACAGTTGATGATCGGCGTGCATGATGTTTCCATGCGCTTCCGTATGGAAGAGGACCATTCGGGTTCCCTGAAGGAGACTTTTACAAAGCTCTTCTCCGGCGGCCTGAAGTTCAAGGATTTTTATGCATTGCATGATGTAAGTTTTGATGTTTACAAGGGTGATGTACTCGGTATCATCGGACGCAACGGCGCCGGTAAAAGTACCATCCTGAAGATCATATCCGGAATTATGAAGCCCACTAAGGGCGATGTGGAGCGTCACGGCAACATCGTCCCCATGCTGGAACTCGGCAGCGGCTTCGACATGGATCTGTCCGGCCGCGAAAACATTTTCTTAAACGGCGCGATCCTCGGTTATGAGAAAAAATTCCTGTATGAAAAATACGATGAGATCCTGGATTTTTCCGAACTGCATGAATTCATTGACATGCCGCTTCGTAATTATTCCAGCGGTATGATCATGCGTCTGGCGTTCTCCATCGCTACGGTGGTGGAGCCGGAGATTCTGATCGTAGATGAGATCCTGGCCGTTGGCGATGAAAATTTCCAGCGAAAGAGCCGTAAGCGCATGATGGAACTGATGGGTGGCGGAACTACGGTGCTGTTCGTTTCTCATGATATGAATCAGATCCGCGAAATGTGCAACCGCGTGGTATGGCTGGACGGCGGTACCGTACGTCTGCAGGGCCCCATGCAGGAAATCTGCGACCAGTATAAACTGTAAAGGACCTTATATGAAAAAAGTAACTGTGGTCATTCCGAACTGGAACGGAATGCGCTACTTGAAGATCTGTCTGGACTCGCTCAGAGCGCAGGATACGGATTGCTTTGAAACATTGATCATCGATAATGCTTCCGAGGATGAGAGTGTGGCTTTCATCCGGGAAAATTATCCGGAGATGCAGGTGGAAGTCATGGAACGGAATCTGGGCTTTTCCGGCGGTGTCAATGAAGGTATTACCCGCTGTAAAACGCCGTATGTGCTTCTTCTGAACAATGATGTGGAAGTGGAAGCTTCCTTTGTCCGGAAAATGGTGGAAGCCATTGAAAAAAGCGATAAGATCTTTTCTGTATCCAGCCGCATGATCAATTACCGTGAACGGGACATCTTGGATGACGCGGGTGATCTTTATACGATCCTGGGCTGGGGCTTCCAGCGCGGTGTGGGCCAGAAGGTCACCGATCCCCGTTATCTGAAGCCATGCAAGGTGTTTTCAGCCTGTGCCGGCGCGGCAATATACAGAAGAGCGGTTTTTGACGAGATCGGCCTGTTTGATCTGATGCATTTTGCGTATCTGGAAGATATCGATGTGGGTTACCGCGCGAAGATCTACGGCTATGAGAACTGGTATACACCGGAAGCGGTTGTTTATCACGTGGGATCCGGAGCGTCCGGCGCCACCAAGTACAGTGATTTCAAGGTTAAGATCTCCGCAAGAAACGGAATTTTCCTGGCATATAAAAACATGTCCCCGGTGCAGCGTGTGCTGAATGCGTTTCCGCTGTATGTGGGACGCGCGGTGAAACGCCGCTTCTTTGTGAAAAACGGATATGCTGAAAGCTATGATGCCGGCATCCGGGAAGGCAGAGAGCAGCGAAAGAATACGCATGCAGTACCGTATACATGGAAGCATGCGGGCAATTACATGGCCATCGAGTGCCAGCTCATCGGCAACACGTTTATTTACGTGGCGGAGTTTTTAAAGCGGCGTCTGGGACGCTGACAGAGGCGAAACCGCGGGGAATATCCGATTGCTTGAAATCCGGCGTTATTTATGATATAATGACATGATGATGTTAAGGCATTAATGATGACTGATAAAGGAGTGAACCGTGATCAAGGATAATCAGCAGCAGCTCAATCGTCTCAGATTCGTTCTGGACCTGCTGACCGTTGTTGCAGCCTATTTTTTAACATACTGGTTCTTTTTCTTCATTCTGCCCAAAGGGTCGATTTTCAGCGGCGTGTTCAGTATCGTCACAAAAGAGGATTACTGCCGTGCCATTCTTTATATCGCACCGACACATATGATCTTTTATGCGCTGGCCCATCTTTACCGGCCGATGCGCGTCACGGGGCGCCGGAAAGAAGCTTTTGACATTTTCAGAAGCAACCTGCTTTCTGTGCTTCTTATTGTAGTTGTGTTCTGGCTGCTCATCCCGCGGTATAACACCTATTTCTCCAGAAAATTTCTGTTTGAATTCGGTGTGATCAATACTTTTGCGATGGTGCTGCAGCGCAACCTGTTGCGGATCATCGTCGTCCAGTTCCGTAAGAAGGGCTTTAACCAGAAGCATATTCTGGTCGTGGGCTATTCCAAAAGCTGCGAAGCATTTCTGGACCGCGTTCTGCAGAACGCGCGCTGGGGCTACGATATTTACGGCGTGCTGGATGATAAGAAGCCTGCAGGTACGATGTATAAGAAATTCAAGGTCATCGGCACTGTGGCGGACCTTCCCGCGATCCTGGAAAAGAATGTGATCGACGAGGTGTTTGTGACGCTGCGTCTGAGAGAATATGAAAAGCTGGAAGAAGTGGTTGCTGCCTGTGAAAAAGCCGGCGTCATGACCAAGTTCGTGCCGGATTACGGCAATCTGATGTCCACCCGCCCGTATACGGAGGATCTGGTGGGCCTTCCGGTCATTTATGTCCGTCAGGTTCCGTTGAATGATATCCTGAATGCTTTCATGAAACGGACAGTGGATATCTTTGGATCCCTGTTTGCAATCATCCTGTTCTCACCGGTAATGCTGGTGACGGCGATTCTGGTAAAACTCAGTTCACCGGGACCGGTGATTTTCAAGCAGGAACGAGTGGGACTTCACAACAAACCTTTCATGATGTATAAGTTCCGTTCCATGGGCGTACAGCGTGATGAAGATGAAAAAGAAGAGTGGACCAAAAAGAACGATCCGCGTGTGACCGGTGTCGGAAAAGTGATCCGCAAAACCAGTATTGATGAATTGCCGCAGCTGTTCAATGTGCTGACCGGTTCGATGAGTCTCATCGGCCCGCGTCCGGAACGTCCGCAATTTGTGGAAAAATTTAAGGAAGAGATTCCGCGCTACATGGTCAAGCACCAGGTGCGTCCCGGCATGACCGGTTGGGCACAGGTCAACGGCCTTCGCGGAGATACTTCCATCCGGGACCGTATCGATCACGATATTTATTATATCGAGAACTGGTCCCTGGGACTTGATTTTAAGATCCTGTTCCTTACGTTCTTTAAAGGATTTATCAACAAGAACGCATACTGACAGGTGGATGAGGTGAATTATGATCAGTAGTCCGAGCGAAAGAAGACTGAGAAAAAAAGAAGAGCAGAAGATGAAAAAGCGCAGAAGAAATGTGATCATCGTCATGGTGGAAGCGATTCTGTGCATGGTTCTCTGTATTACCTGCTACGGTGTGTCCGTACTGAATTCCTATAATTACGAGGAACTGGACCCGAGCGTATATAAAGAAACGACGGTCTCACCGCAGAAGAAACCGACTAAGGTCACCCAGGTCGTGGATGTCACGAATGAGGAGAACGAGGTCATCGGTACCAGTGTGGAAGAAATCGAGGTGGAGACCAATCAGACCGGTTACCGCAACATTCTGGTCGTTGGTCTGGATGCCCGTTCCCAGTTCAGTTTTGACGACGGCGTACAGTCCGATGTCATGATCATCGTCAGCATCAACAATGCTACCGGTGACATTAAGATGGTATCCATCCTGCGTGACTGCATCATGCGCCAGGAGAGCGGCAAGGCCTATGACAAGGCCAATGCGCAGTTCTGTACTTCCGGCATTTCCGACACTGTTTCCATGGTCAACAGAAATCTGGGTCTGGACATCGATGAATATGTCATCGTCAACTGGTACGGCGTAGCGACCTGCATCAACCAGCTGGGCGGTGTTGAAATCACCATCCCGAACAGCACCATCCTTTCTTACTTCAATGCTTACCTGACCACCGTTAATGAAAATACCGGCATCTGGGCTCCGCAGCTTTCATCTCCCGGTACGTATAACATGAGCGGTACTCAGGCGGTTGCATTCTGCCGTATCCGTTCCGGTGGTTACAATGATCCCGGCCGTACAGCGAATCAGCGCGAAGTCATCGGAAAAATGCTGCAGAAGGCCAAAGGAATGGCAGCTGCCGGCGATCTTACCGGTCTCATCAATGTTGCACAGACGGGTCTCTCCAATGTTAAGACCAACCTGTCTCTGCCGGAAGTCATTTATACCGCGGCCGAGATCGGCAATTATAATATTGTCGGTTCCGCGCAGTTCCCGCTGACGTATAAGTCCAATAAATATCTTGGCAATTATCCCGGTAAGTATGCGGTCCTGGATCCGGTCGTTGCCACAGATTTCAACCAGGAAGTCAAGACGCTTCATCAGTTCCTGTTTGATGATGATGATTATCAGACCAGCCAGTTCGTTCAGGAAATCAGTTATCAGATGTATCTGGATTCCAACGGTTTATAATGTAGGATGTTCAGGGAAGCCTGATGACAGAAATACAGGCAGTTTGAGCAGAAGACGGATTTTTTCAGCCCCCGAAGCCGGTTTCACGGTCTTCGGGGGTGTTCTGTTTTTCGTCACTTTTTTTATGATTTTTCAACACATTCTCGTCACAATTTTCCGATATAGTGTGTAACGTAAGATAATTACAGCGGTCCTGCGAAAAGACCGGGGCACGGAGGAAATTATGGAAGGTTTTGAAAACAACGATTTTGAAGAAAACAAATACGGTAATAACGCAAATAACGCTGAAAACGCGAACGAAGGTTGTGGCAGCGCCGGCTATAACGGCAATGGTAATAACAGCGGTTATGCGAATAACGGCCACGGCAGCAGCACCGGCTTTTCAAACAACGGACAGCCGCACGCTGATCGTTCCTGTGACATCCCCGGTTTTGACGGAAACGGTTCACAGCCGGGCGGCGCACAGGGCGGTAAACCCAAGAAACATCTGGCAGCCAAGATCCTCATTCCGCTTGCGGTCGTTGCCGTGCTGGGAACCAGCACCTGGTTCACCGTTCATCAGGTTCGTAAGATTCGGGATCATTTTACATCAAATACGGTCAAGGAGACTGTGACCTCGGATAATCAGGACAGCGCCGTCAACCGGACGGAGCAGATGCCGGATAAGAACGAAGGCAATAAACAGACGACCACGCTCATCAAAAATGATTCAGGGATCGGCAGCACGGACGTTTCCGCAAAGACGACCTGTCTGGATGTTTCAGAAGTCGTGGAAAATGTCATGCCGAGTGTTGTAGCCATTACCGATAATCTGGAATACACCACAAGCGGTAATTTCAACCCCTACAATTTCTACTTTGGCGGAGGAAGTTCCGGCCAGCGTACGGAAGAGACCACGGCCAGCGGCTCCGGTGTCATCATCGGAGAGAACGATGAGGAACTGCTTATCGTAACCAACAATCACGTGGTGGACAATTCCGGCCGTTATACCAGTTACACCATTGCCTCCAAGGGACTGACTGTGCAGTTCTCCGACGGTACTACGGCCGATGCGGTTATCAAGGGAACGGACAGCGAGGCAGACCTTGCGGTCGTCGTTGTCAAGCTTTCCGATATCTCCGAGGAGACCAAGGACACTATTAAGATCGCCGTCATCGGTGACTCCGACAGCATCAAGGTCGGCAGCGGTGTCATTGCCATCGGCAATGCGCTGGGATACGGCCAGTCTGTAACGACCGGCATCGTCAGCGCGAAGGATCGTGAAGTTACCATCGACAATATTACCCGCGTCCTGCTTCAGACAGACGCAGCCATCAATCCGGGCAACTCCGGCGGCGGCCTGTTCAATGCAAACGGTGAACTTGTCGGCATCAATTCCGCGAAGACCTCCGATACATCGGTTGAGGGCATGGGCTTTGCCATTCCGATCACCTCTGCTGAGCAAATCATTGAAGACCTGATGAATCAGGTGACCATTGCAGAAGAGGATCAGGGATATCTTGGCATTACCGGTGAATCCGTCACATCCACTTATGTGACCAGTTACGGTTATCCGGAGGGCGTGTCCATCACCCGTATCAGCGAAGGATCACCGGCTGAAAAGTCCGGCCTTCAGATCTACGACATCATCACTGCGGTGGACGGCAAGAAGGTCACCAGCATGAATGGACTGAAGAAAGAGGTCAACAGACATCCGGCCGGTGAGACTGTTTCACTGACGATCTCACGTCCGGAAGGCCGCTCCTTCAAGGAAATTGTTATTGATGTTACACTGGCTCGTTATTCGGAGATCTCCGATGGGCTTGTGCCGCAGGAACCGGATGCGGAACTTCTTCCGGGTGAAAAGCAGCCGCTCGAACCGGAAACCGTTCCGGATCAGGATGACAGCCAGGAAGACGGCCAGCAGGAAACAGCTCCGAACATGGATGATTTTGATTCCCTTTTCGACTGGTTCTTCAACCGTTTTAACTGACTGCTGCTGAAATAATTTGCGGTCCGGAATCCCACGGAGGATGAGGGCCGACGATAAAAAGCGTCTTAGCATGTACAAACTTCTTACCGGATGTCGGCGGAGCGAAGTATAAGCAGACGCTTTTTTTGCCCGGAAATGCTGCCGTGAGCGGCTTCCGATGATGGATGTCCTGAAAAATAGCAGTCGATATTTTGCGGTTATAATGGTTTGATTTTTGTATTTGTATTAATATAATAT
>CAMGCK010000002.1 GCA_946040795.1 uncultured Lachnospiraceae bacterium
CGCGGGTGTGTCCTCAGGGCTCTGCCCGTGAAAAGTTGCCACTATGAAACGTCCCGGGACACACGAAAGCCGAGACGGAGACGAGGGAACGTGTTCCGCAGGAACCGCGGGTGTGTCCTCAGGGCTCTGCCCGTGAAAAGTTGCCACTATGAAACGTCCCCGTTGTCACCCGTAGTCACAAATCATTCCACGTTCCTGGTCTCATCCGCACAGTACTCGAAGAAGTCAAAGTCCGCGTACTTCTCGTGCTTCACACTGTCCACGCAGATCAGGCCGACCATCGCCCCGGTAAATTCACCGTACTTGCAGTATTCATCGGAATACCTGGTCGTATCAAAATCCGGACCGATCTTCGTGTAATTCTCGCCGTCCGTACTGTAAGAGAACCAGGAACGACGTCCTTCAATATTCAGACGGAACCAGATGGGACCATCGTCCACCGGCGTACGGGTATCCAGCATCTCCGTCTTTTCGCCGTTCTCCAGCTGAATTATGCCGATGGCACTCTGTCCCAGCGTCTCAGACGGATACTTGCGAAGGTAAGCGGAGTTCATGTTATCGTAATACAGGATCAGACCGGCATTATGCTGATAGACCTCCGGCTTGAATTCCATCTTTGTGGTAACCTGCGCATAGACGGAGGTCAGACGATGTGCGAGCAGGCTCACCCGGTTCATGGAAGACTGCGATTCCTGACCACTAAGACGCAGATAACCCGGACGGGAAGTCAGATCCACAAAGCGGTTCGGCATGATACGCGGTGATGTATAGGTCTTGCGGAGCTCGGTCGAATCAAAATCATCACGCTCCGGAAGTACCGGCAGCGGGTGCTCGGGAAGCATGCTCTCTTCACAGAACGCATCAGCCAGACGGCCGCCGCCCTTCTTGCGAAGCCAACCATCCTCCGTCCATTCCATCTTCTGGATGGCGGTCTCACGACCCAGCGTGCAGCGCAGTTCCGGCACGAAGGGACGGGAACACAGATGTACCAGATAAGTCTCACCGGTGGGAAGATCCACGTAGCTTCCGTGACCGGCCTTCTGTAAAAGATTGTCCGGATTGAAGTACCTGGGCTTTAAATGGTCCGGATCGTGACGCTCATAAGACGGCGTGGGAACAGCGGTCATGATCGGATTCTCCGGATCACCGACGTACGGGCCCCATACATTGTCCGCACGGCCCATGGTAACGCAGTGATTGTAACCGGTACCGCCCTCTGCACACATGATATAGTACTTGCCGTTCTTCTTGGTCAGATGCGGAGCTTCGATGCATCCGCGATCCGTACCGCCGCGCCAGATGCGCTTGGGGTAGCCGATGACCTTCTTTTCTTCCGGAGAATACTCGATCAGGCAGATGACACCGGGCTCTTCATAACCTTTACGGGTCTCCCACTCCAGCGATACTATGTACTTTCTGCCGTCATCATCGTGCAGAATGGACGCGTCAAAGCCTGCGGAATGCAGATATACAGGCTCACTCCACGGACCCTCGATGTTTTTTGCGGTGATCAGATAGTTGTCCACATCAAAATAACGCGCATTCATGTTGTTCATGACGCCGTAGATGACATAGAACTGGTCCTCAGCCTCGCAGTAGGTCAGGCACGGAGCCCAGATACCCTTTGCAGAGGGCAGATTCTTTAAGTTCAGCTGTTCATCATCTGTCAGAACATGCGTGTAAAGCTCCCAGTTCTTCAGATCATAGGAACGATAGATTGGAATACCGGGGAACCACTCAAAGGTAGAGGTTGCAAGGTAGTACGCATCGCCTTTGCGGCAGATGCAGGGATCCGGATTGAAGCCCGGGATGATGGGGTTCTGAATCATGATACCTCCTTCCGGTGATGTCTTTATTTTTACCGTTTACTCTCTTCTTTATCAGTACGGTATTCTTCGTTTACTCTCTTCTTTATCAGCACGGTATTATCGTTTACTCTTTCTTTTTTGTCAGTACGGTATTGGCGTCCTTTGCACGAACCGCCTGTTCCATTTCCAGGCCGGTGGTGTAGTCCAGCTGGCGGCTCTCAAACAGTTCTTCAGATCATAGGAACGATAGATTGGAATACCGGGGAACCACTCAAAGGTAGAGGTTGCAAGGTAGTACGCATCGCCTTTGCGGCAGATGCAGGGATCCGGATTGAAGCCCGGGATGATGGGGTTCTGAATCATGATACCTCCTTCCGGTGATGTCTTTATTTTTACCGTTTACTCTCTTCTTTATCAGTACGGTATTCTTCGTTTACTCTCTTCTTTATCAGCACGGTATTATCGTTTACTCTTTCTTTTTTGTCAGTACGGTATTGGCGTCCTTTGCACGAACCGCCTGTTCCATTTCCAGGCCGGTGGTGTAGTCCAGCTGGCGGCTCTCAAACTCTTCGTTTTCACGCTGACGGGTCATGCCGGTATAGTCCCAGGTGGCCGGCCGCGCATCTTCTCTCCAGCTTCTCCGCTCCCACCAGTAACCGCGGAACGGATCGCGGGTCTCATTCATCCAGTTCAGGATCTCGTCATGAAGCCGGTTACGCACATCATGGTAAGCGGGATCCAGGATCAGATTCTTCATTTCATGCGGATCCTCCTGCATGTCATAAAGCTCGTCCTCGCACATCAGGTTGATCGTCATCTTATAACGGCCGTCATACACGCCTCGAAGGGGCTGGAAACCGCCAAAACCATCGTGGTCGATCTCATACCGGCTGAATTCCATGAACACCGGATGGGCCTCTTTTTCGCCTTTTAAGACCGGCTGCAGCGTCGTACCGTCCATCCAGCGGCCTTCGGGAAGACCAAAGAAATCCAGTACAGTGGGCGTGAGGTCGATGTGGCTGACCGGCGCTTTGAATACCGCGCCGTCCTCCGTGACACCCGGCCAGCGGATGAACATCGGAATATGCGTCACTTCATCGTACAAGCACGGGCCTTTGCCGCACAGACGGTGCGCTGACATGGCGTCGCCGTGATCGGACGTATAGATGACCAGCGCGTCTTCTGCATCCTTTTTTGCTGCATCCAGCACGCGGCCGATCTCGCTGTCCACAAAAGCATTGCATCCCAGATAACGGCGGACTTCATCGCCGGTAATGGAATCCGGTGCCGGCTCGGTCAGTGCCGGGCCTGCCCAGGCCTTCTGAGACGCCGGCTTGTTTTCCAGCGTATCGTCCAGGCTTTCATAGCGCGGGAACTCATAGCCGTCAAACATGGTATTATACGGCGGCGGACACAGGAACGGACCATGGGGTTCGTCATAAGATACCACCAGAAAATAATCCTCGTCCTTGTGTTTTTCAATGAAATCGATCGCACGCTTTGTCACGCGGGACGCATAGGTAAACTCGCGTGTAATGCCGCCGGGGATATCGGAGGACTGGGGCTGACGGCTGAAATAACGTTCTTCCGGCGTCAGTTCATCCAGATAGCACTTCATGTCATACCAGTATTCCGGGTCATAGCCGTCGGGGCAGATACCCAGGCCGAAGTAGTCGCCGCCGTCCAGGTGCCACTTGCCGATGTAAGCACAGTGCACGTTGTTCGGGGTCAGACGCTGGCCGACGGTGTGAACATTGGCGGAAAGCGCCATGCTGTTGGTCCAGCTGCCGTTGGAATGCGGATACAGTCCGGTAAAGAGCGCGGAACGCGCCGGGCCGCAGACCGGCTGGCAGGTGTAAGCGTTTTCAAAACGCATGGAACGCTCGGAAAAAGCGTCCAGGCAGGGAGTGTTGATGGAGGGGTTGCCGTAGCAGCCCACCATGTCCCAGCGCTGCGTGTCCGTCATGATGAGAATTGCCTGTTTTTTCATGTTAAAGTCCTTTCATCAGGTTTACAGTATCAGTTTGTGACCGGTTTGGGATCAGCATTTCTGCCGCCCCCGGGTATTTTATATCAGGACCTGAAGGATCTCCGTCTCTTCATAGTCCGAATATTTCTGACGACGTCCGACGGTACACATGAGTACGATCACGATGACCGCAGACAGAACGATCGGGATCAGCATCAGATAGACCCGATCATCTCCGATGAGCATCCGGTTATTGTAAAAATTGAAAAGATCCACCAGAAGGATCTGAATAAGGGCGCCGATACACATGATCAGCATTCCGGGATTCCGGAAGGTCTGACGGTTGGCGTCCGGAATGTCCGGCCGTTCCAGCCGGAACATCGGGTGATTCTTCATGGCAAATGCCACAATGAGTCCCACGCCGACCAGCACAAGTACCGCGTAATTCCAGTAGAACCAGATATCCACACCGAAGATCGCAAACAGTTCCGGCAGGGTGGCCGTCAGATTGATCATGCCATGTAAAAGGATCGTATACAGGATGCGGCCGGTATAGCGGTAAATGCAGGCAAACAGCAGGCCGATGTTGAAAGCCAGCAGAAACTGCGCACTGTTTCCGTGCATCAGGCCGAACAGCATGGCCGTCACAAAGGCCGAAACGACAGAACCGTAATGGCCGGTCGCGTCGATCAGTGTTTTTCTGAAAGCCAGTTCCTCCACGATCGGAGCGCCGAGGACCGCGTACAGATAATAGGCGTAGATCCCTTTTCCGGCAATGTCCGACAGTCCGGCACTTTCCACCTCCAGCCCGAAAAACACGGTAATGTTGCCGACCGCCGCGCCGATACCCCACAGACCGTATGCCATGAAGACCACTGCAATCACCTCGCGCGCTGTCAGTTTCCGCAGGGTTTCCGGCGCGATCCGTGTCCGAGCCGTGATTTTACGCATAATGAGGATGCCCAGAAGCGACCCCGCAAAAGAACCCGCGAGAAGTCCCACAAAACACCAGACAATGAGGTCCGCATTCTGGATAAAGCCGCCGATCAGGCGCAGGGTCTCAAGCGGGGACGCGTTTTCCATCGCCTGCTCCAGCTGCTCCAGATCCATCATGTATGCCAGTGGTTCTTTGATGAAATAATGCAGCATGCTTCCCAGTGCAGCGATCACTGCGCCAACGATCTGACCGAGGATCATCATGCCGTTCAGGGCAAGGAGCGAAAAACCGGTTCTGTTGTAAGCACTTTTCATGTTGATCCTCCCTTGTTCCTTCCGGAGAGACTGTAAAAAACAACTGCGCTGGCCGCTGCAACATTCAGCGAGTCCACACCGTTTGTCATCGGGATGCAGACGGTATAGTCACAGGCATCCAGCGTTTCATCGGTCAGACCGTCACCTTCATTACCGAGGATGACCGCCAGCCTGTCTTCTGCTTTGAGGCGTGGATCATCCACCGCACAGGAATCCGTCCTGAGAGCCATGGCCGCGGACTTAAACCCCATCGTCTTTAAAAGCGCCATGTCCGTCCGGTCCTTCCTCCCGTCCGTTTCCGGGAGATAGGTCCAGGGGATCTGGAATACCGTTCCCATGCTGACACGCGCAGACCGGCGATACAGGGGATCACTGCAGGACGGCGTCAGAAGCACCGCCTCCATGCCAAGCGCGGCGGCACTGCGGAAAATGGCACCCACATTGGTGGGATTGACCACATTTTCAAGGACAGCCACCCGATGCGCGTTCCGGATCAGATCTGCGGCATCCGGGAGATGCGGACGTTTCATGGCGCATAAGAGACCGCGGGTCAGATGAAACCCGGTAAGCGTGGAAAGGACCGCGTCCGGCGCGGTGTAAACGGGAACATCGCCTGCGTTTTCTAAAAGCTCCCTCGCTTCTCCGTTCAGATTGCTGCTGTCCGAAAGAAACGATACCGGTTCGCAGCCGGATTGAATGGCCCGCGTAATGACCTTGGGACTCTCCGCAATGAACAGCCCGTCACAGGGTTCATATATGGTTTTTAACTGGTTTTCCGAGAGCGATGCATAGACGGAAAGCTCCGGCGATGCAAAGTCCCGGATCTCGATTCGGTTCATCATGTCAGTTCACGGTATGTGCACCAAAACGGGTGCGGTTTTCAAACATCATCAGGATCACGCTCTTATGATAGGGAACAAAAGTCCCGTCCTCGATCATGGAAAGAATGTTTTCCGTGGTTTCAGAAGCGGGCATCCGCTGAAAAGATCACTTCGGATTCCGGCCTTTTCCGCGGCGATGACATTGGCCGGATTATCGTCGGTAAAACGGCACTCCGCGCGGTCCAGATTGTATTTTTCAAGGATATACGCGAAGATTTCCGGAGAGGGCTTCACAATATGAAGCTTACCGGTACAGACGATTCCGTCAAACATTGAAAGAAGGGAACTAAGCTCCGGAACCTCCCGGTAATGCTCCTCAAAACGGACGGAAATATTGGAAAGAAGATACAGCTTATGCCCGTCTTCCTTCAGTTTTTTCAGATAATTCCGCATGCCGGGAATCTCCGGAAGCACCTCATACCAGTGGGTGAGTACCGTCCATGCGGTTTCGTGGAATTCTTCCGGGATCCGGCTCCGGATCTCCGGCAGGATCTCCTCTTCTGTAACGGTTCCGCGGTCCAGCTCGTCCCAGTATTTACGGTCAAAGATCACCGCCGCCGCCTGGCGCATGGAGTCTTCATCACAGCCGATCGGCGCAAAATGCGCCATGATGAGTTCCGGATCAAAACGTACCAGTACATTTCCAAAATCAAAAATATAATTCATGTTCTTACCTGCAGCTGACAAAAGAATTGCCGAAGCGCTCAAAATACTGAGAGGCGATGTCCATGAGAAGCGTTTCCGTTTCTCCGGTCTCCGGGAAGTAAACATTAACGGATGTGGTATCGTAACCCCTGATGATCACGGCCTCGCGGTCGCCGGTGATGGCCAGGACCGGATGGCCCAGGTTGACAAAGTAGAGTACCTCGGAGAGCGTACAGCCGTACAGATTGACGGAAGCCTCCCCACCCAGCGCGGTGTCAATAATATCGTAAGGACTCTTGCCGTTCTCCAGATCCTGCTCCACATTCGGAAGCTGCATGCCCTCCTGTGCGCAGAGGATCCGGAGGGACGCCGCCAGCGTGCCTTCCTCGTTTTCCGCGGTAAAGGGCTGAATGGAAATGGTCTTGACAAGGTCACGGGTGCCGCGGGTCCAGAGGTAATTCATTTCATCATCCACAACAACACCAAAGACCTCAAAAGCTTCATCGATGGCACGGTTGATCTCCGACTCCACATGCATCAGGCGGCCATATCCGTAAACATAATAAACGTCGGTCTGCTGATGCGTGAGACGGATGACATTGACTTCCTTATCCGATTCGTAACGCGGCACAACGGTGGAGAACTGAGAATCCGTGTTGGAACTCGTGCCGATCTGGATGTAATAACCGGTCTTCAGATCGCCGTAAGTGCGGCTCATGAGCATGGATTTTTCAGGCTCCGCGTACAATGACTGTGTCAGGAGAAGGACATCGTCCTCCATGGACTTCAGCGTACCGATGTCATTCTTGCGTCCGCGTTTGATGGCGATGCGGTTATCCCGCACTTCCGCCGTCAGAATGTAAAAATTATCCGCGCGGTATTCCTGCTGGATCTTCAGTTTTTCATCTGTGGAAGCAATCAGCACGCGTGTCAGAAGCTGCTGCGTGTCAATGTTTGCCAGCGTGACGGAATCCTTTTCATGGCCAAAACCGTAGACAATGTCATCGCCGATGAAGTCCAGGATCTTCACATACTCCCCTTCCTCCGCGTCCACGACGATGGTTGTCTGTGAATCCATGTTCAGAATGACCAGACGCTCGGGATAGGTCAGGTTATCGCCCTCCTGCCATGCAACAACGTTTCCGCGTTCATTCATGGCGTACATGCCGGGGTAAGCGCGAATGGAGACTTCAACAGTCTCACCGGAATTCAGGTCAATGGAATAAATACCGTCACCGTAACGAAGATAGCAGACATCCTCATCATTGACATACGCCAGCGTACCGAGGTCGGTCATCAGCATCTGCTCCGACTGGTATACCGGCATGAAGAAAAGCCGCTCCGTGGCATTGTTTTTGGCGTCATAACGATAAAAACAAATGCCCACCTGGCCTTCATAACTGCCGCGGTTCATATAACCATAGACCATGTAGTCCACGGATCCGTCATTCTCCACGCGAACGACCTGGACCGCATGATGGTCATATTCAGACCGGCCGGTGGTGTCCTGATCATCCTGAAAACTGAAGATCAGGCTCATGGAATTCAGTTTGCTGTTGTAGCTCCAGATATTGCGGTTTTCAACAAATACCGTGAAGGTACGGTCATCGGAGTTCTTGACCTGCGTCTCTCCGCTTCCGATGCCCAGGCCGATACGGCCGTTCTCACTGGTCGCCATTTCCACACTGAACTTCTGCTCCAGTGTACGATAATAATCCAGCAGATACACCTTTTCCGAACGAAAACGCGCGCAGAAGAATTCCGAAACGGAGTAGTTCTTCCAGGTATCGTCGTCTTCAATGCGGATGTCATATTCCAGCATGACAGAGATCTGCGTGGGAGAAAGCTCGGTGATGCGGGTGGTAACGTCCCTGCCGCGCTCCACATTCAGGTTTCCGTATGTGAACATGGTGTACTTGGATGTCAGCGTCGTATAATAGTAATCCGTCGTGGTGGACGCGTCGTCCGGGCGGATGTAGTTGACAATGAAGGAAGCAGCCTTGTCCCGATCATAGGTAGCCTCTGAAAACTCCTGCGCGAAGGACATCAGCCGGTCTGCGTACATGGTCTTTGCATAGAGCACACGGGCATAATAATAGATCTCCCGCCCGTCCGCTGTCACTTCCAGGATCAGACGATATTCACGTCCGCTCTCCAACAGATCGGAGAAACGAAGCGTCGTCGTGAAAACGCCCTCGGAGATATTGGCATCAATGGTGCCGCCATCCAGATAGGATGTATCATCCAGACTTCTCAGCTGGTAACTCAGTTTGGAAATGGTCCGTCCGCAGGACTGCACATCGATGTCCAGCGTCTTTTCGTCACTCAGCGGGACGATGACATCGCGCATTCCGGCGTTATCCATCTCATTCACATAACCAAAGAGGTCCGTGGAGTACGCGCCGTCGATGTAAGAAAGCGAAACGACCGGAAGGGATGCGCCCGCCATCTGCGTATAGGAAGCGCTGCTGTCCTTTTTGGTAATGATCGCAACGGCAATTACAATACCGATGATTACTATGAGAAGAAGGGCCAGCACCAGAAAACGCGGGAGCACATTCTTCTTCTTTTTCTTTTTCTTATTAGCCACAGATTGTCCTTTATATTTCAATTACAGATTTTACTTTGATATGGACAGGGTTTAACACTATCCTGATTTATCATTGTACAAAAAAAGGCGGTGAAGTGCAAGTCTTCACTGCCCTGTTCTCTGTTAAATTCGTATCATTTGAGGAAGGATCCGCTTAACATGGTGCTCCTCCAGATAGGCTTCGATCTTTTTTACGGTTTCCCGATCCAGATAGACCTCCGGCGTATGGGCGTCCAGACCGATTACGGCCGTTGCCCCTTCCTCACCGGCGATCTTCCAGAAAAGATCACGCGGATAATGGCGCTTCTCAAAGAAGCCCAGCCGGTTCAGCTCCAGCGGATAACCCAGCTTCACAACCTCGCGTATAAACGAGCGAATACGTTCTTCATAGGCCTTATCATCCCCGGTAAATCGAATGATGTCCGGATGTGCCACATAGCTGAAAAGGCCCGTTTTTAAGCCTTTCAGGACCAGTTCCAGGTATTTATCCAAGCGTTCCACACTGTCCGACGCTGCAGAGGTTCCTTCCCGGTACACATGCTCATTCCCGAGGAAATGCTGACCGAGGATCAGATACTCCGCGCCCTGAGACCTGGCATAGGAAAGCATGTCCTCAAAATTCTCTTCGTAGTATTCCATCTCAAAGCCGATGTGGATCGCGATCCGATCCTTGAATTCTTCCCGAAGCGCACGCAGACTTTCAAAATATCCCGGTGTATCCGCATGACTCACACGATAACCGGATTCCTTTCCGTCCGCAGTCATAAACGGCGCGTGATCGGAAAAACCGATCTCGCGAAAACCGGCCTTGACTGCATTTTCCACGTATTCACGATCCTCGCCGGATGCATGACCGCAGCGCCGGGTATGTGTATGAAGATTGATATCGATCATTTCTGCCTCCCAGAACGCCTCTTCCGGCAGCTGCCGGAAAAGGAAACAGCCGCAGCAGTTACCTGCCGCGGCTGTACTTAAACTCTCATTAAACAAGCTCAAGTAAAACTTCCATAGCTGCATCGCCCTTGCGCTGTCCGATCTTTACGATACGGGTGTAGCCACCGTTGCGGTTAGCGTACTTCGGAGCAAGCTCCTCAAACAGCTTCTTCGGCATGTCAACTTCCTTGGTAAGCTTCTTCTTGCCTTTGTTCTCAGTCGGAACCTCAGTTACACCGTAAAGAACTTCAAGCATCTTTCTGCGTGCATGAAGTCTGGACGGCTGGTCCTTCTTGATGGTCTTCTCAACGGTGTCATAAACGGTAACCTTCTTGCCGTCTACAACTTCCTTAACACGCTTGCCGTTCTTATCCTTCTGAGCGACTTTAGCCTGTACGGTAACCGTATCGAAGTTATCTCTTTCCTTAACAGCGAGCGCGATCAGGCCCTCTGCAACCTTACGTACTTCCTTAGCCTTAGCTTCAGTGGTAACGATCTTACCATTGTAAAGAAGTGCGGTTACCTGGTTGCGGATGAGAGCTTTTCTCTGAGCGGACGTTCTGCCAAGCTTTCTATATCCTGCCATTTTAACTATCCTCCGTTACTCTTCACTGGTGCTTAAGGATAAGCCCAGATCCTTTAATTTCGCAAGAACCTCTTCCAATGACTTGCGGCCAAGGTTTCTGACCTTCATCATTTCATCTGAAGTCTTGCTGCATAATTCTTCAACAGTATTGATTCCGGCTCTCTTTAAGCAGTTGTAGGAACGTACGGAAAGCTCCAGTTCGTCAATGTTCATTTCCATGACCTTCTGTGCTTCGTCGTCAACCTTCTCGACCATAACTTCAGCATGCTTTGCATTTTCAGATAAGTCGATGAATAAGCTTAAATGCTCTGAAAGGACTTTCGCTGCCAGGCTGACTGCTTCATCCGGAGCAATCGTGCCGTTCGTGTAAACATCCAGGGTGAGCTTATCGTAGTCGGTCACCTGACCAACACGGGTATTCTCAACCTTCATGTTGACGCGCTCGATCGGCGTGTAGATTGCATCGACCGGAATGACGCCGATTGCAAGATCTTCGGACTTTTTCTTGTCAGCGCCGATGTAACCGCGGCCCTTGGAAATGGTCAGCTCCATGTTGAGCTTGCAGTCCAGTCCGCCGGATAACGTAGCGATGACCTGATCCGGATTCATGATTTCAATGTCGGAATCGACCTTGATATCTCTTGCGGTAACAACGCCTTCACCCTGATATTCGATATAAGCGACCTTGTCCTCATTCGTGCTGCTGCTGTTCTTGATAGCCAGAGACTTGACGTTCATGATGATCTCAGTCACATCCTCTTTTACACCCGGGATGGATGAGAACTCATGAAGAACACCGTCAATCTTGATCTGGTTAACAGCTGCGCCCGGTAATGAAGAGAGCATGATTCTTCTTAAAGAGTTTCCCAGAGTCAGACCATAGCCGCGCTCTAAAGGCTCAACTACGAATCTGCCGTATCTGTTGTCTTCTGAAATCTCAGCTATTTCAATATTCGGTTTCTCGAAATCAAACATATTTGCCCTCCTGTTTGAATTGGGCACTCTTCATCCTGTTAGGGATTACTTAGAGTACAACTCGACGATCAGCATCTCATTGACCGGAACGTCAATTTCGCTTCTGTTCGGAAGTGCTTTAACAACACCCTTGCGAGCTTCCTGATCAGCCTCTAACCATGCCGGTACAAGGCGGCCGGAAGTAACCTCTAATACATCCTTATAACGCTGAGAATCAGTCTTGGTTTCCTTGACTTCGATTACATCGCCGACGCTTACTAAGTAAGAAGGAATGTTAACGATCTTACCGTTGACAGTAATGTGTCTGTGGTCAACGATCTGTCTTGCTTCCATACGGGTTCTAGCAAGACCCAGACGGAAGATGACATTGTCGAGGCGGCACTCAAGGGTGATCATGAGGTTGTCACCGGTCTGACCCTGCATGCGCTCTGCCTTGTTATAATAATTTCTAAACGGTTTCTCTAACACACCGTAAATGAACTTTGCCTTCTGCTTTTCACGAAGCTGAAGTGCATATTCACTCATCTTTTTATTAGCTCTCTTAGACTGTCTGTTAGACTTCTTGTCAATGCCAAGAAAAACGGGGTCTAAATCAAGAGATCTGCATTTTTTCAGCACAGGAGTTCTATCTACTGCCATCTTTAATACACCTCCAATTATACTCTTCTACGCTTCGGCGGGCGGCATCCGTTATGCGGAACCGGAGTTACGTCGCGAATGCTGGTTACTTCCAGACCAGTTGCCTGTAATGCACGAATCGCTGCCTCACGTCCAGAACCGGGTCCCTTGACGAATACATCAACGAACTTCAGTCCATGTATTAAAGCTGCCTTGGTAGCGGTTTCCGCTGCCATCTGAGCTGCGTAAGGAGTAGATTTTCTTGAACCTTTGAAGCCAAGGCCACCGGCACTAGCCCAGGAAATAGCATTACCCTGAGCGTCAGTTAACGTTACGATCGTATTGTTAAAAGATGCCTGAATATGTGCCTGTCCGCGTTCAACGTTTTTCTTGACACGCTTCTTTGTCACTTTCTTAGTTGACACTTTCTTTGCCATTTTAAAACTAACCTCCCCTATGGGTTCTTCCTTATTTGGTCTGCAGGACTTTTCCTGCCTTACAAAGACTTTGCAGTCTCTTGCTACGGAAATAAGTTCACATCATGATGCCTTGTTGAAATGGATCAACCGGCAGAGGTCATGAATAAAAATTATTTCTTCTTGTTTGCCACGGTCTTCTTCGGACCCTTACGGGTACGGGCATTGTTCTTCGTATTCTGACCACGAACAGGTAAACCTCTTCTGTGGCGAATACCTCTGTAGCATCCGACTTCCTGAAGTCTCTTGATGTTCATGGCAACTTCTCTTCTTAAGTCACCTTCTACTAACATCTCGGACTCATCGATAACGCGCGCGATTGCTGCAACTTCTTCATCTGTCAGATCCTTGACACGAGTGTCCGGATTAACATTGGCTGCTGCGAGGATCTTATTAGCGCTGGTACGGCCAATGCCGTAAACGTACGTAAGACCAATCTCGATACGCTTATCTCTCGGTAAATCTACACCTGAAATACGAGCCATGTGTGTTGTGAACCTCCTTTTGTTCTTTGTTCTGTGTGGGTCTTACCCACAGGCTTTGATCAGCCCTGTCTCTGTTTGTGCTTCGGGTTTTCGCAGATGATACGTACAGTACCTTTTCTCTTGATAACCTTGCACTTCTCACAGATCGGCTTCACGGAAGATCTTACCTTCATTGTTTCTTCTCCTTTCTGCCTGTTCTGCCTTAAAAATGGGCATAATTCGCTCTTGTACGCGAACCATAATAATATAACATGCCCCGCTTTTTAAGTCAACACTAAATTAACTGTAATCGAAAAAATTTCGATTATTTATCTCTCCAGATGATACGGCCTTTGGTCAGATCATAGGGTGACATTTCAAGGGTAACCTTATCGCCCGGTAAGATGCGGATGTAGTTCATTCTGAGCTTACCACTGATGGTAGCCAGGATCTTGTGGCCGTTCGGCAGTTCCACCTGGAACATTGCGTTCGGCAGTTTTTCAACAACGGTGCCTTCAATTTCAATTACGTCTGCTTTGGACATGTGAACCTCCAGATAATGATCAGTTTTTGAGTTGTTTCCGATATTCCTTTAATGCGTGTCGGATCTCTTCATCCGTTACCCTTCCGCCCTCTTCAAGGCGTCCGGCAAATAATACCGTTTCTGTTTCTTCAAGGTGCTTCCGGTTCTTCTTTTTGGGAACTTCCTGTTTTTTCAGATGCCCGTCCGTCAGAAGAACTCTTCCGCCCTGTTCTCCGATGACCATGTAATACATGCCTTCATCATGGCCGCTTATCGATCGAACGATCCGGCCTCTTTCACAGGGCTGCATGTCATACCTCTTTTCCGTCACGGTAAAGCGTCAGAATTTCAGGCTCACCTTCCGTAATCAGGACTGTATTTTCGTAATGCGCGGACTTGGAGCCGTCCCGGGTAACACAGGTCCAGTCATCGTCCAGGATCCGGACCTGCCAGGTTCCTGCATCGATCATCGGCTCAATGGCGAGCGTCATTCCGGGACGAAGCAGAATGCCCTTACCCGGGATCTTGAAATTCGGGATCTGCGGATCTTCGTGAAGCTTGGTTCCGATGCCGTGGCCAACCATGTCACGGACAACACCGAAGCCAAAGGATTCCGCGTATTTCTGGATCGCCGCTGAGATGTCATGCAGATGATTTCCGGCCTTGGCAAACTTCATGCCTTCAAAGAAACTCTGCTTTGTGACATCAATGAGAAGCTGATCCTCTTTGGAGATCTTTCCAACACCGTGTGTACGGGCTGCATCGGAATGATAGCCCTGATAGATGAGTCCCATGTCAATGCCGACGATGTCACCTTCCTTCAGGATCTTCTCCTTGGAAGGAATACCGTGAACAACAACTTCATTGACCGACGCGCAGATCGTTGCGGGATACCCGTAAAGATGCAGGAAGTTCGGCTTGCAGCCAAACGACTCGATCATGTCATAGGCTTTCTTGTCAAGTTCCCAGGTTGATACACCGGGCTTGATCATTTTTCCGATTTCATCATGCACGATTGCAAGCAGTCTGCAGGATTCCCGCATCAGCTCGATCTCGTGCTGAGATTTAATGGTCACTGCCATTTTTTATGCCTCCAGAATTGCGAGGATATCGCTGAAGACTTCGTTCAGGTCCTTGTCACCGTCTACGGTCTTCAGGATTCCCTTTTCATCATAGTAATCGATCAGCGGCTGAGTCTGTGCATGGTATACATCCAGACGCTTCTGAACGGTTGCCGGTTCATCATCGGCGCGAAGAATCAGTTCAGAACCACAGGTATCGCAGATGCCTTCCTGCTTCGGCGCCATGTACTTGACATGATACGTTGCGCCGCAGTTCGGGCATGCACGGCGTCCGCCCATACGGGTGACGATCTTCTCATCCTGAACATCGACATTGATCGCAAAATCCAGTGCGTCATTTAATGAAGCAAGCGCTTCCGTGAGGCAGGTCGCCTGCGGAATGGTACGCGGGAAACCATCCAGAATATAACCGTTCTTACAATCTTCCTGCTGGATGCGGTCAACGACCAGATTTGTGGTCAGTTCATCCGGAACCAGAAGGCCCTGATCCATGTATTCCTTGGCTTTCTTGCCAAGCTCCGTACCGTTCTTGATATTGGCACGGAAGATATCGCCGGTGGAGATGTGCGGAATACCGTACTTATCAGCGATCTTAATAGCCTGGGTACCCTTACCGGCACCGGGTGCACCTAACATAACAATCTTCATAATACTCTCCTTGTATGCGGGTGTATATGACATAAATGCCCACAGGTCCGCATAGAGCGGGGACCATGACAGGCCGTGAGCATTCCGTTTTCCAATTTCGGGCTGTAAATAGCAAAAACAGGCCATCCTCAGCTGACGCTTTGAATGGCCCATTTTTCAGCAGCGGCTTTCTGTTTGATCATGAACGCAGCTGCTTAAGTTTCTTTCATCAGAAGATACTGTCGTACTCTCTTTCAACCATTCTTCCACCGATCTGCTGGAGGGTTTCAAGGATAACACCGACGATAATGATCAGTGACGTACCCAGGAAGCTGACTCTTGAGATGTTGAAGACGCCTGCAACTACGATGGGGATGAGTGCCACGATGGACAGTGCAACCGCACCGATGAATACGATGTAGTTCAGAACTGAATTCAGATAATCGGCCGTCGGCTTGCCGGGACGGATACCCGGAACAAAACCGCCCTGCTTCTTTAAGTTGTCTGCTACTTCATTCGGATTAAAGGTAATCGAAGTATAGAAGTAAGCAAATACAAAGATCAGAAGAAGATAGAAAATGCAGCCGAATGAATAGTACCAGCCGATGTTAGCATTGAACCAGTAGTTTGAGCTTAAGAACATAACGATCTTACCCCAAACGGTATTGTAGTTCATGCCGCCTGCAAACTGAGAAATCATTGCCGGCAGAGACATCAGAGAAGATGCAAAAATGACCGGAATGACGCTTGCAGTTAAAACCTTAAGCGGAATGTGGCTGGACTGACCGCCAACGGAGCGACGGCCCTGGATCTTACCGGAATACTGAACGTTGATCTTACGGGAAGCACCATTGACCCAAACTACAAATGCCACAATTGCAAGAATAACAGCAATTACAAGAATGGATACAACGATAGCAGCCGGAACGCTCTTTCCGCTGGTGAATTTCGTAAATACAACACCAAGTTCCTGCGGAATGCCGGACAGGATGTTGACTACAAGTACAATGGAGATACCATTGCCGATGCCCTTATCGGTAATGCACTCACCGATCCACATCAGGAATGCGGAGCCGGCGGTCAGGGTGATCACACATGCAATGACATAGAATGCATTGTAGGTGGTGAACAGTCCCTGGTTACCAAAGCCGATGGACATTGCGGTTGCTTCGATCATAGCAAGAACGACCGTCGCATAACGGGTGATCTTCTGGATCTTCTTTCTTCCTTCATTGCCTTCACGCTGCAGTTCCTCTAACTTCGGAATTGCAATCGTTAAAAGCTCAACGATAATGGAAGCCGTGATGTACGGGGTAATGCTCAGTGCCAGAATGGAGAAGCTCTCCATTGAGTTGCCTGTAAATGAATTAAAGATATTAAAAGCATCACTCGAGAGTGAGGAAAAGATCTGCGCGATCACCGTGGGGTCAGTTCCGGGGACCGGAATCTGAGCACCCACACGGATCACTACGATCATAAGAAACGTGAACAGAAGACGTTTCCGAATATCTTCAATTCTCCAGGCACTTTTGAGTGTTTTTAACATCAGATCACCTCGATACTTCCGCCTGCAGCTTCGATCTTAGCCTTAGCGCTCTCAGAGCAAGCATTGACCTTAACAGTAAGCTTCTTGGTTAACTCTCCGTTTCCTAAGATTTTAACGCCATCAAGTGCGTTCTTGATAACACCGGCTTCCAGTAAAGCTTCAATGGTTACAACGGTGTCATTTTCAAAACGCTCCAGAGCGGATACGTTGATTGCAACGATATCCTTCGTATTGCGGTTGGTGAAACCACGCTTCGGGAGACGTCTGTATAAAGGCATCTGACCACCTTCAAAACCAGGTCTCGGAGCTCCGGAACGTGCTTTCTGACCCTTATGACCCTTACCGGCAGTCTTGCCGTTTCCTGAACCGTGACCACGACCACGTCTGAAGTTATCGTTGTGAACGGATCCCTCGGCCGGAGTTAATTTAGATAAATTCATTTAAGCACCTCCGATTACTCTTCAACTTTTACTAAATGATTTACATGCCAGATCATGCCGCGAACTGCTGCATTATCCGGTAATTCAACGGTCTGATGTAACTTGTGAAGACCTAAAGCTTCAACAGTCGCACGCTGCTTCGGAATTGCAGCGATAGGAGACTTCACTAAAGTAATTTTCAATGTTTTTTCTGCAGCCATTTTCAAATCCTCCTTAGATTAGATCTCGTCAACAGACTTGCCGCGAAGCTGAGCAACCTGCTCCGGGGTCTTCAGCGCCTTCAGGCCTTCCAGCGTAGCAAAAACAACGTTCTGCTTGTTGTTGGAACCTAAAGACTTGGTACGAATGTTCTTTAAACCAGCAAGTTCGCAAACGGAACGAGCCGGACCGCCAGCGATGATACCGGTACCTTCCGGGCTTCTCTTCAGAAGAACTGAGGAGCTGCCGAACTTACCGATCAGATCGTGCGGAATACTGTTATTTGCGTCAAGTGCAACAGTGATCATATGCTTTTCAGCATCCTGCTTAGCCTTGCGGATAGCTTCCGGAACTTCGGTAGCCTTACCGGTGCCTGCACCTACGTGACCATTCTTGTCTCCGACAACTACTAACGCGGAGAAACGCATGTTACGGCCGCCCTTTACGGTCTTACTAACACGCTTGATGGCTACTACACTGTCTTCTAATTCAGAACGGTTCTCTTCGAAATTTTCGCGATTATCACGAGCCATTGTGTTTTTTCCTCCTTATTAGAATTTGAGACCAGCTTCACGAGCTGCATCTGCTAATGCCTGGATCTTACCATGATAGATGAAACCACCACGGTCAAATACTACTTCTTCAATACCAGCATCAAGTGCCTTCTTGCCGATGTAAGCGCCGAGCTTTTCAGCTGCTTCTACATCATTGGTCTTCTCTAAACCAAGTTCCTTGGTGAGGGTAGATGCTGCTACAAGAGTCTTGCCTACTGTATCGTCAATGATCTGCACATACATATGATTGTTGCTGCGGAAAACAGACATACGCGGTCTTTCAGAAGTACCGTTTAAGTGTCTGCGAAGTCTTCTGTGCTTTTCCTGGCGAACTGCTGCTCTGGATACTTTGCTAACCATATCTTCTACCTCTCCTTATTATTTCTTACCGGTCTTACCGACTTTACGTCTGATTACTTCATCAGCGTACTTGATACCCTTGCCCTTATACGGCTCAGGCTGTCTCTTGGAGCGGATCTCCGCTGCGTACTGACCGACTTTTTCCTTATCGATACCCTCGACGATGATCTTATTCTGGCCTTCCAGCTTGGACTCAAGGCCTTCCGGATCAACCATATCGATCTGATGAGAATATCCTAAGAAGAGGGTTAAGGTCTTACCGGACTTCTGTGCTCTGTAACCAACACCATTAACCTCAAGAACCTTCTTGTAACCTTCGGTAACACCAACAACCATGTTGTTTAACAGGGTTCTGGTTAAACCGTGAAGGGACTTCATCTTCTTAAGATCGTTCGGACGGCTGACAGTAATAACATCGCCTTCAACCTTGATTTCCATTTCCGGAGCGAGAGCTCTTACAAGAGTGCCCTTCGGTCCTTTTACAGTCACATTGTTATTTTCTGCTACTTCTACAGTTACACCTGCGGGAATAGCGATCGGCATTTTTCCAATACGTGACATGCCCATACCTCCATAAAATTAATATTGTGGATTATAAATTACCAAATGTAAGCGAGGATCTCGCCGCCTACGTTCTCTTTTCTTGCCTGCTTATCAGTCATGATGCCCTTGTTGGTTGAAACAATTGCAATACCAAGACCGCCCAGGACCTTCGGCATATCTTCCTTGCCGGCGTATACACGTAAGCCCGGCTTGGAGATTCTCTTAATGCCGCTGATGATCTTTTCATTCTTATCCTTACCGTACTTTAAGGTAATGTGGATGTTCTGGAAAGCACCATCATCTACTAAATCGTATTTTGCAATGTAGCCCTCGTCCAGTAAGATCTTAGCAATAGCTAATTTCATCTTGGAAGCCGGTACATCAACAGTATCATGTTTTGCCGTATTTGCGTTACGGATTCTTGTAAGCATATCCGCGATCGGATCACTCATTGCCATAATTCTACCTCCCTATTACCAGCTGGCTTTCTTAACACCCGGAATCTCGCCCTTATAAGCAAGTTCACGGAAACAAATTCTGCAAATACCGTACTTTCTTAAGTAAGCATGCGGACGACCACAAATTCTGCAGCGGGTGTATTCCTGAGTGGAAAACTTAGCCTTGCGTGACTGTCTGATCTTCTTTGAAGTCTTTGCCATGATATCCTCCTAATTAATTAGCGCTCTTTTCAAAGGGCATGTTGAACAGAGATAAAAGATATCTTGCTTCTTCATCCGTCTTAGCGGTGGTGACGAAGATGATATCCATACCGCGAGTCTTGTCGATCTTATCGTACTCGATCTCGGGGAAGATCAGCTGTTCCTTGATACCAAGGGCATAGTTGCCTCTGCCATCGAAAGCGTTAGCGTTAACACCGCGGAAGTCTCTTACACGGGGAAGAGCCAGGCTGATAAGACGATCAGCGAACTCATACATCTTCTGGCCACGAAGGGTAACCTTGCAGCCGATCGGCATGCCTTCACGGATCTTGAAGTTAGCAACGGACTTCTTAGCTTTGGTAACTACAGCCTTCTGACCGGTGATCTTTTCCATATCGGCGATGGCAGCGTCCAGAACCTTAGCATTTTCCTTAGCTTCACCAACACCCATATTGACAACGATCTTGTCTAACTTCGGCACTTCCATGATATTCTTATACCCGAACTTTTCGATCATCTTTGCAACGATCTCGTTCTTGTATGTATCATATAATCTGTTATTCATTGTTCAGTGCACTCCTTCCTAATTAAGCAGCTAATTTCATCTTGGAAGCCGGTACATCAACAGTATCATGTTTTGCCGTATTTGCGTTACGGATTCTTGTAAGCATATCCGCGATCGGATCACTCATTGCCATAATTCTACCTCCCTATTACCAGCTGGCTTTCTTAACACCCGGAATCTCGCCCTTATAAGCAAGTTCACGGAAACAAATTCTGCAAATACCGTACTTTCTTAAGTAAGCATGCGGACGACCACAAATTCTGCAGCGGGTGTATTCCTGAGTGGAAAACTTAGCCTTGCGTGACTGTCTGATCTTCTTTGAAGTCTTTGCCATGATATCCTCCTAATTAATTAGCGCTCTTTTCAAAGGGCATGTTGAACAGAGATAAAAGATATCTTGCTTCTTCATCCGTCTTAGCGGTGGTGACGAAGATGATATCCATACCGCGAGTCTTGTCGATCTTATCGTACTCGATCTCGGGGAAGATCAGCTGTTCCTTGATACCAAGGGCATAGTTGCCTCTGCCATCGAAAGCGTTAGCGTTAACACCGCGGAAGTCTCTTACACGGGGAAGAGCCAGGCTGATAAGACGATCAGCGAACTCATACATCTTCTGGCCACGAAGGGTAACCTTGCAGCCGATCGGCATGCCTTCACGGATCTTGAAGTTAGCAACGGACTTCTTAGCTTTGGTAACTACAGCCTTCTGACCGGTGATCTTTTCCATATCGGCGATGGCAGCGTCCAGAACCTTAGCATTTTCCTTAGCTTCACCAACACCCATATTGACAACGATCTTGTCTAACTTCGGCACTTCCATGATATTCTTATACCCGAACTTTTCGATCATCTTTGCAACGATCTCGTTCTTGTATGTATCATATAATCTGTTATTCATTGTTCAGTGCACTCCTTCCTAATTAAGCAATAACTTCGCCGGTCTTCTTATTGACGCGAACCTTCTTGCCGTCCTTCACATCAAAGCCGATGCGAACGCCCTTACCCTTAACGCTGTACATAACGTTAGAGATATCGATCGGAGCTTCTCTCTCAATAATACCGCCCTGCGGATTTGCCTGACTCGGCTTAGCGTGCTTGGAGATCATGTTGATGCCTTCAACAACAACGGTGTTGTTCTTGGTATCAACTGCTAATACCTTGCCTTCTTTGTCCTTATCCTTGCCGGCGATCACGATGACATTGTCGCCTTTTTTAATCTTCATTGCCATGGTGAATCCTCCTTATAATACTTCCGGAGCCAGAGAAACGATCTTCATGAACTGCTTGTCACGGAGTTCTCTTGCAACCGGTCCAAAGATACGGGTTCCTCTCGGGGTACCGTCATCCTTGATGACAACTGCAGCGTTCTCATCGAAACGGATGTAGGAACCGTCTTTTCTGTGTGCGCCGTGTACAGTACGTACAACAACAGCCTTTACGACGTCACCCTTCTTAACAATGCCGCCCGGAGTTGCATCCTTGACGCTTGCTACGATGACATCACCAATGTTTGCATATCTTCTTACAGAACCGCCCATAACGCGGATGCAAAGGAGTTCCTTCGCACCGGTATTATCAGCGACCTTTAATCTGGTTTCCTGCTGAATCATACTAAAATGCTCCTTTCAAACCCACGCATTACTTAGCGCGCTCGATAACTTCGACAAGACGCCATCTCTTGGTCTTGGAAAGCGGTCTGGTCTCCATTACTCTAACAGTGTCGCCAACGTTGCAGGTATTCTCGTCATCCTGGGCATACAGCTTGTAGGTCTTCTTGACGATCTTACCGATTAAGGGATGCTTAACGTTGTCGATAACAGCAACTACGATAGTTTTGTCCATTTTAGCGCTGACAACTTTACCCGTACGGGTCTTTCTTAAATTTCTTTCCACTTTAACATCCTCCTAATCATTCAGCCTTAGCAGCGATCACAGTCTGAATACGGGCAATGTTCTTGCGAACGTCGTTGATACGAGCTGTGTTGTCAAGCTGATTTGTTGCGTTCTGGAATCTTAAGTTGAAGAGTTCCTTCTTTGCAGCAACGAGTTCTTCGTTCAGTTCTGCAACAGATTTCTGTCTTAAGTCTTCTACATATGTCTTAGTCTTCATTCAGTTTCACCGCCTTCTAATTCCGCACGGGAAGCAATTTTGCACTTTACGGGGAGCTTGTACATAGCCAGACGTAAAGCTTCCTTCGCCGTCTCTTCCGGTACACCTGCGATCTCAAACATGACGCGGCCCGGCTTAACAACTGCTACCCAGTATTCAACTGAGCCCTTACCGGAACCCATTCGGGTTTCAGCCGGCTTAGCTGTGATGGGCTTATCCGGGAAGATCTTGATCCAAACCTGACCACCACGCTTTACGTAACGGGTAATTGCGATACGTGCTGCTTCGATCTGGTTGGAACGGATCCATGCCGGCTCTAATGATACAAGACCATATTCACCATTACTGATAGTATTTCCTCTAAGCGCCTTACCTCTCATGGTTCCGCGGAACTGCTTACGACGCTTAACTCTCTTCGGCATTAACATAGTTATTTATCGCTCCCTTCCTTTTTATTCTTAGTCGGAAGAACTTCACCCTTATAGATCCATACCTTTACGCCGACCTTGCCGTAAGTGGTATCTGCTTCTGCGAATCCATAATCGATATCAGCACGCAGAGTCTGAAGCGGAATGGTACCTTCTGAGTAGAACTCGGTACGAGCGATATCAGCACCGCCAAGACGACCAGCGCAGGATGCCTTGATACCAAGAGCACCGGCCTTCATGGTTCTCTGCATGGTGGACTTCATTGCACGACGGAAGGAAACACGGTTCTCAAGCTGTGCAGCGATGTTTTCTGCAACGAGCTGAGCATCTCTATCCGGACGCTTGATTTCCTTAATGTCAACGAACAGCTTCTTGTCGGTCAGCTTGGAGATCTCAGCCTTCAGCTTTTCGATTTCAGCACCGCCCTTACCGATAACAACGCCCGGCTTTGCGGTGTGGATGATCACACGTACACGGTCGGTAGAACGCTCGATCTCGATCTTGGAGATGCCTGCTGCGTATAATTTCTTCTTTACATAAACACGGATCTTGTGGTCTTCTACAAGATTATCAGCAAAATCCTTCTCAGCGTACCATCTGGAATCCCAATCCTTGATGACACCAACTCTCATTCCATGAGGATTAACTTTCTGTCCCATAAATGCCTCCTATTATCTTTCGTCCAGGATGACGGTAATGTGGCTCGTGCGCTTTAAGATGCGGTATGCACGGCCCTGTGCTCTCGGATGAATTCTCTTCATCGTCGGTCCTTCGTTAGCGAAGCACTCTGCAACGTACAGGTTGTTCGGATTTAAACCGTTGTTGTTCTGAGCGTTTGCAGCAGCAGACTCGAGCAGCTTCTTGATAAGTGAAGATGCATATCTGGGATTGTAGGTTACAAGACCAAGAGCGTCATTGTAGCTCTTACCGCGGATCGCGTCGAGTACGAAGCAAGCCTTCTGTACGGAAACACGTGCGAAACTGAGCTTTGCAGACGGTCTTACGTCTTTCTGAGCGTTTCTCTCTCTCTTAATCTGGCTTCTATGTCCTTTTGCCATGATTATTTGCCTCCTTGAAATATGAATATTTCACACCCCGGTGTGTCGTATTTCCAACAACACCGTGTGTGTCGCGCTACAACGATTCGTCATAGCTACGCGCCCTGTCCTTCACTCCGGAAGTTCTGCAATTGGGCTGTTTGCAGGTTCCGGAGTTAAATACGACAAGGTGTTATACAAATTAATTAGGACCGCTTATCGTCCTTACCGTGACCTCTGTAGGTACGGGTTGCAACGAATTCACCAAGCTTATGTCCGACCATGTCTTCAGTGACATATACCGGAATATGCTTTCTGCCATCGTGAACTGCAAAAGTCAGACCAACGAATGACGGATAAATGGTGGAACGGCGAGACCAGGTCTTGATTACGGACTTCTGTCCTGAAGCGTTCATCGCATCAACCTTGTTCTTAAGGCTGGCATCGATGAAAGGTCCTTTCTTTAATGAACGAGCCATACTGATTCCTCCTCCTTAATTACTTAAGAGCTCTACCGTTCTTACGACGGATGATGAGCTTGTTAGAAGACTTATTCTTCTTACGGGTCTTTAAGCCAAGAGCCGGCTTACCCCAAGGAGTGCTCGGACCCGGACGGCCGATCGGTGCACGTCCTTCACCACCACCGTGCGGATGGTCATTCGGGTTCATAACAGAACCGCGAACAGTAGGACGGATACCCATGTGACGCGTACGTCCGGCTTTACCGATATTGATCAGGTTGTGCTCGCCATTGCCTACGACACCGATGGTAGCGCGGCACATGATCGGAACCTGTCTCATTTCACCTGACGGAAGACGAAGGGTTGCGTACTTGCCTTCCTTAGCCATTAACTGAGCTGCGACACCAGCGGAACGAACCATCTGAGCGCCTGCACCCGGATAAAGCTCGATGTTGTGGACCTGAGAACCTACCGGAACGTTTGCAAGCGGTAAGCAGTTACCGATTCTAGCTTCTGCGTTCTCACCGTTCATAACGGTCTGACCAACCTTAAGGCCTTCCGGAGCCAGGATGTAGGACTTAACGCCGTCTGCATAGCAGATCAGTGCGATGTTTGCAGTTCTGTTCGGATCGTATTCGATGGAAAGAACAGTTGCTGCGATATCGTCCTTCTGTCTCTTGAAGTCGATGATTCTGTATTTTCTTCTGGAACCGCCGCCCTGATGACGAACGGTGATCTTACCCTGGTTGTTACGTCCAGAATTCTTCTTTAATGATTCAGTTAAAGACTTCTCCGGAGCAGCCTTGGTGATTTCTGCGAAATCGCTGCCGGACATCTGTCTTCTGGACGGAGTATAGGGATTATACTTCTTGATTCCCATAACAATTCTCCTTTTACTATTTGTTGTCACGCTTAGTATGCGTTTATCTGCGGAAGCATGTGGGTTTCATCTTCCGCTCTGCCTCCGCTTAATCCGAAGATCCCGGAGGGAAGGCTCAGATTACAGGCCTGCGAAGATTTCGATTTCCTTGGAATCTTCAGTTAACCAAACGATTGCCTTCTTCACCTTATTGGTCTTACCTTCGGTACGACCGCGGCGCTTTGTCTTGCCGTCCATGTTTAAGGTGTTGACCTTTGCTACCTTGGTGCCCGGGAACATCTTCTCGACAGCCTCAGCGATCATGGTCTTATTAGCTTCGGTATGTACGAGGAAGGTGTACTTCTTATCAGCCATACCGTCCATGGACTTCTCAGTAACAACCGGTTTCAGGATGACGTCATAATACTGTACGTTTGCCATTATGCATATACCTCCTCGATTGCCTTTACTGCTGCCTTCGTAGCAACGAAAGCATCATACTTCAGAATGTCGTAAACATTGACTTCTGCAGCAGCGATGGTCTTAACGTTCTCAACATTTCTTGCGGAAAGGATCACGTTCTTGTCTTCGCTGTCCAGAACAACCAGTGCCTTTTCAACATGTAAGTTGTTCAGAACCTTTACGAAATTCTTGGTCTTTACTTCTTCCATCTTCAGCTCATCGAGGACGATCATCTTGTCCTCAAGAACTCTGGATGTTAAAGCGCTCTTTAATGCAAGCTGCTTCTCTTTCTTGTTAAGCTTGAAAGAGTAGTCTCTCGGAACCGGAGCGAAGATCATTCCGCCGCCGACCCACTGTGCAGCTCTGGTAGAACCCTGTCTTGCATGACCGGTTCCCTTCTGTCTCCACGGCTTCTTACCACCGCCGGAAACTTCGTTACGAGTCTTTGCCTTCTGTGTACCCTGGCGCATAGCAGCGAGATGATTCACAACTGCCATCTTTACCAGATGCTCATTGACCTCAACGCCAAACACTGCATCGTTCAGTTCGATGGTGCCGGCCTGAGCGCCCTGCATATTATATACAGATACATTAGCCATGTGTCATTCCTCCTTTCATCGACCTCACTGTTACTTTGCAGACTTAACTGCTTCGCGAACAGTGATGAGTGCTTTCTTTGCGCCCGGGACAGAGCCCTTGACTAAAAGAAGATTGTTCTCGGCATCTACACGGACCACTTCCAGATTCTGGATGGTGACCTTAACGGCACCCATATGGCCAGGCATGCCTTTGCCCTTACGGACATGGCTCGGAGTAGCGCTGGAACCGTTGGAACCCTGATGACGATGGAACTTGGAACCGTGAGCCATGGGTCCTCTGTGCTGACCAAATCTCTTGATCGCACCCTGGAAGCCCTTACCCTTTGAAATAGCGGTAACATCGATCTTGTCGCCGGCTGCGAATACATCGGCCTTGATCTCATCTGCTACTGCGTAATCAGCGGCATTCTCAAGCTTGAACTCGCGGATGAATCTCTTGCAAGCCACACCGGCGTTCTTGAATACGGTCTTCTGTGCATTGTTAACTAATTTTTCTCTGATGTCGCCATAACCGACTACAACAGCCTCGTAACCGTCGTTCTCCACAGTCTTCTTCTGGATGACTGCGCAGGGACCTGCAGCAAGGACAGTTACCGGGATCAGCATACCGGCTTCGTCGAAAATCTGAGTCATTCCGACTTTTGTTGCTAAGATCGCTTTCTTCATTTTTTACCTCCTGTTGATCTACAGCGGATTAGGACCCGAAGTCCCAATCATCCTAGTACAGCAGATATAAACCTATATCAACTATCTCAGGACATTTTGTTTTAAGCTAAAGCGGATTACTGCATCTTGATGTTGATGCTTACACCTGCCGGCATTTCCAGCTTGGATAAAGCGTCTACAACCTTCTGATTCGGTGCAATGACATCGATCAGTCTCTTATGCGTTCTCTGCTCGAACTGCTCTCTGGAGTCCTTGTACTTGTGTACCGCACGAATGATGGTTACTACCTCTTTCTTCGTGGGAAGCGGTACCGGACCGCTCACTAAAGCGCCAGCCTTCTTAACGGTATCTACGATCTTTGCCGCAGACTGGTCGATCAGCTGATGATCATACGCCTTTAAAGTGATTCTCATAACATTCTTGGTTGCCATAAAAAAAGTCGCCTCCTTTTCGCACTTTTTGAAAGTACGACAAGCGGTGACTGTACACTAGTCCGTGTGTGTCCCGTAGGTTCACACACTTTGCTTCTACCTGCTTTGTAGATTCGTTGTACAGTGACTTGTCGCCAGTTTTGGTAACTTGACATTCGCTCCACGGAAAACCCGGATCCCTGCAACAGGTCCGGCAACCTCACGCTTCATCGCTATCATGTCACAGCAACGTATAATATAACACAACCGCCTGCAGATTGCAAGCGGTTTTCGTGTTTTTTTAATATTTTTTCGAAGAAAATTTTGGTAAATTCTAACGAACTTTTTGTTCGTTTTTAAGCTTCCGTTTTGAAGTTCTTACTTCTTAACGACTTTCTTTTCCGTTTCCTTGTTTTCAGCCGGTTCTGCCGGAGCATATCCTTCCGGATGCTCAAGCTGAACAACTGCAGCCTTCTGCATCGGGATACGGCAGTTCTTGTTGTTGCCGAACTCAACGATGACGGTATCGTCCGTGATGTCGATGACCACACCGTAGAAACCGGACGTGGTAAGAACGGTATCACCAACCATCATGGAAGCCAGCATCTCTCTCTGTTCCTTCTCCTGCTTCTTCTGCGGGCGGATGGCAATGAAGTACATGGCGCCAAAGAATACCGCCATTACGATCACATACATCAGAATACCCTGCGCACCCATGCCGGCGCCTTCTGCAGCGTCACCGGCTGCCGGCATACATCCGGATAAAGCAAGCATCATAACTGCAAATGCAGCAAGTGCGAATTTCTTCATAGTTTACTCCTCCTGATCATTCATGCGTTTCAGCGATCGCCCTCGGCCATAGACTGAAGCACATTATATTTATACTCTTTAAAGTTTCCATTGTCAAGGGCGTCGCGGATCTCCTCCATCAGATGATTGTAAAAATACAGGTTATGAAGGACACACATACGCATGCCGAGCATTTCCTTAGCCTTTAACAGATGACGCACATACGCGCGGGAATAATTGCGGCAGGTCGGACACATGCAGCCCTCTTCAATGGGACGCATGTCGCGCTCATACTTCGCATTGAACAGATTCAGTTTGCCGTGATGGGTGTAGACGTGACCGTGGCGGCCGTTTCTGGAGGGATAGACGCAGTCAAAGAAGTCAATACCTCTCTCCACGCCCTCCAGGATATTGGCCGGGGTTCCGACACCCATCAGATAAGTGGGTTTGTTTTCCGGAAGATGCGGGACCACCTCATCGAGAATGTAGTACATCTCCTCATGGCTCTCTCCCACCGCCAGTCCGCCCACGGCATAACCGTCCAGGTCCATGTCGGCGATGGTCTTGGCATGCGCCACGCGGATGTCATCGATGATGCCGCCCTGGTTAATGCCAAAAAGAAGCTGTTCCTTATTAATAGTCGTTTCCAGTGAATTCAGCCGGTCCATTTCCTTTTTGCAGCGTTCCAGCCAACGGGTCGTACGATCGACGGACGGCTGAATGTAACTGCGCTCCGCCAGTGCCGGCGGACATTCATCGAACGCCATCGCAATGGTGGATGCCAGGTTGGACTGGATCTGCATGGATTCCTCCGGTCCCATGAAGATGGGTCTTCCGTCGATGTGAGAATGGAAGTAAACACCCTCTTCCTTGATCTTGCGGATGCCCGCAAGGGAAAACACCTGGAAGCCGCCGGAGTCCGTTAAAATGGGCTTTTTCCAGTTCATAAAGGCATGCAGGCCGCCCAGATCGTGAATCAGCTGATCACCCGGACGCACATGCAGATGATAGGTATTGGAAAGCTCCACCTGCGTACCGATCTCATTCAGATCCGTGGTATCGACCGCGCCCTTGATGGCCGCGACCGTTCCCACGTTCATAAACACCGGGGTCTCGATGGTTCCGTGCACCGTTTCCATGTGCGCGCGCTTCGCACGTCCTTCTTTTTTCAGAATCTCGTATTTCATCGCTCTCTTCCTTTATAAAAGAATGTATCCCGTACTCTCTTCCGGGGCCGATGTCCAAATCATAAAAATGGGCCCTCTTTCATAAGAGGACCCTTTCAAATTCCGTCTGCGCGGTCCGGCAGTTCATCGACAGGACCGCGTAATGCAGGATCATTTTTCTTATTTCTTCTTTGCGCCGATCTTCGTCTTGAAGAGATACCACATGGAACCGCTCAGGCAGATGGAAGAATAAGCACCGACAACGATGCCCACCATCAGCGGAAGCGCGAACTCACGGATAGCGGTAACGCCGAGTACATACAGTGCAGCGACCATGATGAAGGTGGTCAGTGAAGTATATACGGAACGGCCGAGGGTCTGCGTGACGGAAAGGTTGACGACCTCCTCCAGCGGAGCCTTGTGGCCAAGCGCCATCTGATTCTCACGGATACGGTCAAATACGACGATGGTCGCATTGATGGAGTAACCGACAAGCGTCAGCATGCAGGCGATGAAGGTATTGCCGACCGTCCAGCGGAACAGTGCGTAGCAAGCCAGAACGACCAGAACGTCATGTACCAGAGCAAGTACGGATGCAGACGCAAAACGGATGTCGCGGAAGCGGATCCAGATGTAGATCAGCATGACGATGGATGCCAGAATGACGGAGATGATGGCTGAACGAGCCATTTCCGCAGATACCGTAGCGGAGATGTTCTCATAGGTGATGGAAGACGGATCAATGCCGAACTTTTCTTCCAGCATGTCGTACAGCGCGGTACGCTGCTCCTGAGTCAGTTCCTGCGTCTTGATGATGACTTCATTGGAACCGACGACCGGAGTCAGGACGATGTCCGTGGAACCGATGACTGCCGCGATCTCCGGCTGGACTTCGGTCTCCAGCTGTTCAACGTTTCTGTTCTCATTGAAGACAACATCGGTGGAGGTACCGCCGACGAAGTCCAGGCTGTAGTTCAGTGCATAAGACTTTGCACCGAATACGATCATGGCAATGATGCCTGCTGTGATCACAACACCGGATACACAGAAATAGATATTCTTCTTGGAAAGGAAATTCTTGGAAACAGCCGGCTTCTTTTCACCGTACCACTTCTTGGACTTGAAGCCGATCGCATACAGAGCCTTGATCAGCAGTCTGGTCACAACAAGAGCGGTGAACATGGAAAGTACGATGCCGAGTGCCAGGGTGATGGCAAAGCCCTTGACAGTACCGGTACCGAAGATATACAGAACCAGTGCTGCAAGAAGGGTCGTTACGTTGCCGTCGATGATGGCAGACAGTGCCTTGTGGAAGCCTGCGTTGATGGCAGAAGCCACATTGTTGCCAAGACCGATCTCTTCACGGATACGGGAGAAAATGATAACGTTTGCGTCAACAGCCATACCGATGCCGAGGATGATACCGGCAATACCCGGAAGCGTCAGGGTGATCTCATGATTGAATGCCGCAAGCAGGACCACGATCAGGCCGGTATAGGATACCAGCGCGACAGAAGCCGCGAAACCGGGCATGCGGTACAGAACGATCATCAGAATAACGACCAGTGCAAGACCGATAAGAGCTGCCACTAAGGAAGTGGAGATGGCCTTGGAACCCAGCTGCGCGCCGACAACCTGCGAACGGAGCTCGGTAAGTTCTACCGGCAGCGCACCGATACGGATGTAGGATGCAAGGGTATCAGCGGTCTCATAGGTGAAGTTGCCTTCGATCTGGCAGGTCGGGCTGGTGATCTGCTCGGTACAGGTCGGATTGGAAATGATCTGACCGTCATATACGATGTATAACGGTTTGCCGGTACCTGCGATCTCACCGGTGACCTTGGAGAATTTCTCCTGGCCGGCATCGGTCAGCGTCAGCATGACCACATAATTGTTTTCAGAATCCGCACCGGCCTGAGCAGCGGAAATATCGTTGCCGTCCATGACCTTGGAGCCCATAACGTCAGAGCTGTCCGTGCAGAAGATCAGTGAACCCGGAGTACCGAGTTCCTGAAGAACGGTGTTCGCATCCGTCTCACCCGGGATGTCGATGGTGATGCGGTCGGAACCTTCCTGATATACATTGGCCTCAGTAGAGTAGCCTGCAACACGAAGCTTCATCTTGCGGATGGTATCATCCATATCCTGCTGGGACGGCGTCTCTCCGACTGCCTGATAGGTGATGCTGACACCGCCTCTTAAGTCGAGACCGAGCTTGATGTCTGAAATGCTGCCGGAGTATTCATAGCCGTAACCGCGAATTGCCGTGAACAGTACAAATGCAAGGATCACTGCGAAAACAACGAGGCTGATGACTCCGCGTTTCTTAGAATAGGAGTTCATGTTGTTATTCCTTTCTTAAAAAAATCCGGTTGCAGGACATAAAAGGTCCTGCAACCGAAGCATTATAACACTTTTTTTCAATGATTTCAATTCTTTTTCAGTTAATACTTACAGAATTGATTATTTTCCCGGGCTCTTATGCCCTCTTTCCGGCCGGTCGGATCATTCCGTCATTCTCTGAGACGCTTTCTCCATCCGCCCTTCATATAGAACACCAGGGACAGTACCGCGCCCACGAGCCATGCAAAGAGAAGGGATGCCGGCAGGATGTGATAGTCACCGCTCGGCATGGACTCACTGCGGGTAAGATACGCCATGAGGTATGCGACAGGAATTCGGAATACCACGGTGGTGAGGAGACCGATCCACATCGGAGTCATTGTGTCGCCGCAGCCGCGCATGGTGCCCTGCAGGCTCTGACTCATGGCCATGCAGATATAGCCCAGACCCAGGATACGCATGAATTCATTGGAAATACGGATCAGATCGTCTGTTTTGGTGAAGAGGCCCATGACATATTTGCCGAAGACCAGGACCACGCCGACCAGTACCGCGACGACACCAACGGAGATCAATGTGCCCTGCTTGACGCCCTTATGGATGCGGTCATACTTCTTAGCGCCCAGGTTCTGACCGGCATAGGTGGTCATGGCGCCCGCAAAGGAGAATACAGGCATCATGGCAAAACCATCGATACGCATGACGATGACATTGGCGGCGATGATCTGCTCACCGAAGGAGTTCGTCAGGGACTGCACGACGACCATGGACATGGAGAAGATGGCCTGCGACAGACCGGATGGAAGCCCCAGCTTGATGATGCTGCCGGAATACTTCTTTGAAAGGCGGACATATTTCCATTTAAGATCAAAGAATTCCTTCATCTGTGAAAGTCGGATCAGACAGAGTACACTGGATACCACCTGCGCAATGACCGTTGCCAGTGCAACGCCGGCAACACCCATACCGAACTTTGCCACGAACACAAGGTCCAGCACAATGTTCAGACCGCAGGCCACCAGAAGATAAACAAGAGCCGCCAGCGAATCGCCGAGGCCTCGCAGGATACCGCTCAGGATATTATAGAACGACATGCCAATCAGACCGAGGAACAGGATCACCAGGTAATCCACACACCAGTCCAGAATGGATTCCGGTGTGTTCAGCATGACGAGCAGCGGCCGGGCCACCAGCGGTCCTATGATCATGATGATCAAAGAAGACAGGATCGTCAGAAGAATACTGGTTCCGATGGCATGCGAAAGATCTTCACGCACACGCGCTCCCACATACTGTGAAACCATGATGGTCGCGCCGGTGGAGATACCGACAAACAGTACCAGAAGCAGATTATAAATAGGTGCAGCGCTGCCGACTGCGGCAAGCGCGTTATCGCCGACATAATTGCCGACTACGATGGAGTCCACCGTATTGTAAAGCTGCTGCGCGATGTTTCCGATCAGCATCGGCACGGCAAAGGCAATGATCTTGGATGAAGGTTTGCCTTCTGTCATGTCGATGGGCTGGAACATGCGCTTTAAAAAGCTGTCTTTCATAATCCCTCTTTTCCGAACGGACACGGATGTCCGTTCAAAAAGGCAGCCCCTTTGTACGCACAAGAGGGCTGCGCATGTTACATTAATAATGATTCCGTGATCCGGATCAGTTCAGGGCCTCACCGGCCTGCTTCAGGAAATCGATGATGGACAGGCTCTGCGGGCAGGCAGCCTCACAGGCGCCGCATTCCAGGCAGTTCTCCGGTCCGGCGTTGTTCTTCTTGACATCGTTCCAGCCCCAGTTGTTTTCCGGATCGATGTTGTACAGAGATACTTCATTCCAGGCAGAAAAGATACGCGGGATGTCCACACCGTTCGGGCACGGCATGCAGTAACGGCATCCGGTGCAGCCGACCTTGGTACGTGCCTTGTATGCTTCACGTACATCGTCGATGAGCTTCAGTTCTTCTTCAGACATGCAGCCAGCTTCTGCGGAATCAAAGATCTTCAGGTTCTCTTCCAGCTGTTCAAATTCATTGACACCGGAGAGCACGCAGGCAACTTCCGGCTGGTTTAACAGCCATCTTTCAGCCCACTCTACTGCGCTTCTCTTTACCGGGAACGCGTCGTAAACTGCCTGAACGGTATCCGGAGCATTGGCCAGGCGGCCGCCCAGAAGACCTTCCATGATCACAACCGGAACACCCTTTTCACCGGCAAGCTTCAGGCCCTTCATACCGGCCTGATTCTCAATATCCATGTAGTTGTACTGGATCTGGGTCATATCCCAGTCATAATCGTTTAAGATATACTCAAACTCTTCATACGGACCGTGGAACGAGAAGCATGCATAGCGGATCTTGCCCTCTTCCTTCCAGCGCTTGAACGCTTCCGGAAGACCCATTTCCTTGAAGAATTCCCACTTCTTCTGATTCAGGCCGTGTGCCAGATAGAAATCGATGTGGTCTGTCTGCAGCTTTTCCAGTTCCTCGTTCAGGATGCGGTCCATGTCTGCCGGTTCCTTGACATAGCTGTCCGGAAGCTTGGTGGCGATGGTGACCTTGTCACGATAGCCGTCCTGCAGTGCCTTGCCGACGATGATCTCGGAAGTTCTGTTCAGATATACATAAGCGGTATCCAGATAAGTTACGCCGCCGTCGATGGCCTGACGGATCAGCTTAATGGCCTTTTCTTCATCCACAACGGTCTTACCGTCCACGACCGGTCCGTTAAAACGCATGCAGCCCAGACCGAACGCAGAACCCTGAATGCCGAGCTTGCCGAAATTACGCATTTTCATAGTAAGTTCCTCCTGTCATATTCTGAATAAAACAAGTCCGCTGCCGACCAGCTGCCGGTACAGACGCAATTATATAAATACTATCATAGGGTCCTGTTATTTGCAATAACTGGTAATTGCACCGTTCTCTACTATTTTGTCATTTCGGTTTAAAAACAGGGGCATTTTATCTGATTTTGCGCAATTTATTCCGGGCAGCCCGGAGGAACCGGTCAAAGTTCGTCAGGCATTCGGAACCGTCTTCCGTAATCAGGATCATGTCCTCAGTGCGCATGAAGCACTGACCCGGCCACCAGACCCACAGTTTCACCCTTGTAAATGTCAAAGGTAACACCGTCGATGGCTTTCGCATACACGCTTCTTCAGAACGGAGAGATCCACATTTTTATTTGTGAATTCGTAAGATGCCACGCTTAGTCCTCGATCAGTGCGATGACTTCGATCTCACAGAGAACATTCTTCGGAAGAGCCTTAACTGCAACACAGGAACGTGCCGGCTTGGAAATAAAGGCTGCGCCGTAGATCTCGTTGAACTTGGCGAAGTCAGCCATGTCTGCAAGGAAGCATGTGGTCTTGACAACATTTTCAAAACCGAGGCCCCTTGCTGCCAGGATCTCTGCTACGTTCTTCACGCTCTGAGCGGCCTGCTCTTCAATGGTGGTGCCGACAATGGCGCCGGTTTCCGGATCGGCCGGGATCTGACCGGATGCAAATAAAAGATTGCCGGCAACGATGGCCTGAGAATACGGGCCGATGGCTGCGGGCGCCTGATTCGTGCTGATAACTTCAAGTGCCATAAAAAACCTCCTTTATGGACGACGACTGCCGTCCGGAACCAGGTCTATCTGAGCCTTGTGCAAAACCAAAACACATTCCTCTGTTTCCATGGTTCCTTTGTATAGTTTACCACTTAACATTGCTAAAGTAACGAAGTCGAAAAAAAGGATGCCGCTTCAAGGCATCGTTTTTTACGCTGTTACACAAATTTTTATCACTTTATTGTGCCTCAGTCAATTACTTTTATTCTTTTTTGTCAAATTTTAACAAGAAGCCGTGCAATGTTTCAACGCACCGCTGCGGCTGTCCTGCTGCCTGAAGCCGCCGGACTGTGTACCATAACAGAAGGTGGCAACATCATTTGCACGGCTGTATTCCAGAAGGCCTTTTTCCGGGCCGGATCCCGGTACTGTCGGGACTGCAGAAGCGGTGTCATGAAGCTTCTGGCATCCGCAAAGGCATTAAAGGGATTCACCTGTGAGAAGGTCAGACGGCCGGCCGGCCTGACCTTGTAAGGCGTGTCGTTTTCCCAGACGAACCATACAATAATGCCAAGTCCCGCAATCATGACAACGGCCGCTAAGAAACAGGTTTCCCGGCCCCATTTCAAGCATGCCGTTTTCGTTATTTTTCAGATTAATACTATTTCTCGGGTAACTATTATTCTACCGAAGACCTGCGATTTCCTTTTTCATCAAAATTCTTTTTCAGTGCCCGTTCCGTCGGAAAGATCGATGCCACAAGAACAGCCACCTGAACCGCCTCCGCAATGCAGACCGCGGCGGAGATCACATCATGGCTCCGATGAACAAACGGAAGCAGCATAAACGCGGAAATCACCAGAAGCACCACTCCGATCTTCAGCCACAGTTTCCCGCAGTAATGATGGGCAAATTCCCAGGTTTCCTTATTTTTCATGGAGCGCGCAGTCCGATATCCATACACCCCGTTGATTTTCTTCGGGGTATGCCGATCCATCATATATCCGGCAATGATCATAACAACCGGTATGCACAAAGTCATCACATACATCACAATAAAGTATCCCATAGTGCCCTCCTGTATTCACCGGAAATCATCGGCCTGACCTTCTGTAGCCGGGTCGAATCATCATACGATCCGATTCTTTGACAGCCTTTTACTGAAACCAGATCTTATCACAGAAAAGAATGAACAGGAAGAACACGCCGATGAATACAAGCGCCACCAGAAGCGACGCTTTCAATGCGCCCCACATAAACGCACGCTGCTCTTCTCTTGTCATTTCATCCTTGGGTCCTTTTGACGCTCCCTGCGGTACCATGTCCGAAAGCGGCTTGTGGTACCAGGGCATGCCCTCAACGTTCATATCAACGATCGTACGTCCGTCATCTCCCTCCGGGAGCTCGCTTCTCTTCTTTCCCATAACTACCTCATATTATCACACTGCCTGCGGAAAACCATTCCCGCAGGCAGTATTTTCTGTGACCTTTTCAGGCGCACCGGTCAATGCAGCTGCCTGCCGATGTCCCTTCCGGTCTTATTCATTACTTTTCATCGTAAAGATGGCATGCACAGAAGTGGCCCTCACGGACTTCCTTCCACTCCGGAGCCTCTGTCTTACAGATCTCCATGCACTCCTTACAACGAGTATGGAACTTGCATCCTGCCGGCGGATTTGCCGGGCTCGGGATGGAACCTTCCAGAATGATACGATTGATCTTGACATCCGGATCCGGAATCGGAATTGCGGAGAACAGAGCCTTCGTATACGGATGCAGCGGCTCAGCAAAGATCTTCTCGGTCTCAGAGTACTCAACCATGTTGCCAAGGTACATAACACCGACCGTGTCAGAGATGTGCTCGACAACGGACAGGTCATGAGAAATGAACAGGTAGGTCAGACCGAAGTCCTTCTGCAGCTGACGCAGCAGGTTGATGATCTGTGCCTGAATGGAAACATCCAGTGCGGAAACCGGTTCATCACATACGATAAAATCCGGAGCAAGTGCAAGTGCTCTTGCAATACAGATACGCTGACGCTGACCACCGGAGAACTCGTGCGGATAACGATCCTTGTAGTATTCCGGAAGACCGCAGACCTTCATGACACGGGTGATGTAATCATCAAACTCTTCCGGCGGGACAATGCCATGCTCACGAACAGCTTCACCGATGATTTCACCGACCGGAATACGGGGTGAAAGGCTTGAATACGGATCCTGGAAAACGATCTGAATTCTCGGACGGATCTTACGAAGCTCTTCCTTGGAAAGCTCGTTCAGATCCTGCCCGTCAAAGATTACTTCACCGGAAGTCTTCTCCAGAAGGCGGAGAAGTGTTCTTCCTGCGGTGGACTTACCGCAGCCGGACTCACCTACAAGACCCATGGTCTCACCGCGGCGGATGTTGAAGGAGATACCGTCAACCGCGCGTACATGACCAACCGTATGCTTAAAGAAACCGGCTTTGATCGGGAACCATTTTTTCAGGTCCTTGACTTCTAAAAGAATTTCTGACTCTGCCATATTACAGTTCCTCCACATTCACAGACTTCGGATAGCCGAGTTCCTTACCCTGATCGCAGTAACGATAGCAGGAAACGATATGCGTATCGCTGACCTGGATCTCCGGCGGATATACGCCGTTGCACTTGTCGCAGTGCATTTCGCAGCGATCCTTGAAATAACAGTAGTTCGGCATGTTGACCGGGTTCGGAACGGAACCGGGGATGTTGTACAGCTCTTCTACCTTCTTACCAACGACCGGCTTGGAAGCCATAAGGCCGATGGTGTACGGATGCATCGGATGATGGAAGATATCGTCTGCCGTACCTTTTTCAATAACACGACCGGAATACATAACAACAACATAATCCGCCATGCCTGCAACGACACCAAGGTCATGCGTGATCAGCATGATGGAAGACTGAAGCTTGTCCTTCAGGCCCTGCAGAAGGTCCAGGATCTGCGCCTGAATGGTAACATCCAGTGCAGTAGTGGGCTCATCGGCAATGATCAGAGTCGGTGAACATGCCAGTGCGATCGCGATACAGATACGCTGACGCATACCGCCGGACAGTTCGTGCGGATACATGTTGTATACGCCCTCTTTGTTTGCGATGCCAACGAGCTCGAGCATTTCCAGCGTACGTGCCTTGACATCTTCCGGAGACATGTCCTTGTTATGCAGTTCGATAACCTCGTTGACCTGCTCACCGATCTTGAAGACCGGATTCAAGGAAGTCATCGGCTCCTGGAAGATCATGGACAGCTTATCGCCGCGGATGGTCTCCATGACGGAGTTCGGAGTATTTACGATATTGAAAGCGGTACCATCGCCCTTGTTGAAGCGGATCTCACCGCCCACGGTCTGACCGGTGGGACGGGGAAGCAGCTGCATCAGGGAAAGAGAGGTTACGGACTTACCGCAGCCGGACTCACCAACGACACCAACGGTGGAACATTTCGGAATGCTGAAGTTGACACCGTCAACAGCCTTAACGACACCATTATCCGTGAAGAAGTAGGTGCAGACATTGTCGAACTCTACGACATTGTTCTCATCCTTCATCTTCGTGGTATAGAGTGCGGGATCCTTACCGGCATCCGCTCTCTTCTTTTCCAGTTTCTTCGTAGTCTTACGATTGAAGCGGGTAATTCTTCTGGACTCCTTCGCTGAGATATAGGAAGAAGACTTCTTTCCGGACTTTTTCATTTTGTCTTTTAATGCCATGTCTTTATACCTCCTTATCTCTTTGCCTTCGGGTCGTAAGCGTCTCTCAGACCGTCACCGACAAAGTTGAATGCGATAACGGTAAGGCAGATCAGAAGACCTACCGGGATCCAGATGAACGCGTAATGCGCCATTGCGGATGCAGAGGATACGGAGTTGATGATCGTACCCCAGGTAGCCAGCGGATGCTTAACACCCAGACCTAAGAAGGACAGTGTAGACTCGGTAATGATAACACCACCGATACCCATGGTAGCCGTTACGATCAGCTGAGGCATGACGTTCGGTACCAGGTGACGGAAAATACGATGACGAACCTTCAGACCGGTTGCTTCTGCGGCAAGCATGAATTCCTGCTCACGAAGAGAAAGAATCTGGCCGCGGACAAGTCTTGCGACACCGGCCCAGCCCATGATACCAAGGGCAGCCATCATGATGATCAAACGGACGTAAGTATTCATCCGGAGAGCATCCATCATGGAACCGAGGATGATCATGATCGGCATGGACGGTAAGCAGTAAAAAATATCAACCATACGCATGATGAGCATATCGACCCAACCGCCGTAGTAGCCGGCCAGACCGCCCATTATGATGCCGAGGAAGGTCTCAATGAAGATAACGACGAAACCAACGATCAGGGAGATACGACCGCCGTACATGATACGTGCAAGAACGTCGAAACCATCGCCGTCCGTACCAAGAAGGTGTGCACCGCTCGGAGCTGCGTAAATATCGATCTTGTAGATGACCTGCTCTGCTCTTAAGACATATTCGCCGGTTGCACTCTGATTGATCATGATCTCAGCGTCATTGTACTGAAGATCACCATTTTCATCGTAGGAGTAAAGACCAGTCTCTGCGTCCTGCAGCGGAAGGCGATGATTCAGCTGTCCTTCCTTCTTTCCGGCTGCGGAGAACGCTTCAATATTCTCGACGATGGCCTTCTTTAAGTCATATTCCATGCTGTCTTCACCGGTATAGCGGCGAACCGTGTACAGAGAAAACTCTGCATATTCCCGGCCGTCAGCAGTGGTGATGACCAACTCTTCTGTATCATTGGCTTCAACGGAGTAATCCACACCGTCAGCAGTGAACTTGCCGGTGGTGTAAGCATTCATCAGGGCCTGAGCCTTGAAATCTTCGGAAACCTTACCGCCGGTCTCAAAGGTATCCAGGGTGAAACGGGTGTAAACCTTACCAACCTCAGACTCACCGACTTCGTATACCGTGCTGTTCGTCTTACCCTTGACAACTGCGTAAGTCTTTCCTGCGTTTTCAAAAGAAACTTCACCAGCTTCAACAGCTGCGTTGGCTGCCTTTTCAAAAGCGGCATCCAGCTTTGCGCCCGTGTAGTTCAAACCGTCAGCAGCAAGTTCAATGGTCCAGGAAACCTTGGACTCCTTGGTTGCCACATAAGTTGCGCCGTCAAATTCAAAGGTGGACGGAGATGCTGCCTTTGCACCCAGTGCTGCTGCTGCAGCTTCATCAAGGCCTTCGACCTCTTCACCCTTGTATTCGATGGTCTTCTGCACCGGATTGTAGTTACCGATCATGATGGAACTCTCACCAACGGTGCAGATTTCCTTGGAATCGGCTACGCCCAGTGCATAAACTTCATAACCAAGCTTTTCAATGGTATAAGCGGTACCATCTTCTGCAAATAACAGACGGCTGTCCTCGTCAGCAGCGATCATGGACTTGATGTTGGAGTTCATGGCGTTGACGATCTTGGAATCCATTTTTTCTTCGCTCACATCGTAACCGTTGTAAGCGGTATTTTCCTTTGCAAGACCGTAGTTCATCTCTTCTGTCTCGAACTTGTAAAAGATCTGCTTCTGTCCATACGGATAAAGAAGCGGTCCGATGAAGGAGAATACAAACAGGGTGATCAGCGTAACGGAACCGAATACTGCAAGACGGTTGCGGATGAAACGCTTGAACACCTGACGGCCCGGAGAAAGGACCTTAACACGGGTAATGTCATCCAGCTTCTTCTCGCCGTTTTCGTTCAGATTGGATTTGCTGCTTTCAGCAGCTTCACGTGCTTTTAATTCTTCATTTAAATTATATTTAGCCATCTCAAGCACCTCCTTAATCTAAACGTACGCGCGGGTCAACAAGACCGTATAACAGGTCGGAAATCAGGTTTCCGAGCAGGGTCAGGATGGACAGGAACGCCAGATAGAACATGATGAACGGGATATCCGCCTGCGTCATAGAGGTGTAGGACGCGTAACCGATACCACGGATCGAGAACAGGGTCTCTGTGATGAGCGCGCCGGAGAACAGGCCCGGAAGGCTGCCGCCGAGGGTGGTAACGAGCGGAATCAGAGTGTTTCTGAAAGCATGCTTATTGATGACCTTCTTTTCCGGAACGCCCTTTGCGCGTGCGGTACGAATGTAATCAGAATTCAAAACTTCCAGCATATTGGTACGGGTGTAACGCATCAGACCACCGATGGAAATGATGATCAGGGTGATGGCCGGCATAATGAAATGCTTCGCTACATCCAGGAATTGTCCAAAGGGAGTGAGTTCCTGATAGAAACGGGACTGCATACCGCTGATATCGAGCCAGCCCAGCTTGACCGCGAACACATACTTCAGGATCGTGGCAAGGAAGAAGGTCGGCATCGAGATACAGATCATCGATACGACAGTCGTGAAATAGTCGGTAAAACTATACTGCTTCTTAGCAGCTGAAATACCGAGAGGAATAGCAATCAGGATCTCGAAAACAAAGGAGATGCATCCAAGAGTGAAACTGTACCATACCGTATTTCTAAACTCCTGAGTAACAGGAATGGTCCATGCCCAGCTATCGCCCCACTGGCCTCTTACAGCACTGCCAAGCCATGTGAAGTAACCTACTACGATACCTTTATCCATACCGTACTGAGCATTCAGGTCTGCCAGCCATTCGGCATAGCTCTTTGTGGCACCCGGACGGGATGCCAGTTCTCTCGCCTTCGTTTCAATGTATCCGCCCGGCATGTTGTACATCAGGATGTAAATGATAAACATGACGAAGAACAGAATGATCACACTGTATAACAGGCGTTTCACTGTATATTTAAACATCTTTCGTGATCTCCAATCGAATTAGTAACAAACCGCGAACAGGTTGGTCTGAACGTTCAGACCACAGGCCCGATGATTCGGACCGTTGACCCGAGGATTTCAGGCCCTAACAGGTTAGGACTTCCGTCCCCCGAATCATTAAATTCGTAAAACAACAGAATAACCACGGGAGGGGGAAATCCCCCTTCCGTGGTTGTAAAGCCATCAAAAAGAATTACTTAACAGCAAGCTTTTCGATTTCAGCAAATACGCCCCAGTACGGAGTCAGATCGCCAGGAACGGTGTCGGTATCGATACGCTGAGAAGAAACAGTTACACAGTCCTTTCTCTGATAGGTCGGGAGTTCAACACCCCAATCAAGAACGATATCGAAGCAGTTCTTGTAGATAGACTTACGCTCTTCGGTATCAGCACTTGCACGACCCTGAGCAATCAGGCTGTCAAGTTCTGCATCACGAATTGCATAGTGGTTGGAGTTGGTACCGGTTACATAGTTTTCGCTGGTGTAAACCTGAGTCATATCCGGGTCTACAGAAGACTGCCATGCAGCAGCCCACATCATAGCGGTATTGCCTTCAAGAGCATTGTTCCAAGTAGAGGTTCCTACGTCGTTAACCTGAAGGGTGATGCCAAGCTCAGCCAGTACTTCAGATGCTGCAACTACAACACCGTAAACCGGATGATCCTGTTCGCCCTGGCCCGGGATAAGAACTTCATAGGTTTCGGTAACATCAGTGAACTTACCGGCAGCTTCATCATAGGTGAAGCCGGCAGCCTTGAACCAGGTAATAGCAGCAGCCTTAGCAGCTTCATACTTCTGTTCGTCGGTCATGCCGTCGGTGTAGATCTGATTGCCTTCAGCATCTCTTGAGTATGCAATTTCGTAGCCTTCATCAGCCGGCTTCGGAGCAGCCCAGGAGGTGTTGGAGATCGGGTACTGAATAACAGATGCACGGTCGCCGTAGTAAGAGTTGATAACCGTGTCACGATATACAGAGAACAGAGTCATGAAGCCCTTACGAAGAGCCTTGGATGCATCGGAACCAGCATCTTCGCCGACCTTAACAAGTTCGGCAGAGATACCGAGGTAACCGTATCCACGGTAGTCAACAAGGTAGGTGGAAATAGTATCGCCGGTCAGCTCGCCGTTGGAGTTGCCATCCTTAATAGCCATCAGAGTGGTGTTGGAGATAGACGGAGAAGCAACGTCAAAGGAACCGGAAATGATACCCGGAACATAGTCGGAGTCAACAGATTCCTGCATGAGGATGGTTTCGATCTTCGGAGCGCCAAGATAGTAATCCGGGTTAGCCTTGAAGGTAACGACACCATTGTCATAGCCCTGATATACGTACGGACCGCAGCCCATCGGATCAGAGGTCTTAGCCTTAACGATAGAAAGGTCACCCTTTACAAAACCGAAGGAGTTGTTATCGTAATCATACAGAGAAGCATCGCCGTACCAGTGCATCGGAGCAACGATGAAGCTCATGGAGTAGATTGCGGTAGCATCGTAAGAGGTCATGTGGATGGTCATGGAGTAATCGCCGGTCTTCTGAATACCTGAGATGTTAGCAGCGCCATCACCGGTCTTAACACCGATTTCGTAATCAGCGCCAAGAGCAGCCATGGTCAGACCGTAGAGGTCAGAACCTGCAGTCTCAACTTCAACTGCTTCATCAACAGTGTCGTAAGCTGCAACGATCTCATTCCAGAAATCTTCATAGGTAGCATCATCATCCAGCTCGTAGCCCCAGTTAGCAGCACATGCAGCAACAGAATCACCAGCAGCGTTGTTGCCGTTGGTGATGCAGTAGTCACAGATTTCCTTAGCGAAGTCAGCGCCTGCATTGTTGTTGTAGTAATCCCAGAAGGTGTTGTACTGCTCTTCGGTGTAACCGTCATTCTCGGTGTAGCCGTCCGGGCCGGCTGCTAAGATAGCAGCACCGCGAGCTGCCATGCCGGAACGATACTCTTCCATGCCTTCGATCGGAAGTGCATAGAGGGTAGAAGAACCGTCATAGGTCGGGTCGCAGCATACGTAGATACCGAAGATAACATCATCGATGGTAGCGTTGGTGCCATCAGTGAAGTTAACATCGTCACGCATGGTCAGGTTGTAATCTACAGTGCCGTCATCGTTCTGAACGACTTCGATATCACCAATGCCGTTGTAGGTGTAATCCGTACCATTGTAGTTGACGGTTTCACCTGCAATACCATTGTTGATAACAGCGCCACCACGATCTGCAGCAAGCAGATAGCCGGTGAACTTTTCTACAACCTCACCGTCATAAGCGGTGGTGTAGAAGAACGGGCTGAACTTCTGACCGAAAGTGGAAGTAGCGTATACAAGAGTACCGCCTTCACCTACTTCCGGATCGTCCGTTTCCGGAGCATCAGTATCTTCAGCCTGGGTAGTAACTTCTTCTTCCTTAGTGGTGGTCTCAGCAGTTGTGGTCTCGTTGTTGCCTTTGGAACCACAAGCAGCGAGTGACATTACCATCACTGCAGCGAGAAGCATTGCCAGAATTTTGGAAAACTTCTTCATGTTTTTTCCTCCTCATTATTTTATGTTACAACAGCACTATGCTGTTACAACCGATGTAAAAGCTTTCAGCCCTCTTCCGGACCGCTGCCCTCTTCCTCCACAGGCACGGCGCTCTTCTCCTCCGGAAGTTCCTCCGTGGAAAGAAGATCACGCTTCTTAAATAAGAAGAAAGACGATGTAAAGATCAGGACGGTCAGCACATAATAGAGAATGTCTCTTCCCGTATCGTGAACCAGAATACTGTATACCACATGGCCGATGAGTGCTGCCCCCGAAAGGATCAGGGATGCCAGTGTTACCACACGATAGCGGTTTGTGACCTTGTCCCGATGTTCCCGCGTCATCTTCTCTCCTGCCCGGATCAGGCGGAGTGCCGACGCCCCCATAAAGATCAGCGGAAGCATCATGACCGCAAGCGGAACCATGGTATACCAGTTATGGGAGCAGGGCGCGTTGATAAACAGGATCAGAACATAGGACAGAAAAATAACAGCGGACAAAGACAGATACAGAGCTTTGATCTTCTTAATGTTGTCCGCATGCACAAATCCGAAATATCTGCCGTTGTACACTGCGCGTGTGATCAGTTTCTTCCGGACCGGGTCGTAATCTTCCACGATCACATAGTCCTTCACATACTTTTTTGAGTCCATAGTACTCCCTTGGCTAAAAGTGTTCTAATTATATCAAATGAAAAAGGGAATTTCAAGTACTGAAAGCCCCCTTTTTCATTCTGTGGTCACATTTTTTCACTATTTCGTGGTCACTTTGTTGTTATCTTGTCACCATCATCCCAGATCTCAAGGAATAAAGGACGTTCATCCGGCGTATTATTAGGCTGATGGATGGAAAGCAGCAGCTGGCCTTCCGGCCCTTCAAAGATCATGCCGTGACCGCCGTCCTTCTTGAACAGCGGCTCTTCCATCTGATGCCAGGGGCCCAGAATACCGCCCTCTGATTCCGCGTAGCCGATGGCATAGCCTTCATACCCATGCGTGGACCAGAGCATCAGGAGCTTGCCGCTCTTTGTGGTATACAGGAACGGGCCGTCCGTGACATGATTCTCATCCTCCTGCTTGTTCCAGGGCGCTTCCGACGCACGGAACAGAAGAACCGGCTCGCCTGCCGGCGCCATCAGGTCCTCTGTCAGCGGCATCGCATGGATCTCGCCGTCCTTGACCTGCAGCCACTCGTGGCAGAATACCATGTACGGCTTTCCGTCTTCCACATACAGCGTGCCGTCCAGGCATTCCCAGTCGGGCGGTGTAATGGGAAATTCCGTCATGAGTTCGTACGGTCCCAGCGGATCATCGGCCTTCATGATCTGTGTGCCGCGCGCACGGTCATCGGACTTGAAGGACGCAAACAGATAATATGCGCCGTTGTAAACGTGCATCTCAGCTGCCCAGAACTGTCTGTCCGCCCAGAAATCAGGACCCGGACGGAAGATCGGGAACGGGCCTTCCCAGTTCTTAAGGTCCTCACTCACCCACGCATCAAAGCCGTTGGGTCTTCCGCCCCAGGTGGTTGCGCCGATGGTGCCCGTCATATAATACCTGCCGCCATCTGCCAGAACGAACGGATCGCGGATATGGATTTCATTGGTTTTCATATTATTCCTCACTTTTCAAAATACGGCACCCGGGAAACCAAGGTGCCGCATGATCATTGTTTCAGCAGATCCGGAATCCCTTACTTCTTTTTGGAAACAACAGTACCGATTCCGTAGCATACCGCTGCGACTGCCATGCCGTTTATAGAAGCAATCCCCCACTTCAGCAGGTTTGCGACAACTGCGCCGAGGATCACACCGATAACCGCGAACCAGTTGACCTGCTTCAGTTCCGTTTCTTCTTCGTAATTCTTCTTATTTACAAAGTAGTCCAGGATCAGGATCAGACCGATGGGCGGCAGCGTGCAGTTCAGGATGTTCAGCCAGCTGCAGAAATTCCAGTAAAGCCAGATTGCAGTGACTGTGCCGAGGATACCGCCGATGAGTACCATCGTCTTCTTCTTGACGCCGAAGATGTTTGCAAGGCCGAGGCCGCTTGAGTACAGTGCATTGTCATTGGTGGTCCAGATGTTAAGGCCCAGTACCAGAACTGCCAGATAGAACAGGTTCAGGTTGACCATGACTTCAAAGATATCATTACCGCCGACGAATACATAGGAAACAGCACCGAAGAAGAACATCAGGGAGTTGCCGATGAAGAACGCCACGACGGTTACCCAGAAGCCCACATGGCCGTTCTTTGCGTAACGGGTGAAGTTCGGGGTTGCGGTACCGCCGGAAACGAAGGAACCGATGACAAGGCCCGCGCCGGTAACAATGCCCAGACCGCCTGCTTCCTTGGCAAACTGCTGTGCCAGAGAGCCGTCACCTCTTACTACTGCCATGACCATGGCGATGGTACCGAGGATCGCAACGCAGGGAACGGCGATGTAGCTGACGATAGTCAGGGACTTGATGCCGAAGTACGCGGAAGCGGTCATCAGAATACCGGCAACGATAACAAGTGCCCACTGAACGCCGACGCTGCCGCCAAAAAGCTCATTGGCAACCGGGATCGCGAACATTGCAACACCTACGCCGAACCAGCCGATCTGCGTAAAGCTGATCATGGCTGACGGAAGCCAGGAGCCCTTGATACCGAATGAACGGCGGGCCAGAAGATCCAGGCTGAGGCCGGTCTTTGCGCCGACAAGGCCCAGAAGGCCGGTATAAAGGCCCAGGATCAGACCGCCCAGAAGCAGGGAGCCGATGAATCCCGGAAGATCAAGACCGGCTGCAAGCTGCTGGCCGACCCACATGCTGGCTGAGAAGAAAGTAAAGCCGAGCATGATCATGAACATCGTCAGAAGGCTTCTGCGTTCCGACTGCGGTACGGGCGCGTTTTCATAGTCCGCGCTGTGATTCTTTTCATTGGATGCCATTTGTTACTCCTCTTTTCTTTTTTATTTCAAACCACGCGCCGCGCTCCTACCCTGCCCGGCTGCAGTTCTTTTACAAGATCTTATACAATAATGTACTTTTTCAGCGCAGCCGTGAATTCACTGATGCGTTTCCCCGCAATCGCCTTCAGCGTGACGCCCTCAAGCGAAGCAATGTAACCCTTCTCCTGCATGTACAGGAAGCGGCACATTTCCTCATCCAGATAGCCGTAGTGACTGTCCTCCACCCAGTCTTCATAGGAAATCTCCGTGCTGTGACCCAGTTTTTCCTCCAGAAGCGCATGGAAATCGATCCCGTCCGCCCGCTTCAGGATCCCGTTCCAGAACTCCAGCACCTCTTCGATGTGCTCTGCGATCTCATACCGGCGCGCGCCGCCATCATAGATCGTGCACTTTTCAAACAGCGTGTCGCGCTTACTCAGCGTCTCTCTGCGGTATGCCGGAGCGATGATGCCGTCCTTCCAGTAAAAATCAATGTTGGCGCGGTTAATGCCGGAAACGCCCTTGTTGCCGGGTTCGTAGCAGTTAAAGATGCCTTCGTAATATACAACGATAAAGCCTTCAAACTTCGGCCAGTATTCGCGGATCTCCTTTGTCATCTTCTCGGTAAGCTCAATGCCCTTCTTTCCGCCGATGGTAAAGATCACAATGTTGCGAAGGGACGCGTTATGCGCTCTGTAATAGTCCACCACATGACGGAAGCAGTAAGCCAGGGTGTCACCGCTGGCGATGATATCGCCGATGAGCAGTGTGCTTCCCGGTACCGCGGTCATCTTATTATATTTGACGTCCAGCCCCGTGACCGCGCCCGTACCATCAAAAACCCGCTCACATGACAGGAAACTGATGTCATGAACGCGAATATGTTCACGGTAGCAGCTCTCCTCGAGCGGGTAGTTAAGAGCCCCTCTTAAAATAGAGAGGATATTGGCATTGGTGATTTTCTTCTGTTCCTTCAGATGATGCATCATCTGAGAGGTCGCTCCCACCAGGGACTCGTAGACTTCATAGCCCACGACTTCAGGTGTATTCAAAAGCTTACGCGTCTCCGCTTCGGAAAGAATATAATATTCATTCAGATAATCGCCGCCCTGAAGCTTATAGCAATCCACACCGAGATCGGAAAACTCGGGTACGATCTTCACATTTTTCCAGGAATTCATACTTCTCTCCTTCTCCGGACGATGCGTCCTTCCCATCGGAAGTCGGCTTTCTGCATCCGGCCGTTTTACTCATTTCCGTAAATTTTACTACAACGCCTCCCCCTCCGTCAATCCATATTTTGCCATCTCAGCACCTTTTGTCCCTACATTTAGTGTTTTTCTGTTTTTCCCTGTCCGTTCCCAAAATTCCGCATAAATCTTCGATGAACCGCCTTGACTTTACTTTTTCCAGTGCTATAATTAAAGGAACTAACGGCAATGAAGGAGACCGATTCCGGAGGCCCCGTTCAAAGAGAGATGTGTCATTGGCTGGAAGCACATCGGACGGGACCGGATGACACCACTCCGGAGCCGGTACGCGAGAAAGCATCCGCGCAAGCGTACCCGTCCGCCCGCGTTACAGGGCATTCGAGTGAAAGATCAAGGTGGAACCGTGCTTAACCTGTTCCGTAAAACGGAACTTATCATACCAAGCACCCTTGGAGAAGATCCGGGGGTGCTTTTTTGTTTGCGTTTCTGCCTTTGCAGAATGCCTGAGTATTTCCGGAAACTCTTAAGTATTTTTCGCAGAATAAGAAAGGAACAAGCAACATGAAAATCATCTACAAAGACGGCACCGTGGCAGAATGCCCGGCAGAAGAGGTACAGCACGTCTTAAGACACAGCGCTGCACACATCATGGCACAGGCCATTCAGCGTCTCTATCCGGAAGCAGACTTTGCTTACGGTCCGGCAACGGAAAAGGGCTTCTACTACGATGTAGACCTGGGCGATAAAAAACTCTCTGATGAAGATCTTCTTGCCATTGAAAAAGAGATGAAGAAGATCGTCAAGGAAAACCTGCCCATCAAGCCCTTCATTCTGGGCCGCGATGAAGCGGTTAAGCTCATGCAGGAGCGTCACGCCAAGTATAAGGAAGAGCATATCAACGACCTGGATCCGGACGCAGTCATCTCCTTCTATCAGCAGGGCGATTACATCGACATGTGCGTAGGCCCGCACATCTGCTACACCAAGGCTTTAAAGGCCTTCAAGATCACCCAGCAGAGCGGCGCTTACTGGAAGAACGATGCCAATAACAAGATGCTCACCCGTATCAACGGTGTTGCTTTTGCAACCCAGGAAGAGCTTGAAGAGTACGAGCGTCAGCAGGAAGAAGCACGTCAGCGCGACCATCGTAAGATCGGTAAGGAAATGCGCCTGTTCATGACCGATGACCTCATCGGCAAGGGCCTTCCGATGTTCCTTCCGAAGGGCTACACCGTATGGCAGGAGCTTGAAAACTACATCAAGGAGAAGGAACGCCGCCTGGGTTACCAGCACGTCATGACGCCGTGTGTCGGTACCGTTCAGCTGTATGAAACCTCCGGTCACTGGGCACATTACAAGGAAAACATGTTCCCGGCCATGGAAGTGGAGGGTGAAAGCTTTGTTCTTCGTCCGATGAACTGCCCGCACCACATGATGATCTACGCAAATCGCCCGCACTCCTATCGTGACCTGCCGCTTCGTATCGGTGAGATCGCGCACGACTTCCGTTTTGAGTCCTCCGGTACCTTAAAGGGCATCGAGCGCGGCCGTCACTTCTGCCAGAACGACGCGCATCTGTTCGTTACCCCGGAACAGATCAAGGACGAGGTTTCACGTGTTGTTGACCTGATCTTTGACGTATACAAGGATTTCGGCATTGAAAATTACCGCTGCGTTCTGTCTCTTCGTGACCCGGCCGATACCGTCAAGTATCATCCGGATGATGAGATGTGGGACAAGGCCGAAAACGCGCTTCGAGAAGTTCTGAATGCCCTGGGCATCGACTACACCGAAGAGATCGGTGAGGCTGCATTCTACGGTCCCAAGCTGGACGTAAACGTTACTCCGGCAGTCGGTGCGGAGTATACCCTCTCCACCTGCCAGCTGGACTTCTGTCTGCCGGCCAAGTTCGACTTAAAGTACATCGATTCCGATGGTCAGGAAAAGACGCCGGTCGTTCTGCACCGCGCTATCCTGGGCTCTCTGGATCGTTTCATGGCCTTCATCATTGAAGAGACCAAGGGTAAATTCCCGGTATGGCTCTCTCCGCTGCAGGTCAAGGTCCTTCCGGTTTCCGAAAAGACTCTGGACTATGCTACGGAAGTTTATGACAAGATCATGGATGCAGGCATTCGCGTACAGCTGGATGACCGCAACGAGAAGATCGGCTACAAGATCCGTGAAGCTCAGCAGGTCGATCGTGCCAACTACATGCTGATCCTGGGCGCAAAGGAAGTTGAGAGCGGCGTTGTTTCCGTTCGTGATCGCGATACCCTGGAGACCACGGAAATGACTCTCGACGCATTCATCGAGAAGGTCAATGAGGAGATCAACAGCCGTAAGCGTTGATCGCACTGCCTGCTGCAGGCATTTCAGACAATCAAAAGGTAATACAGGCGTCCTCCGTATGGAGGGCGCTTTCTAAAAACAAAATAGAAAATCACCGCAAGACGCACGCGGCGGCTTTGCGGGGCATAAAAAGGCTGACTGCCGGAAGAATAACGCTTCCCTGCAGTCAGCCTTTTTCAGAGTTCATACACTCCCGGTGTGAGCTTTACGCTCCGCCCGTCGGGATATACAAATTCCGCTTCTGTATTCGACGGGATCTCCACCTGATATACTGTTTCTCCATTCTCCACGCTCCATCCGCTGACGATATGCCCGCACGGCGCATCGTATGAAAGATGCATATTTCCGACTTCTTCGGAAACCAGAGGACTCACTGTAATTCTCCTGCCGTCAACACGGATTCCCGCCATCTCATGAATGATCCACTCACAGACCGCACCGTAGGAATAATGATTCAGCGACGCATGCGGCACATTGTTTTCATCGATACCATTCCAGGTCTCCCACATCGTGGTGGCCCCCTTCTTCACTTCATAAAGCCAGGACGGCGCCGTATCCTGAAGCAGCAGCCTGAACGCCGTATCCGCATGTCCCGATTCAGATAACGCGTACAATAAAAGCGGTGTACTTAAAAAGCCTGTATTCAGATGATACCCGTTCCTTTCTACCAGTCTGTCCAGAAGTTCCGCATTTTCATTGATCTCCTCATCATCCAGAAGTCCAAACATGATTGCACGGACATGATCCGCCTGACGTTCCGAATCGATCTTTCCGTCTTTTACTGCACAGGCCCGGAACGCCTGCCGTACCATGACTGCCGTATTTTCCGCTTCCCTGTAATCCTCCTGATTCCCCAGTATCCCCGCTATTTCAGAAAAACACTTCGCTGACCGGTAAAACCAGGCTGTAGCAAGCGCTGCATTGGTCTTTCCCATCTGCCCCACACTGCTGACATCCGGTTCGCACCATTCACCGTAATCAATACCCTTTTCGATCAGATATTTTCTCAGTTTTCCCGGTACCGGGCTCTTCTTAAACAGAGGCCTCTTCGCGGCTCTCTTTTTCAGAAAGCCGTACCACTTTTTCATCATGTCATAATTTTCACGGAGAATACTTTCGTCGCCAAACATACGATACATTGTGTACGGCACCTTGATAATGGCATCGCCCCAGCCCACAGAGCCAGAAAGAAGGCCTCCAAAAAAGCTGCTCTGTTTAACCTTCGGGGCAATGTTGGCCACCCGACCATCCGGATACTGTGCGCTTCTGCAGTCCGCCAGCCACTTTCGAATTACCGGATAAGCCTCCATCAGCATGAGGCCCGTCTCGCAGAAAACACCCATATCACCGGTCCAGGCTGCCCGCTCACGCGTAGGACAATCCGTCGGCACATCACAGAAATTGGACTTCTGACTCCATTTCGCGTTTTCAACCAGTTTTTCCAGACCTTTGCACGCTGATGTAAAGGACACGGTTTCCTTCATGTCCGAATACACGGCAATGGCACGGAACTCCGCCTTTTTAAGATCCGCATTCGTCTCGATCTTTGCATATCGGAAGCCAAAGATCGTAAAGGAGGGTTTATAATCATTCACACCGGGTTTGCAGGTGTAAAGGATTTCCTGACGCGTACCGCCCTCCTGATGACGCTTACGGTCCTGGAAATTTTCCTGCGTGAAATTTCCGTTCTCATCCAACGTTTCACCATGAAGAATACGGATCGTTTCACCGCCCTCAGCCTCGATCGTAAACGCGGTGTACCCGGCCATGTTCTGTCCGAAGTCCATGACGGTTTCCCCGTTCGGTGTCGTAAATATCCGGCCGCTGAAGACTTCCTGTTCACGCACCGGTACCGTATTCATGAATACGGCCGCAGCAGCCGGTTCCGCTGCCACTCGCACGGGATGATACCCCTTGAAAGCTTCCATCCTTGCGTCAAAGATCTCGCCTTGCTGCATGTCATTGAACCGGATCGGACCCTCCTGAGAGGCCTCCCAGCTTTCATCCGATATCACCACGGCCTTTTCGTCACATTCCAGTTGACACAGAAGTCCGATCTCACGGCCGAATACGTTGCGGACCCCGTCCACACCGGACACACTGCGATACCAGCCGTCTCCAAGATCCACTTCGATCAGATTCTCTCCGACTTTCAAAAGCCCCGTCACATCATAGACCTGCGCCGGAAAACGATCGTTATAATCCGTACTTCCGGGTGCCAGAACAGCATCGCCGACTCGCTTGCCGTTCAAATACGCGATATACAGGCCCCTGGCAGTGATGTACAGCCGGCCTTTCCCGACCCGCTCTACCATAAACTGCTTTCTGAGACGTGCCGCCGGCTGATGTTCTCCCGGTCCTTTTTCTTTCTTTTTCCCCTTTTCCGGCAGCTTTTCTTCCTCGGGCAGGATCCATTTTCCGATGAATTCCTCCGCTGAAAGAAATCCCATCTCAAAAGAAGCACATTCCGGGTTACCTGCCGCTCCATTTTCGTCATACAAACGAATTGTAAGTTCCACATGTTCTCTGGAGTCAAACAGCACCGGAAACACATGATGCATGTCAGAAGAAACCACCTTGCCGCTTTCCAGATACTTCCCGTGATCGGTGATTGCGGTGATCTCATATGCAGTCTGAGAAATCCCTTCCGCCGCGGTCCAGGTAATACGCGGACGGCACACGGATATTCCCATGGGCGATATCATCTGTTCGATCTTAATATGCTCAGCTCTCATGTTCATGCCTCTTCTTTCTTCACGAAAGATGTTCTTTCAGATACTGTCCGGAAATTTCCAGTGATCTCAGCGGAGAACCTCCGATCCAGTTTTTATGACATTCCAGTACCACAGAATCCACAGGAGATCTCACTGCGATGTCCAGCATATTCGGAAGGTCCATTGCCCCTAAACCAAGTTCCACTGCGTCTGATTTCAGGATCGGCGTAATGGGCGTCTTTCCGGGACGCACACCACGGTCATTTACATGATATAGTTTCAGACGTTTTCCCAGTTTCTGCATATACCCGAGCGCATTCGCGCCGATGTCCGCTGCCCAGTAGGAGTCAAATTCCGCCGCCAGCAGTTCGGGATCCGTATTTTCCATCAGAACGTCATACACGACCCTGCCATCCGGTAAACGCCGGAACTCCGTATTGTGATTATGGTAAAGCAGCGAAACACCGTTCTTTTTCAGTTTTTCACCGGCTGCATTCAGGCGTTCCGCCAGTTTCAGAAGCTGCACCTCGTCCGTATAATCGAAGCGATACATACCGGTCACTACAATCTTATCCGTACCGAAATCCAAAGCCTCCTTCAGGACATTTTCCATTTCACGTTCAATGGTTCCCAGGTCCTCATGGATCGCTGTGACCCGAAGCCCTGATGATTCCACCAGGGCCTTCCAGCCGTAATTTCCGCAGTTTCCGGTGGGCATTCCCGCCATTCTGGTCAGCATGCGTACCAGCATCCCGGAGGGGCGCAGCATGAAACCATTCAGTTCAATGGCATCGAAACCCGCATTCTTTACAGCCTTCAGCGTTTCTTCTGCCTGCTTTTCATTCTTCAGGACCTGCGCTATCATGATCTGTTGTACTGATTTCCAAATCATTTCATCCCCTTAAAACATGTCCTCCACATGGACAGTCACATCATCATAAGAAGCATAACCCTTGGACTCCGTTGAAACATTGACCGGTGAATCAAGTCCCGTACGCTCAAATACAAGATGGAGCTTCATTTCGCCGTTATGTGCGCCATGGGCGCGGATATCGGCATCATAAGTGGTATTACCGGGTTTGGTGAGACCTGCGCTCTCTGCACTCTCCCAGCCGTCGATGAAGGTCTCACCGTCATCGGAGAAATTCTCGTAAACGGTGGTCATCTTCGGATACTGTTCGCCCATGGACGGACGGGTCTCCACGGTACCGCTGTACTTTCCGGCCACGCGGTAGCCCTTCTGCATATTCTCCAGTGCTGCCATATCCACATAGATTCCCTCATGCGCGTAGGGAATCACTTCCGGAAGCGGCTCTGCCGGTACCGGCTCCGTTGCCGGACGATCCACGAGTTCGGCCACCATGACACGCATGTCATCACCCAGCGTCTTTTTAATCCCCTCGTTCCATGCACACTTGCGGGATGTGGGATGCCATGACATTGGAGAATAGTATACCCATTTTCCTTCCGGATCGGACAGATCCGTACCCATGTAATTCAGATCGTTCTGCGACCTCTTAAGGTCGATCAGCGCCGGACCGATGTTTCCTTCCTTGTATGCGCGAACAGAAGCCACACCGTACAGATAAACATTCATTGCAAGCTGCGATTTGGTCAGAAGGTTTCCTCTTCTTGGGATCATGCCGATAACTGCGCAGTTCGTTTTCGGTGAAAAACGGGTAGACATGGTAATACCAAGCTCATTGTCCGGTGAAACAATGGTCGTTTCGTCATAGCCGGGGGTATTCGTCAGCGCTACTACACGCTCTGTATCCAGATCCTGCATCATGGAATCACCGGGACCGCGGTCCATTCCCACATAAGTGAGTGCCAGACCGCCGCGCGTGAACTGCTTGGTCTCACCGCCGCGAACCGGCTCCAGCAGAATGCAGCCCTCGTGATCCGGGTCCGGCTTTGTGCTGTTCAGGTTGCCTACCGTACGGACATTGTCCAGTTCATAAGCATCTTCGGTTCTTCTCAGTTTGCCCACATAAGCCGTTGCCATGGCGCCAAGACCATTCCATGCCATATGCTCGTTGTCCGGTGAAATGACGATTTCAGACCATACTTTCCAGAGCATCGGCATCTTGACGAGGGCTTCCGGGTACTTCATCGGCACCATGCGGGACTTTGTAATATCCGCGTGATCCATGTCCGGTTCACATTCAAATACATAGTCACCGATCAGCGCACGTTTATTGTCCGGAAACGGCATGAAACGGAAGCCGTTGCCCATCGGATCCAGCTTACAGGGACCGTCGTAGATCTCCAGCCAGTCGGAACCGTCATCGTTCACGGTGGCAATATGAATGTAATCATGGCTTTCACCGGCGCGGCGGTACGGAATGGCCACACGGCCGGAATATGTATAGATGGCACCATCGGAATAAATGCCTTCCGGAACCGGAATCTGATGGATCCGAACGGTACCAAAATCTTCTGAATAAATCTCTCTCATCTTTTTCCTTTCTCTTTTGGAGTAAATCATGTATAATCAAATCATTGTGAGGTGCTGTCATGAATAAAAAAATCGAAAACACCAAGGCTAAATTGTTCGCAGCGTTTACGAAGCTCGCAGAGACTACTGATCCGTCGCTGATCACCGTAACGGAACTCTGCCGTACAGCCGATGTCAATCGCACCACATTCTACAAATACTACAGTGTACCGACGGATATCGCTGTGGAATTTACGGAACAGCTGTTGCGGGAAACCTACAGCAAGATTCACGAACAAGCCTTTGACCTTGCGGCCATGCTGAACCATTTATGCCGTAGTTACCAGGAGATCTATGCCAACAGTATCGCCCGCAGGCTGTTCTTCGTCTCTTCCTTTGACGATATTCTCACCCGTTTTATTACACAATTTCTTGGACATGCTTCTCTGCTTGAAAACGGTTCCGTCTATTTTATCGCAGGCGGACTGAACAGCATGATGAAACAGTGGCTGCTTAACGAGCCGGAAATTCCCGCAGAGGAGGTCGTCAAGCTGATGACTGCCTACACAAGAAATCTGGAAACCGTCATGTATGAGGAACGAAAGCTTCAACGACAGTAACAGCATGTCGATCACAGGCAGCTTCTGCTTTGTCGGAAAGACCTTAATTTTTATTGGCTTTTTCCGCAATGATCTGAGCTCTTCTTTCTTCGAGAATCGGTTCGATCTCGGGCATTTTCTTTTCAAGCTTGGCAAGAGCAACGGAGCCGATGATCACAAGTACCACAAGAAGAAGCGGAACAAGGCTGTACAGGCAGCGGATCATGAATACTGCACTGTCCGGCTGTGCAGCGACCGTGCCGGCTACGGCTTCTTTATATCCGGAAGCTTTTAACAGTACACCAACAAAGAACGGACCAAGACCCTGGCCGAGCTGTGAAAAAACGCCGCTTGCAAGCGCATTGGTTAAGGCGTCCTGTCTTGGAAGGCCTTTGTACTCTGTATAGTTAACGATATTTACAAGAAGAACATTGCCGAGGTATGCGATCGGAAGCATAAGGAACGCCGTCAATACCGCACCGCCGATCAGCATGCCCATATTGGCACCTGCAAAGAAATTCAACGCATAACCGAGAACTGCCAGAATTGCTGTAAACCATACCATTTTTGCAGCCCCAAAGCGCTTGAGGAAGAACGGCATGAGAAGCATGAACGGCATCATGAAATACGAGAATAAAGACATCGTACCGAGTTTGGCCTGGTCGCCGACCACATAGTCAAAATAATACGCATTGGCGCCAAGATTCTGAACGATATTGAATGCCAGGATCATTATGCCGTATGTCCACACATACGGATTGCATTTCAGCATGGCCAGAATATCCTTCAAAGTGATCTTGACGCGCTGCTGTCCGGCATCGATTGCCGGATTTTCTTTTACAAACAGGAAACGGAAAACAGCAATCACGGTCAGCGGAATCATGTAGAGAAGGATCAGCTTCTTCCAGCCGTCTGCTGAGAGACCGGCAGCCGTTTCCGAACCGAATACTTTGATAAGACGCGGGAAGGACAGAGTGACCATTGCCGCGCCCATAGTCGTGACGATGCCGCCATATGCGGAAACCTTACCGATCAGCTGCCGGTTGTTATCAAAAGCACGGACCATATAGGGGAACTGCGCGCCGCCTCTTGCAGTGTTGAAAACGCCGAAAATCATGGTATATACCACAAAAACCCACACACATTTCAGCACATTGGAACTGATATTCGGGCAGCAGAACAGAACAGCCGTAAAAACAGTCATTCCCAGGATGCCCAGCTCGTAAGGGCGGCATTTACCGAGTTTGCCAAAAGGGGTAATGTCGATCAGATAACCGACCACAAGATCCGTGACTGCGTCAATGACATTGCTGATCAGGATCAATGAACCTGCAAGGACCGGATCCATGCCGAGTGCATTGGTACAGAACACCAGCATGTAGGTTGACAGGATCCAGTTGACACCGGCAGCGGAAATATCAGATGACTTCCATGCAAAAAACTTGCCGATGTGAAGACGGGGATTATTGGGATCTCTTTGTTTTTTCTCTTTTTGAGCCATGATCAAACCTCCTTATGGCTGTGTTATAAGCATCATATATCCTAAAAATCAAAAGAGGCAAGTGTTGTTTTCTAAACTAAACACTTACCTCTTTTTTCGTTTATTTCAAGCGATGTTATCACAGCATATTTCAGCGCTTTATCGCAGATGGCATGTCCGAACTTATCATTTACCTGCTTGAAAATGTCCACATCAAACATGATCACAGTCTCTTCATCCTTGACATGCTCCAGCCGTCCGTTCGTAAATATCTTTTCAGCCAAACAGCCGTCAGTCCGTAAACATCATGTTGGCACAGAGAAGCGCCGTATTCTTATTGTCACTTGTGGGCTGCACCGTGAGCGTGTCCACAAAATCTTCCAGACCGACCATGTCCTTCTGAACCAGTCCGCCAAAGAAGTCAAAATACCGCCGCATCATACCGCCTGACAGCATGATGATATCCGGCTTGAAAATGATGGCCAGATCAAAAATACCGGCGCAGAATTCCCGGCCGATCTTGTTAAGCAGTGCTTTGGCCCGCTCATTATGCCCCGCAGCTTCATACAGACCGTCAAAATTTCCGTAACCATTTGCCTTTGCGCGGGCATTCATGGCCGTGCCGGAACACAGACTCTCAAAACAGCCGCGATGGTGACAATAGCATTCCGGCCCTTCCGAGGATACGATCACATGCCCCATTTCCGGGTGATAGCGTCCGCTCCGGTACAGCCCGGTGCCGTCCCAGAAGGCCGCGCCGATGCCGGTTCCGATGGTCACCATGAGTACCTTCTTACCGGCCGTTCCGCTTAAGAAGACCTCTCCCATGAGAGCGCCATTGGCATCATTGTCCAACCTGACCTTCAGGCCGCTGCGCGTTTCCAGTGCTTCGATGATATTGTAATTCAGCCAGCCCGGCAGGGAATACGGATTGATGATGGTACCGGCCTCCACATCGACAGGGCCTGCGCTCGCGACGGCAATGCCGCGAAGTTCTTCAAAGACGATACCGTTTCCCGCACACATTTCCTTCAGTACGCGAACCATGCGGTCACACTTCAGGTCCGGAGATTCATCGTCCGTGGCGGAAGGAATCTCGGCATCACTGATCACGATTCCATCGGTGTCCACGATGCCGAATTTGATTTTAGTGCCGCCCACATCCAGGGCTGCGGTGTATTTTTTCATAGGGTCGTCTCCTGAAAAAGTGATAAGGCATTATACCATTTTTCATGAAGTGCAGGTCAAATCATTTCTTGTTGCAAATACCGGACTTTCTGTAAAGTTCTTTCAGGCGCGAAAAGTGCTGTACCGTCTGACAGAATTTCATCGTGATCACGTATTTCATTGAAATCATCACTTTATTGTGCTAAACTACATTTGCAAACTCAAGCTGGATAAAACGAGCAGGATCTTCATAGGATCTTTTTTAAGGATCCGTCCTGGAAAAAGCGGCTTTCCCATAAAATACAAGGACAATACATGAACGAAATCACCATACGTCTGGCTGAGCCGGAGGATGCCTCTGCGCTTCTGGACATTTATTCTTACTACATTCTGAACACTGCCGTGACCTCTGAGGTCGAGGTTCCCACCGTGGAACAGTTTGCCGCGCGCATTTATAAGATCACCGGGAAGTATCCCTATGTGGTTGCCGTAAAAGAAGGAGAGATCGTGGGGTATGCCTATGCCCGCGAATTCCATGACCGCGCTGCCTATGCCTGGTCCTGCGAGGTTTCCATTTATGTGCATCGGTATCATCATCGCGAAGGCATCGGCCGCAGGCTCTATACTGCGCTGGAATCCATTTTAAAGCTTCAGAACATGGTCAACCTGTATGCCAGTGTCTCCTATCCGGAAAAAAAGACCACATTCCTGAACATGGACTCTTCCATCTTCCACAGCTGGCTCGGCTACAAAAACGTGGGCGAGTTCCATCACTGCCGATACAAATTCCACGAGTGGTACAATATGGCCTGGATGGAAAAATCCATCAGTGAGCATACAAAAGATCAGCCGGATTTCATTCCCTTCGGAAAGCTGGATCGGAACAAAGTGACGGAAGTACTGAAAAAGTTTTCCTGACGCTCAGTGGAGCAAATGTTGAAAACATAATGATTGCTCCCGATGAAGAGCTTTAATACCTATCTTTTTCCAAATCCGGAAGATTTAACAAAAAATCAGCATCGCTTATAGGATCGGATTTTTGAGATTCCTCTTGCAAAAATTAAAGATCGAACAGATTTTGAACTTAATGAGCGGTTTGCATTTCATAAGGCCGCCCGGAAAATATAACAAACTTTTTTATGTTACGGAGGTACATATGGCTTACAGGTTTGACACTGAGATCCCCGGTTATCCCTACCACATCCACGATGTGCACATCAGTGACCCCTGCATTCTGGCAGACCCGGTCTCCAAAAAGTACTATACGTACGTGCATTTCATCGACCGTGAGCGTTTTCCTGAAAACGCGGTGGATGCCCCCACGTTCTACGTACTGGAGAGCCCGGATCTGATCCACTGGTCCGCACCAAAGTCCTGCTTTGACAGCGCCGGCTTCTGGGCAAATCGCGATTACTGGGCTCCGGAAGGTCACTATTACAAGGGAAAGTACTATATTATTTCCTCCTTCCGCGCGCCGGGCTCTTACAGAAGATGCCAGTGCCTGGTCTCCGATTCCCCGATGGGACCGTTCAAACCCATCGCACCGGATCCGGTTACGCCGGATGGCTGGCACTGTCTGGATGGTACGCTGTACATCGACCGCGCGGGCAATCCCTGGATGGTCTTCTGCCACGAGTGGCTGCAGGTCAGTGACGGACAGATCGCCGCGATTCGTCTGACAGAGGATCTGGGTGCGTCCATCGGTGATCCGATCATTCTCTGCCGCGCATCTGACGGTCCCTGGGCTGACAGTGGTGTTACGGACGGTCCGTATCTGCATCGTCTGCCGGGTGGCAAGCTGATCATGATCTGGTCCAGTTTCACGTCAAAGGGCGCGTACGCAGTGGGCTATGCGACTTCCTTAAGCGGTGAGATCTATGGTCCGTGGGTGCAGGAAAAGAATCCCCTGTACGCAGCCGATGGCGGTCACGCCATGCTCTTCTACTCCTTTGGCGGTCAGCTCATGATGTCCATGCACAGCCCCAACAATCACATGAAGAAGCGTATCCTGCTCTTTGAGATGGAGGAGACTAAGGATAAACTTGCCATCGTCAATGAAGTTACCGGAAACTGGTACAACAATTTTGATGCGCCGGGCCCGAATCAGCACTGGGTCTACAAGGATCCGATCGTGGAGGCGCCGTGCTTTATGAAGGATCCGGTGGCGGAGTGAGAATCGGAATTCCGGTTAGTGCGCGGCCGGAGTTTTCATCCACGCTTCAGATCTCTGCCACAATAGCATCGCCCATGGCCTTGCAGCCCACCAGCGTGCAGCCCTCTGACATCATGTCTGCAGTACGAAGGCCCTTATCCAGCACCTTGTTTACTGCCGCCTCAATGTCGTCTGCTTCTGCTGGCATGCTGAAGCTGAACCGAAGCATCATAGCTGCGGACAGAATGCAGGCAATCGGATTGACCTTGTCCTGGCCCATGATGTCCGGTGCGGAACCGTGAATCGGCTCGTAAAGACCGTTCGTGGTCTCGCCGAGAGAGGAAGACGGGATCATACCGATGGAACCGGTGATCTCAGAAGCCTCATCAGACAGGATGTCGCCGAACAGATTCTCGGTCACGATGACATCGAACTGGGACGGATTCTTGCAGATCTGCATTGCGCAGTTGTCAACGAACATCTCGGAATACTCAACTTCCGGATATTCCTTCTGCAGACGATGCATCACCTCACGCCACAGACGGCTGGTATCCAGCACGTTGGCCTTGTCGACACAGGTCAGCTTCTTGCCGCGCTTCATGGCAGTTTCAAATCCGATGCGACCGATTCTCTCGATTTCATGCTCTGCATACGGCATGTAATCGATAGCCTGCTTCTCACCGTTCTCCAGCGTCACGGTCTCGTGCTTACCGAAGTATGCGCCACCGATCAGTTCACGCACGATGATAAAATCAATGCCCTTCTCCACGATCTCCGGCTTCAGCGGAGATGCCGCGGCAAGCTGCGGCCAGATCTTGGCCGGACGGTTATTGGAGTACAGGCCCATGCCGGCGCGCAGTCTTAACAGACCCTTTTCCGGTCTTGCCGGTCCGGGAAGACCTTCCCACTTCGGTCCGCCGATGGCACCTAAAAGCACGGAATCCTGTGCCAGCGCCTTGTCCAGCTCGTGCTGCGGCAGCGGATCGTTATACTTATCAACTGCTTCACCGCCCATTGCGATATCCGTGTATACCCAATTATGTCCGTACTTTTCCGCAATGCGGTCCAGCACTTTAACAGCTTCTGTCATGATCTCCGGGCTGGAACAGTCGCCCCAGATCAGTCCGATTTTCTTTTCCATATTGATCCTTCTTGTCTTTTCTCTTTCCTGTTTTACCGTTTTCGGCTCTCCGCCTGCGCTTTACGGCATTCTGCTTCGTTCTTCCGGCTCTTCAGGTTACTCTTTATTATTAATTGCACTCACCAGCGCCTTGATACCGGCATTGATGATATCGGTATCCGTACCGGCGCCCCAGGTCACGGTCTTATCTTCCCAGATCAGACCAACGTAGCTGCAGGCCACGGAACCGGTACCCTTCTGATCCAGTGAATGCTCACTGTAATGATCCAGACGGAACTTAAGACCGGTCTCCTCACGGATGGCGTTGGCCACGGCATCCAGACGGCCATTGCCCTCTGATGCTGTGCTCTTCAGCTTGTCATGATCGGTAAAGGTCACAACCGCCTTGATACCGTTCTTCTGAACGAAATGTGCTTCCTCGACATTGATCGGAGCCTGCTTGTTGAGATAAGTGTTCTCAAATACACCCAGCACCTCACTGACGGAAAGCTCGCGATGCTCGTGGTCGGAAACGCTCTTGACCGCGTAGCTCAGCGCCTCGCGCATCTTGGGCGGCGGATTGTAGCCGTAGTTCTGCTCTAAGAGGAATCCGATGCCGCCCTTACCGGACTGTGAGTTGATACGGATAACATCGGCATCATAAGTACGGTTGATATCGGTCGGGTCGATCGGAATGTACGGGCAGTTCCACTCATGCTGCTCGTTCTGACGATAGTAGGTCATGCCCTTTGCGATGGCATCCTGATGAGAACCGGAGAATGCGGCAAAGACCAGAGAACCTGCGTACGGAGTACGCTCGTAAACGTGCATGCGGGTGCAGCGCTCGTATACCTCGCAGATGTGCGGCATATTGGAGAAATCCAGCTTGGGATCCACACCATGCGCGTACATGTTCATAGCCAGTGTGATGGCGTCCACGTTGCCGGTACGCTCACCGTTGCCGAACAGGCAGCACTCGATGCGGTCCGCGCCCGCCAGACAAGCCAGCTCTGCGCAGGCCACGCCGGTACCGCGGTCATTATGCGGATGGCTAGAAATAATAACGGAATCGCGATATTTAAAGTTATCGGAGCACCATTCAATCTGATTCGCATACACATGGGGCATGCTCATTTCCACGGTAACGGGAAGGTTCAGGATCATCGGACGGTCCGGCGTGGGCCGCATGACATCCAGAACGGCGTTACAGACCTCAACCGCGTACTCCGGCTCGGTTCCGGTGAAGGATTCCGGGCTGTACTCAAACAGGAAGTTGCCTTCAAATTCTTCGGAAAGCTGCTTAACGAGCTTAGCGCCATCAACAGCGATCTGCTTGATTTCCTCCTTACTCTTCTTGAACACCTGCTCGCGCTGTGCCTTTGAAGTGGAATTGTAGAAATGAATGACGGCTCTCGGCGCGCCCTTTACGGCTTCAAAAGTCTTGCGGATGATGTGATCACGGCACTGGGTCAGGACCTGTACGGTGACATCGTCCGGGATCATGTTGTTGTCGATCAGGGTGCGAAGGAATTCATACTCTGTCTCGGAAGCAGCCGGGAAACCGACTTCGATTTCCTTGAAGCCAACATCAACGAGGAGTTTGAAGAACTCCAGCTTCTCATCAAGGCTCATCGGAACGATCAGGCTCTGGTTGCCGTCACGCAGGTCCACGCTGCAGAATGTAGGCGGGACTTCGATGTGGTCCTTCTTAGGCCATCTGTATACATGCCCCTCTTCTACCGGCGGGGTGAAATAGCCGATCTTATACTTTGTTGCATCCATCATAATTCAAATACTCCTCATTTATGCTTCTGTAATCACACCGGTAAGCGCCGTCATGGCGGCGGTCTTCGGGGATGCCAGATAGATCTTTACTTTACTGGTGCCCATGCGGCCCAGGAAATTGCGGTTATTGGTCGCCACAACGACTTCGTTGTCGGAAAGGATACCGCCGCCGCGTCCGCAGCAGAGACCGCAGCCCGGGGTGGTAATGACGCAGCCGGCGTCCGCCAGAATCTCCAGGGTCCCGTCTGCCAGTGCCGCGCGGTAGACCTTGCGGCTGGCCGGGGTGACGATCATTTTCAAGAACGGGGCGATGGTATGCCCCTTCAGGATCTTTGCCGCTGCCTGCAGGTCCTCTAAACGACCGTTCGTGCAGGAGCCCAGGAAGACCTGATCGACCTTGGTACCGGCAACTTCCGATACCGGCTTGATATTATCCACGAGGGACGGGCACGCCACAACAGGCACCAGCTCCTCTGCATTGTAATGCAGCACACGGCTGTACACAGCATCGGCGTCCGCATGAAGCGCTTCTTCCTTTTCCGTATACGGAATGCCGCAGTATTCGCAGGTCTTTTCATCCGGTGCGAACACGCCGCACTTTGCGCCGGCCTCCACAGCCATGTTGGACATGGTCATGCGGCTTGCCACGCTCATATTGTCCACGGTGCTTCCGCAGAATTCCAGCGTCTGATAGGTCGCGCCGGAAGCGGTCAGGTCACCGATGACGCTAAGGATCACGTCCTTGGAGGTGACATTTGCGGGAAGCGCGCCTTCGATCTCCACCTTAATGGATTCCGGAACCTTGATCCAGAGCTCGCCGGTACCCAGAATGCCGGCCATTTCGGTATAACCGATGCCGGTCGCAAAGGCACCAACACAGCCGTAAGTCACGGTGTGGCTGTCCGTACCGAAGGAAATATCGCCCGGCTTCACATAGCCGGCTTCCGTCATCAGCTGATGGCAGATACCGTCGGTGCGGTGAATGTTTTTAATACCGTACTTATCCGCAAAAGCGTCCGCTTCACGGAAATGACGGGAATCGTCGATCTGCGTGGCCGGAAGGAAATGGTCATAGATCAGAACCACGCGGTCCGGATCCCACACCTTCGTAAAGCCCATCTCTTCAAACTTTTTGATGCAGAAAGGCGCCATGATATCATCGACCATGCACCAGTCCACCGGCACCGTCACGATGTCGCCGGGCTTTACTGCATGACCGACCTTGTTTCCGATGATCTTCTCAATTACAGTCTGTCCCATAGTGCCCTCCGATCAGTCCAGTCCGTTCCGCTTCCGCATGGCCTTTACCAGGCCGCCGGCTTCCAGGATCTCCGTGAGATTCTCCGGTAAGGAAGCGATCTCATAGGTCTTTCCGTTGTATACGATCTCTTTGCCCGGGGTCACTTCCGCAGTGTCGCCCTCGGTGCCTGCATCGTACAGGTCTGCGTTCTCAATAAGAAGAAGACCGTTGTTGATGGCGTTCCGGAAGAAAATGCGCGCGTAGGATTTTGCCACGACGCAGGAAATGCCCAGTGCCTTGACGACCTCCGGTGCCTGCTCACGGGAAGATCCGCAGCCAAAGTTCTTTCCGGCCACGATCATGTCGCCGGGCTGAATGAGGCCCGCAAGCTCCGGACGGAGCGGGGAAAATGCGTAGGGCTTCATGTCCTCTACGGTTTTTAAAGCGAGATACTCGGTGGGAAGAATGATATCGGTATCGATGTCATCGCCCAGCACCCAGATCTTTGCGGTAAATTTCTGTGCCATACTGCCCTCCGTCATACACGGTCTGCCGTGGTAATCTCACCGGCAATGGCCGATGCGGTGACCGTTGCAGCAGATGCCAGATATACAAAGGAATCCTTGTGTCCGGCACGGCCCTTGAAGTTGCGGGTACCGGTGGAGATCAGCGTCTCCCCTTCACCGATGACACCCTGACATGCGCCCCAGCATACGGAGCAGTTCGGGTTCATGACGATGGCGCCGGCTTCCATGAAGATGTCTAAAAGACCTTCCTTCATGGCCTGCTTATATACGGTACGGCTGGCGGGAACCACCAGGAAACGGACCTTCGGCGCTACCTTCTTGCCCTTGATGACCGCTGCGCCCACGCGCAGATCTTCAATACGGCCGTTGTTGCAGGAGCCCAGGAAAGCTTCGTCGATGTGAGTACCCAGGCATTCCTCTGCCGGAACCACGTTGTCAACAAAGTGCGGCTTTGCCACGATGGGCTTGATTTCAGAAAGATCGATGTCGTAAACTGCCGCGAAGACAGCGTCCTCATCGGAGGTGAAGCAAGCCTTCGGCGTGCGGCCGTGCTCTTCAAGATAAGTCATGGCAACATCGTCCACTTCCATGAGGGCGGTCTTTGCGCCGGCTTCCACACAAAGATTGCAGATGGAGATACGGTCTGCCATAGTGAGTCCGTGCAGGCCCTCGCCGGCAAACTCCATTGCTTTATAATTTGCGCCGTTTGCGCCGATGCGTCCGATGATGGTCAGGATCAGGTCACGTGCGTAAACGCCTTCCGGAAGCTGTCCGTGCAGATTGAAACGCAGCGTTTCCGGAACCAGCAGCCAGGAAGTGCCGGTAACCATGGCGTACAGATAATCCGTGCAGCCCACGCCGGTACCGAAGGCACCCAGCGCGCCGTATGCTAAGGTATGGGAGTCCGCGCCGAAGATGAGTTCGCCCGGACGGACGTGCTTCTCCATCATGACCTGATGGCAGACGCCTTCACCTTCATAGAAAGTGATGTTATGTTCCTTCGCGAAATCACGCATCTTCTTCTGAGACGCCGCGGTCTTCGGGCTGTCTGCCGGAATGTTGTGATCCACGATCCAGACAAGCTTGTCAATGTCCGCAATGTGCGGATTCTTCAGCTTGTTGTACATGTCGATGGTAAGATGAGTGGTACCGTCGTTGCTCATCAGACGGTCCAGGGTAACCGTTTCAATGTCACCGGCCTTGGTCGCATTTACACCTGCGGCACAGGCGATGATCTTTTCAGCCATTGTCATGCCCATGATGTCATTCCTCCTTGTTCAAGCTTGCGATCAGGCCGCCCTGATCCAGGATCTCCTGCATTTTCGCGGGAAGCTTGGTGCACTGGAATTCTTTTCCGTTTGCGGTGATCACACCCTTTTCAAGATCCAGTTCCATTTCATCGCCTGCGGATACCGCCTCGTGCAGTTCCTTGCTGACGATGACCGGCATGCCGATGTTAATGGAGTTTCTGTAGAAAATACGTGCGAAGGATTTCGCGATGACCGCTTTTACGCCAAGCGCCTTTAAAACACTCGGTGCCTGCTCACGGGAGGAGCCGCAGCCAAAGTTTTCATCCGCAACCACGAAATCGCCGGGCTTTACAGTCGACGCAAATTCCGAATCCAGAGATTCAAAGGTGTGTGTCTTCATCTCGTCGATGGTCGGAAACAGCAGATACTGGGACGCGATGATCTGGTCCGTATCCACGTCCTTTTCAAATTTAAAGATCTTTCCCATACTATTCACCTCAGATGTCATTAGTGGTAAAAGTCCGTACAGCGCGCGTTATAATGCCGATCCGCGCCTGTACAACAACAGCCCCGCCTCATAACAAACGGAGCATCACTCCTTGTCAAGAGACGGGGCCTTACTTACAGGTTCCGCGGTACCACTCTTATTGCCTTGCGGCCACTCAGTACGATCAGCTTTTACGCGAATCGCGTTCCCTTTCACGGGGGATTCCGGCTGCACTTACTGAAATCACTTTGTTCGGCACAGCAGCTCGGGGACCAGTATACACACCCTTCAGTCTCTGTCTCGCACCGCCCGACAGTTCTCTGAACACCTCCCGGATGTCTTTCTTCCCTTCTACGCTTTTGAAATAGTTATCGACATTATAAGGCTTAAAAAAGCGCTTGTCAATTGAAATCTTCACATATAAAGCCGCTGCTTTTCACTTCTGTACAGGTCGATCAAAATGCCGCGAAGTTGCCGCGAAAAATCGTCATTTTTTCGGCCGGAAATTGTCCCGAAGCTCTTTCCAAACATTTTGATTTTGTAATATAATATTACGAAATGTGAAATCCTGTGCAGGCTGTCACAAAGCGCGTACAGATAACAAAGCATAAGATAGGAAAGGATAATCACATGCCGAAAAGAACAGATATTAACAAAGTACTGATCATTGGCTCCGGTCCGATCATCATCGGCCAGGCCTGTGAATTTGACTACTCCGGCACTCAGGCCTGCAAGGCACTGAAAAAGCTGGGCTACGAGATCGTTCTCGTCAATTCCAATCCCGCAACCATCATGACGGACCCGGAAACTGCCGATGTCACTTACATCGAGCCGCTGAACGTGGACCGTCTGGAGCAGATCATCGCCAAGGAGCGTCCGGACGCTCTGCTTCCGAACCTGGGCGGTCAATCCGGTCTGAACCTGTGTTCCGAGCTTTACAAGGCCGGTGTACTGGATAAGTACAATGTACAGGTCATCGGCGTACAGGTCGATGCCATCGAGCGAGGTGAGGACCGTATCGAATTCAAGAACACCATGAACGAGCTGGGTATCGGCATGGCGCGTTCTGAAGTTGCTTACTCCGTGGATGAAGCGCTGGCCATCGCAGACAAGCTGGGTTACCCGGTGGTTCTGCGTCCCGCATACACCATGGGCGGTGCAGGCGGCGGCCTGGTTTATAATGTCGACGAACTGAAGACCGTCTGTGCAAGAGGCCTTCAGGCCAGCCTGGTAGGACAGGTCCTGGTTGAAGAATCTGTTCTGGGTTGGGAAGAGCTGGAACTGGAAGTTGTCCGTGACTCCGAAGGTCACATGATCACGGTATGTTTCATTGAGAACATCGACCCGCTTGGCATCCACACCGGTGACTCCTTCTGCGCAGCTCCGATGCTGACCATTTCCGAGGATGTGCAGGCTGAACTGCAGCGTCAGGCTTACAAGATCGTTGACAAGGTACAGGTCATCGGCGGTACGAACGTTCAGTTCGCAAGAAACCCGAAAGACGGCCGCATCATCGTCATCGAGATCAACCCCCGTACCTCCCGCTCTTCCGCACTGGCTTCCAAGGCAACCGGTTTCCCGATCGCACTGGTATCCGCCATGCTCGCTTCCGGCCTGACCTTAAAGGACATCGAATGCGGCAAGTACGGCACGCTGGACAAGTATGTTCCGGACGGCGATTATGTCGTTATCAAGTTTGCCCGCTGGGCATTTGAAAAATTCAAGGGCGTTGAGGACAAGCTGGGCACTCAGATGAGAGCCGTCGGCGAAGTCATGTCCATCGGCAAGAACTTCAAGGAAGCTTTTCAGAAAGCCATCCGTTCCCTGGAGATCGGCCGCTATGGTCTGGGTCACGCAAAGAATTTTGATCAGCTGACCAAGGAAGAACTTCTGCAGAAGATCGTCACTCCGTCTTCCGAGCGTTACTTCCTGATCTACGAAGCCCTGAGAAAAGGCGCAACCGTAGATGAGATCTGGGACATCACCAAGATCAAGCACTACTTCCTGCAGTCCATGCTGGAGCTGGTTCAGGAAGAAGAAGCACTTCTTGCAAACAAGGGTGCAATTCCCTGTGACGCCGCCCTCATCCAGGCCAAGAAAGACGGTTTCTCCGATAAGTACTTAAGCCAGATCCTGGCAGTTTCAGAGGACGATATCCGTAGTAAGCGTCTGGAACTCGGTCTTACCGAGGCCTGGGAAGGCGTTCATGTTTCCGGCACCAAGGACAGCGCTTACTACTACTCCACCTACAACGCAGAGGATAAGTCCACTGTGACTTCCAACAATAAGATCATGATCCTGGGCGGCGGTCCCAACCGTATCGGCCAGGGTATCGAATTCGACTACTGCTGCGTACACGCTGCAAAGGCACTGAAGAAGCTGGGCTTTGAGACCATCATCGTCAACTGCAACCCGGAGACCGTTTCCACGGACTACGATACCTCCGACAAGCTGTACTTTGAGCCGCTGACTCTGGAAGATGTTCTTTCCATCTACGAGAAGGAAAAGCCGCTGGGTGTCATCGCACAGTTTGGCGGTCAGACTCCGCTGAATCTGGCAGCAGACTTAAAGAGAAACGGCGTCAACATTCTCGGTACTTCTCCGGAGGTCATTGACCTTGCGGAAGACCGTGACCAGTTCCGTGCAATGATGGACAAGCTCGGTATTCCGATGCCCGAATCCGGAATGGCAGTCAATGTTGAAGAAGCCGTTGAGATTGCAAACCGCATCGGCTATCCGGTCATGGTTCGTCCTTCCTACGTCCTTGGCGGACGCGGCATGGAGGTCGTTTACGATGACGCAAGCATGGCAGACTACATGAAAGCTGCTGTCGGCGTTACTCCGGACCGTCCGATCCTTATTGACCGTTTCCTGAACCATGCAACAGAGTGTGAATCCGACGCCATCTGCGACGGCAAGCACGCATTTGTACCGGCTGTCATGGAGCACATCGAGCTTGCCGGTGTTCACTCCGGTGACTCCGCATGCATTCTGCCGTCCGTACATCTGACAGCAGACAATGTTGCCACCATCAAGGAATATACCCGTAGAATCGCCGAGGAAATGGGCGTACAGGGTCTGATGAACATGCAGTACGCCATTGAAAACGGCAAAGTATTCGTGCTTGAGGCCAATCCGAGAGCATCCCGTACCGTTCCGCTCGTTTCCAAGGTCTGCAACATCCGCATGGTACCGCTTGCAACGGAGATCATCACCGGCGCACTGACCGGCCGTCCGTCTCCGATTCCGGAACTCAAGGAACAGGACATCCCGTACTACGGAGTCAAGGAAGCCGCTTTCCCGTTCAATATGTTCCCGGAAGTTGACCCGGTTCTGGGACCGGAAATGCGTTCCACCGGTGAAGTTCTGGGTCTGGCAAAGACCTACGGCGAGGCTTTCTTAAAGTCTCAGGAAGGCGTTCAGTCTCCGCTTCCGTTAAAGGGAACCGTACTTATTTCCGTTAATCAGAAGGATCGTCCGGAAGCAGCGCTTCTGGCACGTGATTTCCACGAAGCCGGCTTCAAGATCATGTCTACCGGTCACACCAGCGACATGATCACTGCTCTCGGTATTCCGAACACCAAGATCAACAAGGTTTACGAAGGCCGTCCGAACATTCTGGATGCCATCGCAAATCATGAGATCGATCTGATCGTCAACACCCCGATCGGTAAGGCCAGCGTTCATGATGACAGCTATATCCGTAAGGCAGCCATCCGCGAGCGCATCCCGTACATCACGACCGTTGCCGCAGCTTCTGCTGCAGCAGCCGGCATCCGTACGATGAATACTGAGAAGGCAAGTGAAGTCAAGTCTTTACAGCAGCTGCACAGTGAGATCAAGACGAAGATCTGATCTTGATTGCCTCCAACATAATCACCGGAAGCCGCGGGGAGCGGCATTCCGGGTTATAAAAAACGACAGGCCTGAGGCTTGTCGTTTTTTGTCGCATTCTATTTTTACTCATTCAGAATCCGGATCAAAGAACCGTCTTCCACTGATGCTTCACCGTCACCTTCTTCAGTTCACAGCCCTTCTCCACCGGAAGATCATAGAAGACCTTATCGGCATAGGTACAGGGGATGAGATTATCACTGTCGTAAACAGTAACCGTGAAGGTATCCGGCAGATCAATGAGCGCCCGTGAGATCCGCCAGGGAAGTCCTGTCGAGAACCAGTCCGCTGTGAGCTTGCCGTTCATGTCATGAATCTCGGCGCGGTCACCGGTATAGCTGATTTCCACATAATCTGTCTGCTCTCCCAATGCTTCGGGAAGCTTCACTTCATAGGTCTTACTCAGCACTTTTTCTTCCGATTCTACTGCATTTTTCAACACAAAACCGCACTCATTCTCCAAAGTGGTGTTTCCAGCTGAAATATGGCACTTTTCGCAGGTTCCGTCGCCCCGATAGACCAACAGATCTTCTTCAGGGCAGTTGGAAATCAGCACCTTTTTTCCTTCTTTCTCGATGATGCAGCTGTCCGCATGTTCAACGATGTAGAGGCCGTCTTCAAAGAGGAAACTGCGATCGGCTTCCGACTCAGTAAGAATCGTCGTGTTCTTCTCTTCCGCCGCAGGATCTGACACAGTCCTGGAAGCTGTCTCTAAAGCAGCGTAAGCTTTTACCTTGCCGGCCTGTTCCGGACCCTTTACTGTTGTCGACTCATAGCGGAACACCCGGTCTCCAAGACGGCACAAAAGCGGTGCGGCCGTAAACACCGCCTCGCACACCGGCTTACCATTGTCCGCGACTTCACCGGAACCGCTGCCCTTTTCAAACGGAATGACAGCGACTGCGTCTTTTCCGATGCACAGGCCGGAAAGACGGATCAGGGCTTCCTCTGTCTCAATTTCCACTGTCACCTCCTCATGCGCAGCAAGCTCCAGATTCCGGGCGTGGTTATTGATAAACAGGAACCCCTTTCCCGCTGCCGCGTCATAACGCACGGCAAATCGCAGCGTTTGAGAATCGTCCGCCGTCTTCGGGCGAGTCTCCGGAAGCCAGGTCGGCATTCCGGCCAGTTCCCCGCCAAAGGTATGCAGGAAATGATGATACTTTTTCAGCACACCGTAGCTTTCCTGACACATGCCGGCTTCATTGACACAGGCATTGAAGTCGTAGCTCTTCACCGGCACGTTCGTATGACCACCCACTGCCTGGCACTCGTTCAGTGTACTGTATTTTCCATCCGGATTCGTGCCGCCGTGATACATGTAATAACCAATCAGATTGGCACCTGCGCCCAGCGTACAGATGATTGCAGCGGCATTGTCCTGTCCGCTGACGATGGGTCTTCTGTGTCCGGTGACCTGCAGGCCGCCGCCAATCTCCGCAGTCAGATACGGACGGTCCGCGCGGATCATGGTCACAGACGGGTCTGCAATCTCAAAATCCGATCCGGTGCTGGAATCATCAAAATACGGAATGAACAGATAATTTCGCTGCGGAGGCAGTTTTTCCGTGGAGATGTCCCAGGGAGCATCCACATAACCGCCCAGGACCTGCAGCATGTCATCCGGCGCGCATGCACCGCCCCAGGCAGTTGCCGTGACATAGGCTGCCTTCAGGCCGTGCTTTTCCGCAAGTTCCCGCAGTTTTTCCATATGAGCGATCTGCACATCACGTTCCTTCGGGCCGCCGCAGTGTCCATACTCGTTCTCGATCTGAATACCAAGAACCGGGCCGCCGTCCTGAATCATCATGCCCGCTGCCTGTTCGCCGATCTTTCCGAAGAATGCATCGACGCGGCGGAGATAGCCTTCACTGTTGGTACGCGTTTCATAGTCCGCGTGTTCCACATCGTCCGGGAAACCGCCGTTCCGGCATTCACCATGCGCCCACGGGCCAATGCGAAGCCAGCACTGCATCCCAACTTTCTTTACGTTCTCGAGAAAAGCCCGCAGGTTCTTCTGTCCACTGAAATCCCACTCGCCCTCCCGCTCTTCGTGATGGATCCAGAGCACGTATGTGGATACGATATCCACGCCGCCGGCTTTCATTTTCAGAAGTTCATCTTCCCATTCCGATTCCCTCACTCTGGAAAAATGCATTTCACCCATGACGGGGATAAAACGCTTTCCGTTTTTCATCAGGCTGACAGAATCGGCTGTATATACCGTGCCATCCGGTGCCTCCGCGCCAAACGGCAGCTGAAATACCGGCTTATTTTTTTCTGTATATGCCTTCACTCTTAAAATTTCCATTTTATTTCCTCATCGTCGATTCTGCGATTAAAACAGCAATCTCCCCCGGTTCTCTTACCGGTCTTCAGCATTCCCTGTTTCTCAGGCTTTTCCGCTGCAGCCGCAGACGATCATCCGACCCTTAACAAGTTCCTTTACTGCTTCCATGCCGACCACACCGAGTTTCTTCGGGTCAAAGGTTTCCGGCTTTTCCCGGAGCAGCTTCTTACCGGCATCGGTATACGCCATGCGGAGTTCCGTCGCAAAATTTACTTTGCACATGCCGCGTTCCACGCACTCACGAACATCATCGTCCGTCAGACCGGACGCGCCGTGCAGAACCAGCGGAACGGAAACCAGTGCCTTCACTTCAGAAACGCGGACCTTGTCCAGCACCGGTGTCCTGGCATAAAAGCCATGTGCGGTTCCGATGGCAACAGCCAGTGAGGAAACGCCGGTACGCTCCACGAATTCCTTAGCCTCCTGCGGATCGGTGTTGGTGTCCTCATCGGACTCCAGATCATCCTCCTTTCCGCCCACTTTGCCGAGCTCCGCTTCTACCGGAATACCAAGCGGTTTCGCAACATCCACAACTTTCTTCGTGATGGCGATGTTGTCTTCAAAGGATTCATGCGAACCGTCGATCATGACGGAAGTATAACCGGCCTTCATGGCCTGTACGCACAGTTCAAAACTGTTGCCGTGATCCAGGTGCAGGCAGACCGGGACAGATGCCTTTGCTGCTTCCGCGGCAACCATTGCAAAATAAGTTTCCAGCGTTCCGTACTTGACGGTAGACGGTGTGGTCTGCAGCATAACAGGCGCATTCAGTTCCTCTGCTGCGGCAATGACCGCCTTGACCATTTCCATATTCTCAACATTGAATGCACCGACGGCATAACCGTTCAGACGCGCGTCATTCAGCATTTTTTCAGATGTAACAAGCGGCATGACTGCTCTCCTTTTTATTTATGATCATTCAAATTGGCAGCTCCCGCTGCCTTGCCTTTTCGGTAAACACAGAAAAAGGACCCTGCGAACGCAAGATCCTTTCTATTCTATTGAACTTGTATGCCAATGTCAAGTCTCTTGCATCCCCACACAGCAAAAACGCTTGCGTTTCCGTCCCTTTTACGCCTCGCCTTCAAAGCCGACCAACAGGCAACCGCTCTCTGCGTAGTAGGAACACAGACCGTGATTTCTGTGGATCTTGATGTCCGTTTCCGGGAACTCCTCCAAAATCATGCGCTGCAGCTCTTCCGCAAGACGTTTGCCGCGGGTATGGCGAAGCCGGACCTTGCCGCCCTTGAAGCCGGCATCCTTCATGTTCTTATACAGATGATTCAGCGCGTTACGGTCACCGCGGCACTTATTCACCGGTTCCAGTTCACCGGCCTCGCTGGCCTTTCCGACAATATGAATGTTCAGCAGTTTGATCATCTTGCCAAGTGCCGGATTAACACGGCCGTTGCGCACAAAATTGTCCACGCTGCTTAACGAAAAGAACAGATGCGTCGTCTTGGCATAACCCTTTAAGATGGAGCATTTGTCTTCAAAAGACATGTCCAGGCCGCTGAGTGCCTTGGCCTGTTCCACTAAAAGTTCATTCTCCGGTCCGGTACTCTTGGTATCCATGACAAAGATCTTGCTGCCCGGATGATCTTCCATGTACATGTCTGCAGCACTGACCGCCGAATTGTAGCAGCCGGAAAGCGCGCCGGTCAGCGTAATGCAGATGGTCTCATCACTGCCTTCAAACGCATCCAGCCATTCACCCGGAGCCGGGCAAGCGGTACCGGTACGTCCGGTATATGCAGAGAGTTCATCCAGCATCTGGAATACATCCAGTTTTTCATTATCCACATATTCTTTTTCATCGGTATTAATGGTCATTGGAACAGCATAATAATTCTGTTCCGGCCGTGAAACGAGATTAGCCGAAGAATCCGCAACAACTCGTACTGACATTTATTTTCTCCTTGAAATATATGATCACATTTGTTACAACTGTAACATGGGTTTATTATACCGCATAATTGTGAAAACTCAATGATCACCTGAAACCATTGTGACAAAAACGTTCCATTTGTCATAATCGGATGCGGGACCGATGTTTTCAAAAAGGAGATTCGCATGTCTGATGCACCGCAGATGAAAAATACCGTCACCGCTGATGACACCACGCGTTACAACGGCCTTGTCCGTCACAGCCGCGAAACCAATGAACTGGCCCGGGAGTGCCTGAAAGCCGCTCTGGTCAAGCTGGCGTTGGAAAAGGATTTTCAGTCCATCACCGTTTCAGAGCTCTGCAGAACCGCAGGCTTTTCCAGAATGGCCTTCTATCGCAACTATAATGTGATCAATGATATTTTCCATGAACTGGCCATGGACCTGAACAACATGATCATCAATGCCGTAGGCAGCCCCTTTCGCACGAATACCACACGGGATTGGTATGTCAGTGCGTTCCGTCTGGTCGCAGCAAACAAGGACACTGTGGAATTTGTGTTCCAGGAAAATTTTCAGCGTGAATGGATGGAAACGGTCAATGCCATCGCTCTCCACGATTCAAACTTCTCACCGCAGGAAAAATACCAGCGTCTCATGTGGTGCGGCGGCTTTGAGAATGCCATCTCCTACTGGCTGAACACCGGCATGAAGGAGACTCCGGAAGAACTGGCGGATTACTGCATAAAATATCTGCCGCATCTCATGTATTCCTGATGCGGCAGACCTGTACCCATTTCGGGCGTATTCACTTTTTCTCTTTTTCCAGTGCCGCTACCGCGCCGAGGATCGTTTTTTCAGACGCGTTTCTGCTGTATTTATCGACTCCGGCCTTGTTCTTTTCACCATGCGTCAGACAGCCCGCGCCGCCGATGCATCCGCCCACACAGGCCATTCCTTCAATAAAGTTCGCATCCAGCACATTTTTGCTCTTTTTAAGAAGCGCCATTCGACACTCCTCAATACCGTCACACGCGGCGGCTTTCAACTCAAATGTAATCCCCTGTTCTTTAAGCCCCTCTGCAACCGCTTCGGACAGCCCGCCGGAACGTGCAAAGATCCTTCCGAAATAAGAAGCGTCATAAAGAAGCTCTTCCCCCAATGACGTCAACTCAATATCTCTGCTGTCAAACAGAGCCTGTAATTCCTCAAATGTGATCACTGCGTCCACATAGGGCTTAACACTGTCAAGCTGCGCTTCCGCCTTTTTTGCCGTGCACGGACCGATAAAAATCACGCGTGCTGTTTCATCGTGTGCCTTAATATACTTTGCCAGCGTCGCCATGGGTGAAAGGTTGTGTGAAACATAGGGAAGCATGTCGGGGAACGTGTTTTTGATGTACTGCACAAACGCGGGACAGCACGAACTTGTCAAAAAGCCCTTCTCAAAAAGCTCCTTTGCCTCTTCTCCGGCTACCATGTCCGCGCCGAGTGCGGCTTCGACAACCGTATGGAATCCCAGTTCTTTGAGTCCTGTAACGACCTGACCGGGCTTTGCATAGGTAAACTGACTGGAAATCGAAGGCGCAACAACAGCGTAAACCTTATATGCCGTGTTTCCTGCACTCTTTTTGATCAGCTCGATCACATCCAGCAGGAAGGATTTATCGGAGATGGCACCGAACGGGCACTGATATACGCAGGAGCCGCACTGAATGCATTTGCTGTTGTCAATGGCTGCTTCATTGTTCTCTTTGATTGAAATGGCCTTGACCTTGCAGGCGATCTGGCAGGGACGCTTGCGGTTTACAATGGCGGAAAACGGGCAGACCTTGGCGCACTGACCACACTCGACACATTTTGTTTTGTCAATATGCGCCACATGATTGTGGTCAAAGGAAATTGCGCCCTTTTTGCAGACATCTTCACACCGATGAGCCAGACAGCCGCGGCAGGAATCCGTGACTTCATAACCGGCGGCCGGGCACTCGTCACAGGCAATGTCGATGACTTCGATGATATTGGGATTCTCACGGTTTCCGCCCATCGCAATCTTAATTCGCTCGCCGAGAATGGCTCTTTCCTTGTATACGCAGCAGCGCATCGTCGGTACTTTTCCGGGTACGATCATCATGGGAATATCCAGAAGATTCTGAAACAGCGTGTCATTCCAAGCCTGACGCGCAACCTCGCGAAGTACCTTATATTTCAAGTGCTGGACCTTGGTATCAAATTTCCGTTCTCCCATATTACAATCTCCTTAAACTCACTATCGTATTATAACCTTCGGATGTATTCCGGCATGAATGCCGTTTCTTCCGATTCCTTCTGCATATTGAAACTTCAATAACCCTGATTACTTCAGGCACAGTTTCAAAAGATCATCGACATTTGCGGTTGCCAGACACTCCACTGTGTCGGAGGCGCCGTAGTAGATCTTCACTTCACCGTCATCCTCCAGAAGCATGCCGCCCGGGAAGATGACATCCTGGCGGAAACCGTCCTTCTGTTCAAAGTCACGGTCTGCCACGATCAGCGGCTCTTTATACATACCGATGACCTTGGACGGATCCTTAAGATCCAGCAGCATGATGCCGGCGTAGTACTGCTTCTTCCAGGAATCCTCCCAGCCGTGCTTGCCGCGGGATTCGTCACGCTCTACCGCGTGGAAGGTGGTCAACCAGCCCTTTTCCGTCTTAACGGGCGGTGCGGCCGGGCCGATCTTGTCATTGGCAAACGGTACATGTTCAACACCTGCCACAAGACGGCTTCTTCCCCAGAATTCCAGATCCGGGGATTCGGACATCCATATGTCAAAGCGGTCTTTTCCGCGGGAATAGACGGGCATCGGGCGCTCCAGGCGTACATAATTGCCATTGATCTTTTCCGGGAACAGAACCATGTTGCGGTTATCCGGCGCGGAAATGGACAGAATGTCAAAATGCTCGAAGTCCGTGGTTTTTGCCATGCCGCCGCGGATACCGTGCCTGGTATCGACCGCGAAACACATGTAGCAGACACCGTCGATGACCGTAAGACGCGGATCATATGCGCGGTTGATTTCTTCGTCGCGCAGTACAAAGCAGGTCTTCGGAGAAACGTTCCAGTGGATACCGTCGTCACTGTCCGCGAAGCCGATGGACGTGCCGTCCAGCCGCTTCATGTCAAAATCACCGTAGTCATTGCGGAACACCATAACATATTTACCATTGTATTTGGCAACACCTGCGTTGAAGATCAGCGCGGCATTATAAGGAATATCATTTTTTGTCAGCACCGGAGCGTCCAGTTTGCGGATCACCTCACTTGAATGATACATAGTCTTGATTTATGCCCGTGATGATGCTGCGGACATATTCTCCTTTCTGAATTCTCTATAAATTTTCAGTTTCTTCCGCCGGACAGTACCCGGTACAGTCCCGGAAGAAGTTTTTTCATACCCTTTGCAATTCCGATGATCAGTACAACCGTGATCACCGGCAGCATAAAATACAGAACAAGTCCCATCTCCGCACGATCCGTAAACTTTGCAGCCACCTTGTTCATGCCGCGAAGAAGTGGAAAATGCAGTGCGTAAATGAAGAAATTATACCGCATGAAATCCCGGGGCGCGACCGCCGGGAGCATCGTCACAAAAGACGAAATGAACAGAATGCCGAGGGCCCGGTAAAGGATCGTGGAAAGCATCGACGGTGCTTTCAGGAAATACCGGTAGGCACCTGCCGCAAGGATCAGACACAGCACGGGCATCACGAAACGAAGCACAGTTGCAGTCCCGCGAGACAGTTTTTCAAAGCTCTTCCGATGATCCTCCGCGCCGATCCAGCTTCCGATCAGATAATAAAACAGGGCGTCCGTATTGAAATACGGCAGGATCACATTGTAACGAAAACTCACCAGCAGTCCGATGAGTGAAAGAACCACTGCGATTCTGCTTTTTACCACAAGCCCGATCACCGGAGCCAGCATCGTCAGCAGGATCAGCTGAAAAACAAACCAGAAGACCGGGTTGTTTCCAAACAGCGCGATGCCCTCTGCTGCTGTCTCTT
>CAMGCK010000003.1 GCA_946040795.1 uncultured Lachnospiraceae bacterium
GGAAGATTTTTTTGCAAAGAAGCGGTTTTGAAGCTCATTTGCAAAAAATAGAAGGCTGAAACGGAAGATTTTTTTGCAAAGAAGCGGTTTTGAAGCTCATTTGCAAAAAATAGAAGGCTGAAACGGAAGATTTTTTTGCAAAGAAGCGGTTTTGAAGCTCATTTGCAAAAAACAGAAGGATAGAATGGATGGTTTTTTTGCAAAGAGGGGGCGGGACGACTGATTTGACAAAAAGCACGCTTGTGCCACCGGAAATTTTGTCATTCCACGGGAAATCAACCCCTCTTTGACAAAAAACAAGCCAGTGCCGTTTGGAAAGAAGATCATCACATAAAAACGCCCACATATGTTATAAAGGGTTATTTCACAGCCCCTTCTGTGTAAAAACTACTATTATTGAACAGAGATCCTGAAGGAAGCTGAAAAGATCTACCGTACGCTGTAAGTCAAACAGTCTCCGATTCCCAAATCAAAAAGCCCCGATCCTGTCACAGGAGAGACGTTTAAGCGAAACACCGCTGATACGCTAAGTCCTGCCAGATCGGGGCTTTATGATTGTTTAAGTTAAGATACACGCATTTTTATCAATGTGTAAGCACTTCAAAAAAGATCAGTGCCACAACGACTCCGAGAAGTGCTCCAAAAAACACCTGAAGGGGTGTATGACCCACAAATTCCTTCAGTTTCTCTTCGCTGAACAGATTTTCCGTATCAATGGTAAAAATCTCCATCATCTCGTTCAGAACCTTGGCCTGCTTGCCGGTCTCCAGACGGACACCCATGGCATCATGCATGACGATGATTGCCACGATGGCCATAATGGCAAACTGATTGGAGGATACGCCGTACATCAACGCGCTGAAGACTGCCATGGAAGTGACCGTGGCTGAATGACAGCTGGGCATGCCGCCGTCACCGATGAGACGCATGAAATCCCACTTTTTTGTCACGATTGCGTTGATGATCGTCTTCAGGATCTGCCCTACTGCCCAGCTCACAAGGCCGCACATCAACAGCTGATTGGAAAATAGATCAATAATAAACTGCGGCATTCCTGCGTTCCCCCCCATCATAAATATTCCATACATTCGCGTGTCTGTTTATCATAACATATCCCGATCGTTTTGTGAACCTTTTCCCCTCCTAAAAACCACTTCATTCAAAGTTCCTTCAGGAAGCGGTTGAGAAATGGCGCATCAGAGATTATAATCGTGCTAACCGGATCCATCGGCTCCTTGCAGCTGCTGCTCCGTCCACAAAAATGTGTGGCTGAACAATCTGGTAGAAGCATAAAAGTTTTAGTATTTAAGACCATATAAAGGAGATTTGAAATGCGTACATTTTATGTAGATTCCGTAAACGGCAGTGATGCCGGTTCCGGTCTTTTTGAGGCAGAAGCCTGGAAGAGCGTTGAACGCGCAAACGCGTCGACATTCGGCCCCGGTGACTCCCTTCTTTTCAAGTGCGGCGGCCGTTATGAGGGTATGCTGGTTCCCAGGGGCAATGGTGCCAAGGGGAATCCGGTGACCATCGGCGCCTATGGAGAAGGTGACGCACCGGTCATCGATGGCTGCGGCGCTTACGCCGGCATCCTGCTGGAGGGCGTGAATCATTATATCGTCACCGGCCTCTGCGTGAAGAATCATGCGGAAGAACGTGCCATCCGCCAGGGCATTGCCATCATCGGCGCAGCGGAAGGTATCACAGAAGATATCACCATTGTAAATAACGAGATCACGGACGTCACCGGTGAAAACCGTCGCGCCATGGGACCGTACAAAGCCATGTACTGGAACGGCGGTGTGTATGTTTCCTTCCCGACCCGCACTTCCAAGAAGGATCATCTGCATGACATTTTCATCATGGGCAACTACATCCACGATGTTCTGACCAGCGGCATCCGCGTGAATCAGGCCGAGGATTTTGTCAATGATATTCACCATACTCATGTAGTGGTTTCCGGCAACCGTGTCCTTCGTACCGGGTCCGACGGCATTATCGTGGCAAACTGCATCTCTCCCCGCATCTCGGGCAATGTCTGCGGTGAAGCCGGCTATCACGGCACACTGGAAGACACCAAGATCATCGCCGGCATCTGGGTCTGCGCAACCTCCAACGCACTGATCGAACGCAATGAGGTTTACGGCACCCGCATGTTTGAAAACGACGGTTCTGCCTTTGATACCGACTGGGGTACCGCGGGCGATACCGTTTTCCAGTATAACTATTCTCACGACAATGAGGGCGGTTTCTGGCTGGACTGCATCGGACTGAACCGGAACATCGAATGCGGCAAGACGATCCTGCGTTATAACATCAGTATTAATGACGGCCGCGGCATCGGTATCTATGATCAGGGCATGCCCGTTGAACTATACGGCAATCTGTTCAAATTTGACCATCCGATGCGCGTCTGCATCTTTGGTACGCCGGTGAATTACCACTTCACAAACAACATTTTCGATCTGTCCGAGGAGCCGGTGGACGGATGGCAGAACGCAGTCTACGAAGATAATTTCTACAGTCTGGATGAAGTGCCCGGACTGAAGGAAGCTCTTGTAAAGCTGACAGAAGACCCGAAGGAAGCCTTCCACGTGACCGCTGATCTGCTGGCGCCGATAGTGAAGACGATTTAAGTATTCCTTTCATGCAAACATCCGGCAGCTGTATAAGCCTGCCGGATGTCCTTTTAAATAAATGATAATTTTGAGACGGAATCAAGCCAAATGTACACCATTTACAGCTTTTCCCAAATTCTTTTCAGTGATCACCGAAATTTGATCGATTGCCTGTCTTATGAAATTCACTCGGCCTTTAACAGGATGGCATCGCAGCCTTCCGTCGTCCAGGTGATCACGCCACTCGAAGCATCAAAGATTTTTCCGCTCCACAGGTCGCGATACTTGCCTGCCGGAATGCCTGCACGCTTGCAGCAGAGCTCCTGCGTCTCACCGGCCATATCCCAGGTGAACAGCGCCACGTACTGCGTATCATCGACAGTTGCGGTAAAAGCATGAGAGGCGGAGGGGCCATTGGCCTCAACCGGCATGAATGCAATGTGAGATGCCGCCACGTGGTTCACTTCTGCGTTCGTTGCGAACATCTTTGCACGCTCAACGGCTTCCGGACGATCGTAGTCATCGGACAGCATCATGACCGTACCGGCGATAGCTGCCGCCGTGTAGCGTGCACGCGCCTCGCCAAGAGTGGAATCCTTTTCCATGCCAAAGCTCTTTAACAGAACGATGTGGTCCGGATCATTGAAATCGTACAGGTTGCGGTTTTCCCACCAGCCATAGGTCTGTGCGTTCAGGATGTACTCGATGTCTTCATAAGTACCAAACGCGTCGCAGCTGAAACGTCTTGCATGGCCAAAGCCGGCCGGGAACAGCGGCGCGATGGACAGGCTGATGAAGAAGGGACGGCCCACACGCTCCGGAGCCAGAAGTTCATCCACATAACGATAACCGATGTCTATGCACTGACGACCGGTACGTACTGCCGGATCATAGTGAACGCCTTCCATGCAGCCATGTGTCATGAAATCGACCTTGATGTAGTCATAGCCCCATTCAATGAAGCGGTCAAATTTCTTTCTGGTATATTCCTTCCATAACGGATGGGAAAGGTCAAAGGGATGTGCGCCGTCCACACGGGGAAGGACCTCGCCGTACTCATCACGGAGCAGGATCTCATCAAAGACATGCCCCGGAACACCCGGAATCTCTTTCTGACGATCCGCTTCTTTTCCAAAGAATGCAAACGGAGCATCGTAAATACCGGTGCGCTGACCCTTTGCATGGCACTCATCCTTGATTGCCAGCATTTCCTTCTCATCCATGGCACTCCAGCAGGCATCCAGGTTGTTGTAGTTGAATCCGTCGTTCTGATAGCTTGCAGGCTGAAGTTCGTCACGCAGGAATTCACCGGTCATCTTATAGTGATGCGCATCCAGCTTCCATGCCAGACCTGCCCAGCTGTTGAAGCCAAAGGGAACACCTTCCGGCCACTGAATGGGCGGATGCTCCTTCTTAAGCGTCTCGCCGTACTGAACCATCAGCTGGCGATAGTCCGCGCCGTAAAGAATAATGAATCGGCTGGATTCCACTTCTTTTCCGACGATGGTTCCGTGGGCAACACTGTCATGGCTGCCTTCATTGGCAACACCGCACCGCATTTCAATGGTGCGCGCGTCTGTTGCAGAGCATACAGCTGCGTTCTTCCAGACATTGAAATCGGCAGCGCCGAGAAGCACGCCCTCGCGAGTCTCTTCAGACAGAACAACCGTCAGGTCAAAACTGATTCTGCCTGCACGAAGCGGAACCGATTCAAACCGAAGCCACATAGTGTTGTCAAAGGGTACCTGGAGCATCTTGGTAAACAGGCTGCGCCATACCGGCATGGCTTCCGGGAAGTTGCCGTCTGCAACAAGCGGGATCAGGTTGCTGGTTTCCACTTCTGCCCCTGTAACATCGGAAAGTACACATTTTGCGTACGGAATGTCATCAACAACTGTCAGCTCCTCAACCAGTCTTAAACCGTTCTTTGCCTCAAAAACAAGTGTTAAATCGCCATTTTCAGCGACCTCCTGTTTCAGTTCAGCAAAGCGGCTGTCGATCTTACGTCCCTTAACATCGGAAGCCTTTGCAGTTGCATAAATAACCGTAATGTCGTCCTGGATCAGTTTAAATCTTCCGTCCTTATCGTATTGCCACTGATACATAATTTTCTCCTTTGTGACCAAAAGGTCCATTTTTAAGTAGTGTTTGTAAAAACTTCCCGTGTCTAAAGAGAAGCTTTGCAATCTTCAATTATTGTACGTTTTTACAAAAAAGCCTTCATCACACGATGAAGGCTTTTTCAGTTTGTGCAGGCGATAATGCGAATCAGTCGTCTGCAGCTCCGTTGCACGATAGAAAAATCAGCCCTTAACTGCACCCAGCATAATACCCTTTACAAAGTACTTCTGAATGAACGGATATACCAGAATGATCGGAATGGTAGCGATCATCGTAGAAGACATACGCAGAGAGTCCGGAGTCAGACGTACACCGGAGTTCTGGTTGGAAATCTGGTTTGCCGTGGTAGCACCGGTCTGGTACTGGTTCAGGATCTCAACAAGGATCTGCTGCATAACCTTCAGGTTGTTGCTGGAGGTGTATAAGTAAGCATCGAACCAGGAGTTCCAGTGATGAATAGCTACAAACAGAGCCACTGTCATCAGAATGGGCTTTGCGAGCGGAATAACGATCTTGAAAAATACAATCAGATCATTACCGCCATCGATCTTGGTTGCTTCAAACAGTTCCGCAGGCATTCCTTCAATGTAGGAACGGATGAGGATCATGTTGTAAACACTCATGATCAGCGGGAAAATAAATACCATGAAGTTATCCAGAAGACCCAGGTTCTTCAGTACCATGTAGTACGGTACCTGGCCGCCGCCAAAGTACATCGTGAATACAAAGAGTACAGAGAAGAACTTGTGACCAACCAGATCCTTTCTGGCAAGAGAATATGCACACATAGCGGTGCAGATGACAGCAAGAGGAGTACCGATCAGGGTTCTTGCAACCGTAACGAGAATTGAATGACGGAAGGTTGCTCTTCCCAGGATTTCCTTGTAACTGTCAAGAGAGAAAATACGCGGCCATAAATACAGTCCGCCGCGGGCTGCATCCGTAGGATCGTTGATGGAAACAATGAAAATGTTCCAGAACGGATAAACACAGATGACCGTAATAAATGTAAGGATCACGATCTTGAGGACATCCAGGATCCAGTCGCCGGCGGTACGGCGATGTTTGATCTTAATTGTAGCCGGAGTTGAATTTTTTGCCATAAGACCCTCCTTAGAACAGTGCGCTGTCGTTCAGCTTGCTGGTGATCTTGTTAGCGGTCATAACAAGGATGAACGAAACAACAGACTTGAACATACCAACGGCAGTACCGTAAGAGTACATACCTTTACCAAGACCATAACGGTAAGCATAGGTATCAAGTACGTCGGAGTAGTCGAGGATCGAGTTATTACCCATCAACAGCTGCTGCTCGAAACCGGTGGTAAGAATGCCGCCAATAGCCAGAATCAACAGGATGGAAATGGTGCCCTTGATGGACGGAAGAGTGATGTACCAGATCTTCTGGACACGGGTTGCACCGTCTACATCGGCAGCTTCATACAGCTGCTGGTCAATACCGGAAATGGTAGACAGGTAGATGATGGCATTGTAGCCCATGCTCTTCCATGTGTTTGCAAATGCAATGATCCACCAGAAGTACGGGCCCTTCTGGAAGAACAGGATACTCTCTTCAATAACACCCATCTTTTTTAAAAGATCGTTGACCAGACCGGTTGAAGACAGGAAGGTCATGAAGATGTTTGCTGCAATAACCCAGGAAATGAAGTACGGCAGGTAAGAAGCCGTCTGAACGAACTTCTTGACATGCGTATTGCGAACTTCATTTAACAGAATTGCAAGAATAATAGGCATCGGGAAAGAGAAAAGAAGCGTAAGACCGCTGGTACACAGCGTGTTTCTCATAATCTTTCCGAAGTCATGAGTCAGGAAATATTTGAACCAGTCAAAACCGACAAACTTCGCGGAAATAAGATCCTTGAAATAGCCTTCGCCGGTCGGCTTGTAGTTGACGAATGCCATGTAAAGGCCCGTCATGGGAGCGTAGCAGATCAGGATGACCCAGACCAGTGCCGGAATCATCAGGATATACAGATAACGCTGATGCCAAATTGTGTTCCACACCGATTTTTTCTTGGGTGCGATCGTTTTGGGTTCTTTAGCCATGAGTGGTGCTCCGGTCCTTTCTTTATTTTTATAAAAAGAAAGGCAGTCATTCAACTGCCTTTCCTTTATGGATCTCAAAGTATTTTCATACTCTGAGCTGAGACCCTGTTAATTACTTCATGCCCCAGAGTTCCATTCTGGCCTGGTAGAGATCGTTCATGTAAGCTTCAACATCTGCCTTACCGTCAGCGTTCATCTTAGCGATCATTTCATCGTACAGAGTGTCAACTTCTTCAGCAGAAGAAGCGTTGACCATCTTCGGATAGTACTGGTCGAAATCATCGATAACAGTCTGGTATGCAAGAGCTTCCATAGACTGACCAGCCGGCTGCAGACCTGCGAAGTCAGCAGTATCGTATGCAGCATTGGTGGTGATGTTCTGGTAAGCATAGGTAGCGGTTTCAGACATCTCGTTGTAGTAGATACGGGTAGCGGTACCATCTTCGTGACGAGCATTGCCAACGAACCAGGTCCACTTGCAGATACCGTTCTCATTGACGTAGTTGGTCGGGTCTGCTTCGTAAGCTTCAGCTACGCCTGCGATATCGGTATGAACACCGTCAACGATATCCCAGTCTTCACCCTGGATACCCCAAAGGAGAAGATCCTGACCTTCTTCAGATACACAGTAGTCAATGAACTTGCAGACAGCTTCGATGTTGGTGCAGTTCTTGGTTACGCCGATAGCATCCCAACCAAGGGTGGAACGACCGGAGTAGGTGGTGGTTTCAGCAGTTACAGACGGGCCAAGGACCTTGTAAGCAAGGTAGTGCGGGGTAACGCCTTCAACAACAGATGCGCCTTCAACAACATCAAGAGCAGCGTTCGGAGTCCATGCGCCCCACCATGCACCGGCAAAGCCGAATACGTTGGTGTTGGACAGCTTGGAGGTGAACAGTTCAGATGCGTTAGAGGTCCATTCCGGATCAAGCAGGCCTTCTCTGTACAGTTCGTTCATCTGATAGATGGCATCCTTGAAGCCAGGATCATCACAAGCGAAGTGCAGATCGCCATTGTCGTCAACATACATGGTCTTTACGCCGTTAGCACCAGCGAAAGCACCGTTGATTTCTCCGGTACCGGGCTGGCCGATAACAAGCGGATAGGTTTCAGCACCGTCGATGGTCGGGTACTTAGCCTTGAAATCCTTTAACAGCTGAACGAATTCTTCCCAGGTGAACGGCTCATCAGATTCAGCGCGCTCTTCACCAAGAAGGTCAACCATCAGGTCATGTCTCATGCAGAATGCGTTAACCGGATCCGGGTCAACACCGTACCAGTTGTTCAGGTAGTAGTTCTTACCATCGCTATAAACGGACTTGTTAAGAACTTCACCGTAACGTTCCTGTACGTGCGGCATAAGATCAAAGTAATCAGAGATCGGAATCAGAGCACCGGCTTCGATGTACTGATTTACGATATCAGAGCTTCTATCCATAAGGACGATGTCCGGGTAGTCGCCGGCAGCAAGCATCAGAGAGAGCTTTTCAGCCGGATCACCGGTCGGGTTAACCACGTCTACGTTAACGCCGGTTCTCTTCATGAGTTCCAGAGCGATCTTATCATCGAAGGTTCTGGTACCGGAGTTCTTATCGAAGAAGCGGATAGTGTAAACTTCACCGTCGTTGCCTTCAGCAGCGGTGGTGTCTTCACCGGCTTCAGCCTTAGTGGTTTCTGCAGCATCAGCCTTGGTGGTGGTGTCAGCGCCGCCCTTGGAGCCACAAGCAGCCATAGAAGCTACCATAGCAAGAGCGAGGACACCTGCGAGCCATTTTTTCAGTCTCATAATTTCCTCCTTTTATTTGACAACATCTGTCTTACATCGGACGATATTGTCAATAATACATTGAAAGAATAACATAAATAGGTTATAATGTCAACAGCGATTTGTATATATGCAACAAAAGCCATCTGATTGCCCAGGGTTGTTTATTGTATTTTTCACAACAACGTGGCAGCATATAACAAGTACCCCTTTTTTTGTGACAAGTATACAGGCGCCGTCTGATTTGGTTTCTATTTGCGTTTCTTTTTTGTGATGCATAACAAATGTTAATAATGGCCGCGATCCGGCCCACAGGAGGATAAAAATGGCTGAAGAAAAAAAGCTGGACATGAAAGAACTCTACAAAAAACTGAGTACACCCCCCCAGGTGCTTGATACTTTCAGCACCGCCACGACAAAGGTTGAACTGATCGACAACGGATCCTTTGTTTACTACCAGAAGGATGAAAAGATCATTGCTGCGCATTCCACTGCCAATGTTGCGGACGGCCGCCGCATTGACACCCGCACTGCTGCACGTGTCAGCACCTCCGCGGAGGATGCATCCGATGTTTTCGGTACCGGTAAGAAAGTCACCAACGTCTTCACAGAAAACGGCCTGACGCTGACGCAGACCATCATGCTGTACGAAGATGCGGATCACCTGACGGTCCAGGTTGCTCTTCATGATGAGACCAAGGAAACAGAAACCAACTATCTGGCACCGTTTGAAACCATTTACCCCGACTGGAGCTACAAGCCGCTCTTCCTTTCTCTGGATCAGAAGATGCTTTCCGTTCCGTACGACAACGATATGTGGACGCGCTACGATTCCGTTACCCCGCGTCCGGGCCGCAAGAGTTACGATGTGACCGCGATCTACGATGAGCACACCAATGAAGGTCTGGTCATCGGTGCTGTGGATTTTGACACCTGGAAGAATGCCATTGCATGGTCTCGTTTCGATGCACGCTGCACCGTTGCTTACTCCGGCTGTGCAGACGAAGGCACGCATGACACCATGCCGCACGGCACGATCATCGGCAAAAGCGTATCTTCAGCTCGTTTCATCGTCAAGTGGACGGAAGACATTCACAACGGTATGGTGGAATTCGGTAAGCTCTGCACCAAGGTCACCCCGGCTCGTGAGTGGCACGGAAAGACCCCGTTTGGCTGGAACGCATACTCCGGTCTGGGCCGCCTGTTCACCCTGAAGCACTGGGAAGAAGCTGCAGATTATATGTATGAAGAGCTTCCGGAATTCGGTGATGAGGATCATGTGGTCTACATCAACATCGACGGCGCTGCAGGCCTGGATGAGGAAGAACTGAAGCGCATCGTGAAGAAGCTGCACGACAGAGGCCAGAAGGCCGGCTGGTACTGCGGACCGTGCCTTTCACACCGCGCGTTCGGCAAATACATGACCATTAAGGGAACGGATACTCCGCTTTCCGAGATCTACTTAAAAGATAAGATGGGCCGCGTCATTCCGGCTATGGACTCCGCTGTTCCGCTCGATGTTACGCACCCGCTTTGGGAAGTACATGCACGCAATACCATCGCCAACCTGCTGAGCCTGGATGTGGATTACATCAAGATCGACTTCCTGAGCCATGCCAGTGTTGAAGGTGATTTCTATGATAAGAGCATCCGTACCGGTCGTCAGGCCATCAACAAGGCTTATCACATCCTGTCCGATGCCATCAACGAATCTCCGAAGGAGATCTTCGTTGACCTTTCAATCGCTCCGGTATTCCCCTACTTCCTGGGGCATGCAAGAAGAAGCTGCTGCGATACCTTCGGTCATTTCGATGATACCCGCTACGCGCTGAATGCACTGAACTTTGGCTGGTGGGCAGCCGGCACCATCTATCGTTTCGGAGATCCGGACCACTGCACCATGTATCACTCCATGATCGATGGTCGTCCTGTAACGACTGAGATCGAAGCCAAGTCCCGTCTGAACTGTGCAGTCATTTCCGGTACCGTTCTTCTCCTTTCCGAGAACTTCGGTCCCACCGGTGATGAAGCAAACATCGCCGGCGCACGTGATCGTGTAAAGCGTCTTGTCAATAATAAAGCCCTGATGGATATCGCGCGTATCGGTCTTCCGTTTGTTCCGCTCTACTTCAAGGACGGCACGACTCCGTTCTACACTCTGCAGCATGGCGGCCGCTCTTACGCTGCAATCTTCAACTATGAAGGTTCTGAGCAGACCATCAGCATGAATCCTGCAGAGGCAGGACTCCCGGCAGCCGGTACTGCAGTATCAGCAAATGACGGTTCCGAGGTCAAGTACGACGGTGCGCTGACCGTGACGCTGGACGCTTATGATTCTGTAATCTTTGAGCTGAAATAAGCAAAGGTTTTGAGGCGCCAATAAGCAAAGGCTTTGAGGCGCAAGCGAGCAGAGATTTTGAGTTGCAGGCGAGCAAAGGTTTTGAGTTGAATCAACTCAAGGATATGCGCGGATGATTCATTAAAAAGAGGCATGCATCAAGTATTTGATCATCTGATGATTCCCGTACGACGGGAAATCGGGTGAAATAAATTGCAGGATGCATGCTTCTTTTTTTGAAATGAAATGTATTTTTATCAAGCGGCTCACACCGCTTCCCAACTACCGCCTGTTTTCCCGGTTTTCTTGTACCAGGTCCTTCGCCTGCCTCAAACAACAAAAACCTGCGAAAATCTCCATACGTTTCACAAGTTCCTTTACAATGAAAAAGGCTTGTGAAAACCTTTCACAATTTTCACAAGCCTTTATTTTTCTTATTATAAACTACTATCAGTGATACTTCGGCAGATAATCACCGTGAGCATCGATGAGTTCATCGACCATCTTCTTGATCGTATCAATGTCAAGTTCACTGCCGGTATGCGGATCCAGCATAGCCGCCTGATAGATGTGTTCCTTCTTCAGGGTACGAGCAGCTTCAATAGTCAGGAGCTGGACATTGATATTGGTCATGTTCATGGCTGCGCACTGGACCGGAAGCGGACCCACGTTGCACGGATGAATACCATCACCATTGACCAGACACGGAACTTCAACACAGGCGTCTTCCGGAAGGTTGGTGATCAGGTGACCGCGGTTCAGCACGTTGCCGCCGATTTCATACGGTGTATTGGTCACAACGGATTCGATGATGCGGGACGCATATTCCTTGGAGCGCTCGTGCGGCTTCATGCTGCCGGTCTGAAGCTCGGCAAATTCCTTCTTCCAGCCTTCGATCTGGTTGACACAACGACGCGGATACTCGTCCAGCGGAATATTGTAACGGTCGATGAGTTCCGGATAGTTCTTCTTAATGTAGAACATATTGTATTCAGCATTGTGCTCGGAAGATTCGGTGCAGTAGTAGCCGAAGTTGAAAATATAGTCCAGACGAACCTTGTTCTTATAGTCCGGATCCAACAGCTTCTCAGCAGCACGCTTCTTGATTTCCGGATACAGATCGACACCGTTTTTGTCAGAGATCTTGAGCAGCCACGCCATGTGGTTAATACCGGCGATGAGTTCTCTTCTTCCGTCAATACGGTCTTCCATACCCAGATCCTTTAACAGATCCTTGGAACAGACCTGAACACTGTGGCAAAGACCCACGGTCTGAATGCCGGTGTAGCGCTGCATGTAGCCGGAAAGCATCGCCATCGGATTCGTGTAGTTTAAGAACAGCGCATCCGGGCAGACTTCTTCCATGTCACGGGCAAAATCGTCCATGACCGGAATGGTACGAAGCGCACGCATGATGCCGCCGATGCCGAGCGTATCCGCGATGGTCTGGCGCAGACCGTACTTCTTCGGCACTTCAAAGTCAATGATCGTGCACGGATCATATCCGCCAACCTGGATCGCATTGACAACAAAGTTAGCGCCCTTCAATGCGGCCTTACGGTTCTCTACGCCAAGATAGCACTCAAAATGTGCATGGTTTCCCATGACCTCGTTCATCTTTTCAAGAATGCAGCGACTCTCTTCCAGACGCTGCCCATCGATGTCATACAGCGCAAAAGTACTGTCTCTCAGCACTTCAGAAGCCATACAGTCACCGATAACGTTACGCGCAAAAACAGTACTGCCCGCGCCCATGAATGTAAGTTTCATATTGTTCTCCTTAATATTTATATTTTTCCGCACTCTCGCGGAATTCATTTCCTGCCACAACCGTTTTCTCTGCGGAATTCCTTCTCTGTCGCTCACAGGCCTATCGGCGGAATTCCTTCTCTGTCGCCTACAGGCCTCCCTGTGGGATTTCTTTCTGTTCATTACAGCCTTCTGTTTTACTTTTCACAACCCTCGTGCTTGCGACAGACTGCTACAATCTATCTTTCGGCTTACAAATCACTCTGTAATGACCGCTGTCATAATGGAATGTGCCGGCACAACTGCATTCAGCACATGATCTTCCATCCGCAGGAAGAAACTCTGTTCCTCCTCTGTACGGTTTGTGATCACGACCGGAACCGTGCCGTCCGGATTTTTAAAGCCGATGACATCCAGCTTATCCGTCCAGGAGGATGTCAGAATATTCTTTGCCCCCCTCTGTACAAACTTGGAAAACTGGCCAATATAATAATACAGCAGATTCGGGATTACCTCATTCTTTGAACCGTCACAATATACCGGCGCGGAACAATGCGTACCGGAATTCCACACACCCGCACCGGCTTCCCAGTGATGACGGGGTCCTCCGTTTTCATTCAAAGTCAGATTCCAATCCACATAAGCATTCAGCCCATTATTCATGGCGCCGGTGATATCATGTGCATACGCTTCGGCAATCGTCCTAAATGCTTCTCCAAGCGGATCCGGATCCTTCACTGAAATACATCCCTCGCTCATGATCTGCAGCAGCTGCGGGTAACGCTCACGCACCGCGCGAATTTCACCGAAGTGATCGCCGGAGTAAAAATGATTGGCAACGCCCTTCAGATACTTTGCATTTTCACTGTCCATGCAGGCTTTTGTGCGCTCAAAATTGCGCTCGCGGCAGTGGTCATAGCACCAGATGTCGATGCCGCTTCCCTCCAGCTCACGTCCCAGGTACCCCAGGAACTCCGCTTCTTCTTCCATGGTATAGTTGCAGGACTCCCAGGTCTGATAATGACGCGGCTCATTCTGCATCGTAAACGCATCTACATGCACACCGTTCTTCTCATATTCTTCCGCAAACCGGTGCATATATTGGGCCCAGATGGCATAATACTCCTTTTTCAAATGGCCGCCTTGCACAGTATCCACCGTTTTCATAAAAGGCGGCGGCGTCCAGGGAGTCGCAAAAAGCTTCAAATCTGTGCGGCTTGCCGCATCACGGATCATAGGCACCCGCTTTTCAAGATCGCGGTCTATGTTGAAGGTCTTCAGTTCATCATCGCCGTCTTCCACATAGAAAAAATCTTCCAGAGAAAAATCACAGCTGTTGATGTGTGTGCGGCAGAAATTGTAGCCAATGCCCTTTTCTTTGGAAAAATACGCATCCATAAATTCCTGCTTTTTATCCTCAGAAAGCGCACTGTACGCTTCAGCTGCGGCCTCCGTAAAAGCACCACCAAAGCCTTCAATCGACTGATACTCAAAGTCCGGATGAATATTGATCATCGGCTTTTCAATATCATTCTTCTTTTCTTCAAGGCTTTCGATAGTATCCACCGGGCGATAGGGAATTTCAACCGTTTCCGTCAGTTTCAGCAATTCACCTGCCGCCGCATTTGTTCGATATATATTCGCCTTCATGGTCCTCTCCTCTTCTTCTCATCAGATTTCCACTTCACCCGCCAGAATGCGCTTATAATCTGCCAGATTTTCCTGCAGAAGCGTGGGCGTATCCAGATTGTACGGGCACTTGGAGGCGCACTTATTGCAATGCAGGCACTCTTCGATCTTCATCATCTTGGCCTGAGACTCCGGTGACAGATGCGCTGCAGAGGGAGAGCGGCGGATCAACTGACTCATACGTGCGCAGGTGAAGATTTCAATGCCCACCGGACACGGCATGCAGTAACCGCAGGCGCGGCAGAAATTGCCCAGAAGTTCCTTACGGTCTTTATCAATGGCCGCACGAATTTCATCATCCATGAATACCGGGTTCTTGCCCATTTCCAGGAACTCGTCCAACTCATACTCACGCTGAACGCCCCAGATCGGAAGTACATTGTCAAACTCCGTCATCCATGCAAAACACAGTTTGGAATTATTCAGTAAGCCGCCGGAAAGGCCCTTCATTGCAATAAAACCAACATTGTGTTCCTTACAAGCCTTGACAAGTTCCAGATCCTTTTCCGTTGCCAGGTAGCAGAACGGGAACTGCAGTGTCTCATAAAGGCCGCTTTCAACGGCTTCCATAGCCACATTCAGACGATGGTTCGTAATACCGATATGGCGGATCATGCCCTTTGCTTTTGCTTCCAGCATAGCTTCGTAGAGGCCGGTACCATCGCCCGGCTTGGGGCAGAATGCCGGATTGTGGAACTGATAAATATCAATATGATCCGTCTTCATTCTCTCCAGGCTCAGATTCAGGTGCTGCCAGAAGCCTTCAACAGTGGACGCGCCGGTCTTCGTTGCAATATAAATATCATCACGAACATCCGCCAGAGCCTGGCCGATCTTATATTCACTATCCGTATAGGCATTCGCCGTATCAAAGAAACGGATGCCGTTATCGTATGCTTTACGAAGAAGCTTAACTGCGGTATCCTCATCGCAACGCTGAATGGGTAGTGCTCCGAACGCGTTCTTGGGTACAGTGATACCGGTAGAACCAAGTGTAACAGTCATCATGTTTTTGTTCCTCCTTGTCGCTGCATTGTTGTAGATTTCGATCAGTCAGCAAGTGCATCTATGTTGAAATCACCGTATCACATTTTGAAAAACTTGTCTATTTAATTATCTAATTTTGTCAAAAAACATCATTCGTACAGACAAAAAAGTTGACGAAATGAAACCTCCCGGGACACATAAAAAAAACCGCCGGGGGATAACCCCCGGCGGGTGGATAGCCGATTAGAAATCAGCTCACCTCATTCAAGATAAATTATCTGGAAGCGGTGAAGCCGAACTCTTCACAGTATGCCTGCCACTGAGCAACATAGTTCTCACGGCAAACCTTGAAGTCTTCAGAAGCTTCAAGTTCAGCACGAAGAGCATTTACAAGTGCTTCCGGATCCTCGTTGGTACCAGCGAAGATCTCACCACAGTACTTGTTCATGATTTCCATAACTGCCTGATGCTCGGTCTCGTAATCAGAGTACTGCTCAGCGAAGCCAGACTTAACGTCGGTTAACGGATACAGGCACTTAGAAGACTGCTCAGCCATACGGTCGAAGATCTGCTGCTGAATAACGTCAGACTCACGCTGTAATTTCAGCTTGCCGTTACGGAAGTTCCAAGTATCAGCGGCTTCGTAAGCATAGTCACTGTTACCCTTATCGGTAGGAACATAGAAGCCATTCTCGATGTTGTAATGAACACCCTCAATACCACACTGGATAAGAGCGTTCATTTCCGGATCCATCATGATGTAGTTCAGGATTTCCATAGCGCGTTCCGGATACTTACAGGTCTGGGTAATAGCAGTACCGTTGTGGATAGCTGCTACCGGGTAAGAGTTACCGTTCATAAGAGAATACTCGTACCACTCAAGTTCAGCACCTTCAACACCATTCTTTTCGATATCACGAACCCAACCGGTCCACTTGTTTACGTTAGCACCGGATACAGTTGCTGCGGTAGTACCGTCAGTAAGAGAGGTGGTGTTAGCTTCAGCAGACAGGATGGAACGAGACCACCAACCTGCATCACACCACTTCTTCAGAAGCAGAGCGTCTTCAACGAACTGATCAGAGAAGTAGTAGTCAACAAGGTTCATCGGGTCATCTGCATTGTACAGGTAGCCATAGTTCATGCCAAGGAGCGGCTTGTTGTCCCAGTTGTAAACTAACAGAGCGGAAGTGGAGTTCCACAGAGTTGCAACAGAGTTAGCGGTTGCAGTTGCATCGAACATGCCGGAAAGGCCAAGTTCGGTAGCGTTAGCTGCAAGAGCATTGAAGTATGCTTCAAGATTTTCGATGTTGTCGATCGGTTCCGGAACGTTCAGCTTTTCAGCAAGGTCCTTACGATAAACAATACCATCGGTTACGTACTCATCCCAAGTATTCGGGAAGCAGTAGATCGCACCGTTGATCTTGCACATATTCATCTTGTCTTCGCCGATTTCAGCCCAGAGTTCCGGAGCGTATTTCGGCATCAGCTCGTCTAATTCAACGAATGCACCCTGTGCAGCAAGGGTACCGTAGTTTAACCAGTCTGCGGTGAAGATGATATCGCAGCCACCGGTAACTAAGGTGTTGTTGTACTTTGTGGTGTAATCAGTCCAAGTAGAGAACTGGAAATCAACCTTTGCGTTGAACTTTTCGAGAAGGATTTCGTTAACCGCATCTTCGACTACAGCCATGTCATTCGGCTCATTGCCGGTGAAGTACATGATGAGTTCGATTTCTTCGGAACGATCCAGCTCGCCATCTTCAGCAACGGTGGTGTCGTCTTTTGCAGCATCTTCCTTAGTGGTTTCTGCCTTGGTGGTGGTCTCTACAGCTTCGGTGGTATTAACTTCCTTGCTTCCGCAAGCTGCAAGTCCAGCAACCATTGCAAGAGCCATAAGCACTGCAACGAGTTTCTTTGTGAACTTCATTATGAGTTCCTCCCTTTTTATATTATCTCATGTGCGGCACACATAAAGCATGCCGCGCTTAAGACCTTGAATTGTGCATCAGCCCTTAACTGCGCCGATGGTAATACCGGATACGAAGTAACGCTGTACAAACGGATATACAAGCAGGATCGGTCCGGTTACAACTACTGCCATTGCCATCTTAACCGTCTGAGACGGAACATCGATGGTAACGGATAAGCTGGTACCAGAAGAAACAAGGTTCTTTAATGCTTCTGCTGCAGAAACCAGGTTGTACAGATAGAACTGTAATTCGTAGGTATCTGTCTTGGTAGAGAACAGTGAAGAACGATACCAGTCATTCCAGTAACCCAGTGCAAGGAACAGACCAACGGTTGCAAGACCCGGGGTCAGGACCGGCCATACGATTCTGGAAAGAATGGTGAACTCACCTGCACCGTCGATCTTAGCAGATTCGATAATAGCATCCGGAACGGAGCCCTTGATAAAGGTTCTCATAAGGATGATATTGAAGGAGCTTAAGATAGCCGGGAACCAGATGATGAATGTGGTACCCTTTAACGGCAGGATGTTCGTGTACATTAAGTACCACGGAATCATACCACCGCCGAAAATGGTGGTGAAGTAGATCAGGAAAGAAACAACGTTTCTATACTTGAAAGTGCTTCTTGAAATTACATACGCCGTAAGAACCGTGGTAAGAAGACCTACCAGTGTACCAACGACCGTGTAATAAATAGTCATCTTATACGCCTGAATAATAGCGGACGGATTTCTGAAGATGAACTTGTATGCCGTAGTAGAGAAGTTCTTCGGCAGAACACCGTAACCGGTAAGAACAACGGTTGCGTTATCGGAAAAAGAACCGGATACCATGACCAGGAACGGTAGGAAACATACGATTGCAAGCAGGGTCAGAAGTCCGTATTTGATAATATCAAATGAAACTCCGGAAACGCCTTTTTTAATTTTTGTTGCTTTCATTTCAGGTCCTCCTTTCCTTTAGAACAATGCCAGGCTTTCATCAGCCTTCTTGATGATGGCATTGGTGATCAGAACGATCGCCAGACCGAATACAGACTGATACAGACCTGCTGCAGTACCGTATGCCATTGATGTGGGCTGAGATACGGTAATACGGTAGATATAGGTATCAAGAATATCGGTGGTCGGGTACAGAACCGCGTTGGAACCGACCAGCTGATAGAACAGTTCGAACTGACCTCTCATGATACCGCCGATAGCGTAAATCAGAAGGATTACAAACGTGGGCTTCAAAAGAGGCAGTGTGATGTACTGGATCTGCTGATAAATGTTCGCGCCGTCAATCTTTGCAGCTTCATAGTACTCATCAGAAATACCCATGATGGTTGCCAGATAAACGACCATACCGTAACCAACACCCTTCCAGATATTCACGAGGACGATGATGAACGGCCAGTAGCTTGCCTTATTATAGAAGTCCGGACGATTGCCTGTAGCATTCAGGACCATGTTGGTAATCATACCGGTCTGATACTCAAGGAGTGCAAATACGAAGATCTTTACAATAACGAAAGATACGAAGTGCGGCATGAAGATGAGGGTCTGAGAAGTCTTCTTGAACCACTTGACACCACACTGAGAAACCAGGATCGCGAAGAAGATCTGGAGGACGTTGCCAAGACCGATGAATACAACATTGTAAAGGATGGTCTTGTAAGTCAGGCCCCACAGGTCTGCCTTGATCAGGAAACGGAAGTTGTCCATCTTTACGAACGGGCTGAAGAACAGACCATCCTTAAAGTTGAAACGTACAAATGCGAAGTAGATACCTGACATCGGCAGGTAGTTGTTGATCATGAAGTAAACGAAACACGGAATCAGGAAAATGAAGAGGACCCAGTTTCTCTTGATCTCAACCAGGAGACCATGCTCATGATAGATTTTTCTCTCTTCTGCTTCCAGAATCTTCTGCACAATATAGAACACAAGTGCAAGAACGATCAGGATGTAAACAATTACAGTGGGTGCAAAAGAACCCGGATAGGTCTTTGCGTTTGCCCAGCCGAAGCAGTACCATACGCAGTATAAGCCGGCCAGCATTGAAAGAATCGCTGCAACTTTTCCGTACAAATAGAACTGAAGGTGACCTCTCTTACCGACCTTGTTGATGAGGACGATGGAGATGAAGATCAGATTCATGATAAATGCAGCCACAGCAAGGACAATCAGAATGAACGCCGGGAAGCCTAAAATACCGGCTTTAGACGCAGTTACGAAGTCCCACAGGTACATGAAATAAGAATAAGAACTGAAGAGACGAATGTCTGCAATATCAATTCTCAGTGACTGGAGCAGCTCGCTGATACGGACAAGCTTGATCCAACTAAGGAACGGTAACGTGATGACCGCACAGACAAGGGACAGGGCTGCGGAAATCCACATACCGAGTGCACGACCTGCTTTTGGCTGCTCAAGTACCGCTGCAACCTTACTTTTGGGCTTAACGGTTGCCATAGCATTTTCCTCCTTTTCTTCTAAGTTGCCGGAACGACATCTTAACGATAAGAGGATTATATATAAGTTCACATTTTTTTGCAAGCACTTTTTTGTTTTTTTGTGCACTTCAACCAACATCAAATCAATTTTGTTTGACTTGTCACCTTCTCTATGCTAAATTCCTTATAAAATAACCTTTCAGGAGGACATCATGAAGATCTACATTACCAATCCCGGCCGCCGCATGGAAGTCCGCGACGTTCCGGAAACCGGTCTCCGCGGCCCCGCGGCCGTCCTGACCGATGAACGAGACCAGGAGATTCTGGGTTACGGTGCAGCACTCACAGACAGTGCCTGTGTTCTGATCAACGCCCTTGACGAAGCAAGAAGAGACGCTCTTTTAGAGGAAGTTTATTCTCCGGACAAAGACAACTTCAGCGTCACCCGCCTTTGTGTAGGTGCCAGCGATTACGCAGAACAGGTCTATGACTTCGCCCCTGTGGCCGATGACATGACCATGGAGCATTTTGACGCTTCTCACGATGACAAGAACATCATCCCGGTCGTCAAAAAAGCGCGCGAGTACAATCCGGATCTGTACCTCTATTCCTCTCCCTGGTCTCCTCCGGGCTGGATGAAAACCTCTTACCAGATGCAGGGCGGCTGGATGCGTGACAAATATGTGGACGCATATGCGCTCTACTACCTGAAATTCCTTCAACACTATTTAAAGGCAGGCATCCGCATCAACGCGCTGACTCCGCAGAATGAAACGGAAACGGACCAGGTCAGCCGCATGCCCGCCTGCTATTGGCATCCGGATATCGAAATGCATTTTGCAAAGGCCATGAGAAAGCTTCTGGACCAAAACGAGTTTGAAGATGTCAAGATCTGGCTCATGGACCACAACTTCATCATGTGGCATCGTGTTGCGTATGAATTTGATGATGAAGAGACCAAGGCTGCTGCGGCCGGTGTTGCATGGCATCCTTATGAGGGCGATGTGGAATCCGTCACCGTCTTCAGAAAGCAGCATCCGGAATGTGAAAACCATTGGACTGAGGGTGACAACATCCCGTTCTTAATGAATCCGTCCGGCACGGCTAGTGCCCCCGGCGTAGCCATGAATAAGGACCGTTACGCCATGTACGGTCAGGCTTTCATTGAAGCCATGAACAACGGCATCCAATCCATCACGCTGTGGAATCTGGCACTGGACCAGGAAGGTTATCCGAATGTCGGCCCGTTCCGCTGCCGTGGCTCCGTTGAAATCAGCCGTGACTTAAAGAGCATCAAGTTCGCTCAGGACTATGACACGCTTCGCCACTTCTCCAGATTCGTCAAGAGAGGCGCGCGCCGCATCGTCATGGACACCAGCGCGGTTCCGGCTCACTTCCACCTCTGCGCATTTGAGAATCCGGACGGTCAGAAGGTCGTGATCATTTCCAACACCCAGACCTTTGACTCCGCTCTGCATCTTACCGTGGACGGCAAGGACATCCCGCTGTGGATCCTTCGCGAGTCCATCAATACGGTGGTTCTGTAAAAGCGACCCGGTGGGACATCGGGGACGGTTCACCCTGTCTCAATGGGGACGATGGAAAACGTCCCCGGTGTCCCCATTACAGCGCGAAGATCACGCCCACGACACCTGCAGCCACAATGTACAGGATCGGGTGCTTCTTGGTCTTTTTGTAGACGACAAACAAAAGAATGCCGAAAACAATTGCGATCGGATTGAAAAGCTTCCAGGCAAAGCCCTGTTCTGCCCAGACATCCATATGGAGGAATGCAGCCTGCGCCACACGCAGACCGGCGGCCATGATCAGACCGGCGGAAGCCGCGCGCAGACCATATAACGCATACTGTACGACCTTGTTCTGCTTGAAACGTTCCAGAATACGCGCCACGATCAGAATGATCACAATGGACGGCGTGATAAGGCCCAGCACCGCGATGATGCCGCCCGGAATTCCGCACACCGTGAAACCGGTATAGGTGGCCATATTGACACCCATCGGACCGGGAGTCGACTCAGAGATCGCAATCAGGTTGGAAATATCGTCCACGGTGAACCATCCCGTCTTGACCTGCATCTCATACAGGAACGGAAGCGTAGCCAGACCGCCGCCGATGGCAAACAGACCGGTCTTGAAGAATTCCCAGAATAACTGAAGATAGATCATCATGCCGCCTCCTTTCCGCTCGTTTTCTTACGCTCTGTAATGATCTTATAGGCAATACCGATCACAGCCGCGCTCACGACCCACAGGACCGCAGGGAGCTTGGTAAACAGCGTCAGCAGAATAACCGCCGCAAAGATCAGATAAGTCACCACGTCCTTTAAGGACTTCTTTGCAAGCTTCATCACCGTATCAAATACCAGAACACAAACCGCTACACGGATGCCGGCAAGCGCATGCTGCACCCATATGATATCAGCAAACTGCTTGATTAACGCCGCAATCAGCATGATGATAATGATGGACGGCGTTACACAGCCGATAGTCGCGACGATACCGCCCAGCACGCCCCTTCTTTTATTGCCGATGAACGTTGCCGTATTGACTGCAATAATACCCGGCGTACACTGACCGATGGCATAATAATCCATCAGTTCCTCATTTGTGGCCCACTTGCGGGTCTCGACCACTTCACGCTGCAGAATGGGCAGCATCGCATAGCCGCCGCCAAACGTGAAGCCTCCGATCTTTGCAAAGACCAGGAAAAGATCCAGCAGTTCCTTCATGTCAAATTTCCTCTTTTCTTTTGATTTTGCTTGTCGCAAACAAAACCGCAGCGCGGAATTCGTGCTGCGGTTATAAAGTTATGGGGACGACGGGGCTCGAACCCGTGACCTTTCGCGTGTGAGGCGAACGCTCATCCCGGCTGAGCTACATCCCCAAGCACGTTAAGTATAACACTGTCACAGAAAAAAGCAAGTAAAACCTTGTATTTCAGACAGGAATTCACGCGCGTTTGACTCCCGGACCGGAAATTCACGGTCCCTGCCGCGGGGCAGTCACTCCTCCAGAATATAATCCGCCGTGAATGCGGCATTGCACTCCGCGATCTCCTTGGTACCATTGATGTAATCGGCATAGAGGTCAAAAAGCTCCATGTCATCACAGTCCATGGCTTCATCGTCCGGGACCCAGGAGCGGATCAGTTCGATCCGCTGCTGCTTGGTCGTATTTTTGATCAGATACTCTTCTCTCATTGCATCACTCCGTAAAATCATAGATCCTCAGTCTGGACTAGTGGTCCGGTACCCAAAGCGTCTGTCTGCTTCGCCTCTCTTCCTCCATGTTATGCGCCTCCTTATACAAGCAAACTCAAAAGACCGCACAACACTGACAGATCAGCTGTGCGGTCCGTTATCATTCTTCTTCGGTATCAAACTCCATGCGCTTCCAACGATAAGTCGCACGCTCAATACGCTTGTATCCAAGCACCTTAGGATCAAATCCGCATTCGCGGAAAATAACCGTGGGGCGCTTGCCGGCCTCATACTCTTCCAGAAAATGCTTCTTGAACTCGAGGGAATACTGAACCCGCAGCGCTGATACGCTGTTTACCCAGGGATTCTCTTTTAATGCTTCCATTTCCTTCAGTAAAAATCTGGTTCTTGACATGTGAAGTCCTCCATTGTAAGTAAAATTTATGCAAGTGCCTTTCTCACGATATCGATCTGTTCTTTAACGGATTCCGGCGATGTTCCACCCTTGGATGTACGAGTCGCAACACAGGTTCCAAGGTCGATGGCCTCGTACAGGTCCTCTTCAAAAAGCGCGTCATACGCGCGGTACTCTTCAATACTGAGATCCTCCAGCACCGTATCTTTTTCAATACAGTCTGCCACGATCTGTCCGGTCAGCTGGTATGCGGTACGGAACGGCATGCCCTTCTTGGTCAGGTAATCCGCCAGATCCGTCGCATTGATGAAGCCCTGACGCGCAGCCTTCAGCATGCGGTCGCGGTGCACATTCATCGTTCGGATCATCGGAGCTGCGACCTTCAGGCACATTTTCACGGTATCGATGGCATCGAATACCGGCTCCTTGTCTTCCTGCATATCCTTGTCATATGCAAGCGGAATGCCCTTCATGACCGTCAGTAAAGACATCAGGTCGCCGTATACACGTCCGGTCTTGCCGCGGATCAGCTCTGCCATGTCGGAGTTTTTCTTCTGAGGCATGATGGAAGATCCGGTGGTATAGGCATCGGACAGCGTCACAAACTTGAACTCCCAGGAGGTCCACAGGATGAGTTCCTCACTGAAGCGTGAAAGATGCATCATGAGGATCGCGCAGTTACTCAAAAATTCAATGGCAAAATCACGGTCGGAAACACCGTCCAGGCTGTTCATCATGATGCCGTCAAAGCCCAGCAGGCCGGCTTCATATTCGCGGTCGGTGTTGTAAGTGGTACCTGCCAGCGCACAGGAGCCGATGGGCGTCACATTGATGCGCTTCAGGCAATCCGTCAGACGATCGGTATCACGCAGGAACATCCATGCGTATGCCATGAGCTGATGAGAAAAAAGGATGGGCTGTGCACGCTGAAGATGCGTATAGCCGGGCATGATCGCGTCCATATATTTTTCAGCGGCATCGGTCAGCGCAGCGATCAGTTCGCGCGTCAGCAGAATGATGTCCTGCGTCTCATCCCGAAGAAAAAGGCGAATGTCCTGAGCCACCTGGTCGTTGCGGCTGCGGGCAGTGTGGAGCTTTTTGCCGGTATCACCCACTCGCCTGGTCAGTTCCTGTTCCACAAATGAATGGATGTCTTCCGCGGTCTCGTCGATCACCAGGCGTCCGTCCAGGAGCTCTTCCAGCATTTCTTCCAGACCGTTGATCAGGATCCCTGCCTCTGACGGCTCAATGATGCCCTGATGGCCCAGCATATCAGCATGCGCCATGCTGCCCTTGATATCCTGAACAAACATTCTTTTGTCAAAACGGATCGATGAGTTGAAATCGTCAGCAATGCTGTCAGTCACAGCATCCGTACGTCCCTTCCAGATCTTTGCCATGGTTGTATCTCCATATGATATAAATACTCGTTTATATATTAACACTCTGTTTTTTGCTTTGCAAACAGAAAGAACCCCCGCATTTGCGGGGTTTTCTTGTAATATTACACAAAAATGCCGGTATATTTACATGCCGAGGAACGTATTGTCCGCATCATGATGCATAATATTGAGGCTGCGCTGATGCAGGTTAATATATTTCAGGGCATTGAAGCGGGCATCGCCGCGGATCTGGTAGACCTTGTCTTTGCAGTAAATGTTGAGCTTGTTCTTTCCGAGAACTGTAATCTCACCGGATTCGTCGTATCTCAAGACGATGTTCTCTCCCTCCTCCGGGGATATCGTCAGGCGGTCGCCGTACAACCTGAGCACTGCGTCCCGATGCCGCAGCTTCTTGCTTTTATAAAGAACTACATCATACACGTCAACGGTATCCTCATAAAAAAGCGCATCCGGATCTGCCATCGTATCCAGATGATTGACAAAGTCCTGCTGATAATCATACCAGTCTGCCACAAAGCGGAAGGGGAACGGTCTGTCCATGCCCTCCAGCTCCTTATTGGCTTTGTAACGGATCTTCAAGCCGCATTTTTCACAGGTTGAGATGTCCTTTTCACTGCGGAAGCGGCTGAGTCCGCACTCCGGGCAGACATACACGCAGCGTTCCAGGTACTCCGCGGTCCTTTTACTTTTGAATTCACCGGTGCCCCGGGCCTCATTGACATAAAGGGCCTCTGCTATGGCTGCGTACAGTTCATCATTCGTCATGGCTGCAGCTTCTTCCGGCTCGATCACCCGATGGACATACGCACGCATGCGGCCCTTGCGGATCACATCGCTCCAGCGTGGCTGGACGCCGTAGCCATCCTCAATGCGGAACAGAACGATCGGCAGCTTCAGCTTACGCGCCAGCGGGGCGATGGTCGGCTTGATATAGCAGGTGCGCCCGTCAAAGGTACGGTTGCCTTCCGGGGCAAGGGCGATGCTTCCGCCCTCCTTCACCACCTGCATGATATGCTTGATGGCGCGCATGTCCGTGGTCTGCTTGCGAATCGGAATGGGGGCCACGGCCCAGACCAGTGCCTTGGAGATCCACCCCAGCGAGAAGATGTCCTCCGTTGCCACGTAATACAGGGGATCGGTGAATGCCATGCCGGCAAAGAACTGATCGTACGCGGTCTGATGATTGAACAGCACAAGCGCCTGACGGCCGTCAAATTCACGGGCGCGTTCCACGCGGATGCCGTACTTAAAAAAACAAAGCGGTACAAAAATGACACGGAGGATCTCCATGATGATCTTGTGTCGGATTTTGACCCAGTGTTCCTTTTTCTTTGTTTCCGTTCTGGTTTCCATGCTGTTCTCCTTTATGTGGGATATAAGCATTTTAATATAAGCTGTGTGAAAATACAATCGGCGGGATGCCGGGATTTTCGAAGCGAATGATTGAATTTCCGCCAGGTGGATGGTAAAATCGATAAAAACAGGAGGTACTGAAATGGATCCGATGGATACGACAGAATCAAACAGCGAATCAACCCTGCACAACGCGCCGGTACAGGAAGACCTGGGTGCAAAGCTGGACACCCTGATCAATCTCCAGCAGAAAACACTGCTGCATGCCCGGATCCGCTCCGGACTGATCGGCGCAGGCGTTCTTCTGCTTCTCATTGTAAGCATCGTCCTGTTTGTCAAGCTTCATCAGGTAAGCACCCTGATCGCGGATGTCAGCACTGTGGTGCGCACGGTCCGCGAAAAAACAGAAGCTCTGAAGACTGAAGATCTAAGCGACACACTGACCGCGCTGAAAAACGCCGCAAACAACCTGTCCGGCTTCAACATGGATGATTTCAATGAAGGTGTCCGCCTGTTTGGCGACGCCGTTGAACAGTTCAAGGATCTGGACATTACAAATCTCAACGGACTGGTGGAAAGTCTGAAAACCGTTTCCGAACGGCTTGAACGCGCAACCAGTGTATTCGGCTCCCTGTTTGGCGGCCGATAAGGAGAACTATGATCATTTCAATAAATCGCTCTATCGCCCCGCATTATGTGCGAATCCGGCAAGACAATCATATATCCTTTGGCGGGAATCAGGGCTGGTTTTCCGAGACCGGGGACCGGCGCGCAGCGCTTTTAAAACGCGGCGGCTGCGGTCTGGTGGCCTGCGTGGACCTGATTCTGTACTATGCCGCAAAAAACGATCTGCAGTGGACGGATCTTCCGGACTCTTTCCGGCAGGATCCGGAGCATACTGTCAGCCGTGAGGATTACAAAGCCCTTCTCCGGAAGCTGAGTCTTTTCCGTTATCCGATCCTGCCCTTCTTTGGTTCCTTCAACTGGCAGGTCCCGCTGTTTCTGAATTCATATTTCAGACATCACCATGCAGGTGCCCGTGTGCGCCTGCTGCTGAAAAACAACCGCAAACAAAGAAAGGCAGTCATCGAACAGTCGCTGGAAAAGGGGTATCCCTGTATCCTGCTGCTGGGACCGCATATCTTCCACCCGAAGAAGGAGTCCGGCGTGACGTTTTATGTTCAGCTGGCCGATGGTTCCATGGCCCCGGCCGCGACCGATGTTTCCGGTCATTTTGTCACCGTCACCGGCCTGTATTTCCCGGACGATGCCTCCGCCCCGATGTACCTGGAGATCTCCTCCTGGGGAAGCCGCTACTACATCGACTCCGAAGCACTGGATACGTATATCCGCCGCTCTTCAAGCCCGCTCTTCAGCAGTCTGTTCTATCTGACGGAAAACGAATGATCCGCTTCCGCGTTTATATACATGATCAAGCCCCGTAAGCCGCTTGACTGCGCTGCGGGCCACAAAAAAGGATGCCGCGGCATCCTTTTTTATTTCAGCAACTTTTTCCGTTCCCTGTAATCCGGCATGAAATGCTCCACCGCCGCGTAAAAACGGGGCGAATGGTCTGCGTGCAGAAAATGGGCAAATTCATGAACCACGACGTATTCCGCAGCAGCATAGGGCTTTTCAACAAGCCGGAGGTTCAGCGTGATCTTACCCCCCTGGGGCTGACAGGATCCCCAGCGGCTTTTCATGGTGCGAAATTTCACTTCAGGCCATGCCACACCATACGGTCTGAAAAGCGGCCATACACGGGTGCACATCTGCAAAAGACACTTTTTCGTATACTTTTCAAGGCCGTTCAAATAGAGCCTTTTTCGGCGTTCAGCATCATATCCTTCAGGTACAGTCATAATAACAAACGATTTTTTAACCCCTGACTGCTCTTCCCCCTCCGGAATGTCAAACTGCACCGAAGCCGGCCGACCCTCCCGCACCACAAGCGGTACCGGCCGTCCGAAGATCCGCACGGTTTCACCGGTCACGTACTGAAGCTCTGCCTGTTCTTCTGCCCTTAAGGCCTCCTGCTCCAGTTTTTTCTTTCTGCCGGCAATGAACCCGATGTTTTTCAGCACAAACCTATCCACGGTCTCAAGCGGGATCCGACGATTGGCTGTCACGGTGATCGTACCGTCTTCCCTCAGACTGAGATACATGTTTTTAATATCTTTCTGTATCACTTCATATGAAATAACAGGATCCGCACCGGTCAGGGTGCGGATCGTCTTTTTACTCTTCATTGTTTTTCTCCAGGATCCACTGCAGAATCTCCGCAGGATCGTGAATGAACAGCTTTGCGCCGTGTTCCTTCAGGAAATCTTCATCGCGGAAGCCCCAGGTTACAGACAGCGTTTCCATGCCGGCATTGGCTCCGGTTGCCACATCGGTATCGGAATCCCCCACGTAAACACAATCCTCCGGGCGCACCCCAAGGACACGCATGGCTTCATTGGCCTGATCCGGGTGCGGTTTGATGTGCATGCCTTCCCGGGCTCCAATGGCAAAAGCAATGGTCTCGGAGAAATATTTTTTCCATACGCCGATGGTTGCCGCGTCCGGCTTGTTGGAAACAATGGCCGATTGAATACCACGTGTTTTCAGTTCCAGCAGAAGTTCCTCAATGCCTTCATACAAGACAGCCAGCTTATTCTGATACTTCAGATAATTGGCCATCATGCGCTCCAGAACGGCATCCGTCAGTTCCACGCCCTCCGGAAGCGCGCGAGCAATCAGTTTCTTGGCGCCGTGACCAACGAACATGCGAACCTCTTCCATGCTGCGTTCCGGATATCCCAGTTCTCTCAATGTGATGTTGGTAATGTTGTGAAGATCGGGCAGCGTATTGAGAAGCGTGCCGTCCAGATCAAAAAGTACTGCTTTTATACTCATGTTTACTTATCGGACTTTACGTAGGCTTCGATCACCTTCATGGGGAGGTGTTCGCGCACAAACAGGCTGTTCTTGGCCTTGGACTGAGCCTCCATCAGGGAAGACGGAAGCGGTTTCAAACGGGACAGGGACTTGGGATCCACTTCAAAAAGATCCTCTTCGCTGGCTTTCTGAAGAACCGGCTTTTCAACGATACCGTAAATGGCTGCATAAATCAGAAGCGCGAACGCAATGTACGGATTGGTTCCGTTATCCGGAGAACGCAGTTCAAAGCGGGTGTATCCGCCGTAAGCCGGAATACGAATCAGTGTGGAGCGATTAGCATCGGACCAGGAAACGTACTTTACAGCGTTGTCATGACCCAGGCGCTTGTAGGATTTCTTGGTCGGGTTCAGGAAAACGGTGATTTCCTGTGCTTTTGCAAGGATACCGGCGATAATGTCCGGCGTACGGTCCATGCCGTCCTTGCAGATGACGGACATGTTGACGTGCATACTGCTGCCGGGCATGCGTTCCAGCGGCTTGGGTGAGAAGTCCGCATCCAGGCCGTAACGGGCTGCTACAGAACGGACAACGGCCTTGTAGGACGTAGCGGCATCGGCGGCTTCAATCGGTGTATTGAAATGGAATTTGATCTTATTCTGGCCCGGTCCCTCCTCATGATAAGCACACTCGGGGCGGAGACCCATTTTCTTCAGATCCAGGCATATCTCACGACGAACGGCTTCACAACGGTCTTCCGGTGCGGATGCCATGTAGCCTGCATTGTCAAAGGGCTGGCGCATATTGTCGCTTTTGGCCTCAAAAAGGTAAAATTCCATGGCCGGTCCGAAGTTGAACTGAAGCCCGCGCTTATCCGCTGCTTCCACAGCCTGCTTCAGAATGTAGCGGGGATCATTCTCAAAGGGACGGCCGTCCGGGTAGTAAATGTTGCAGTTCATGCACATAACATGGCCCATGCTGGCATCGGCCAGACTCTGCGGAAGAACACACAGGGTATTGGGATCCGGCTTGACCATCAGGTCGATCTTGGCATCCATGTGATAACCGTCTACCAGAGAAGCATCCAAAGAAATACCGCTTTCAAACGCTCTTTCCAGTTCTTCCGGCATGATCGTAATATTCTTCTGTTTTCCGTATACATCATAGAATGTCAGACAGACAAACTCCGCTTCTTCACTGCGGATCTTTTCAATGGCCTCTTCTTTCGTATAATTCATTTTATGACCTCACTGTCTTGATGAGATTCGATGCAGCAGCCCTTCCGGGCGTTCTGCAACCGTTTCACTTCAGCATTTTCTTCAGGTACTGACCGGTATAACTGTTTTCCACCGCGGCGACCTCTTCCGGCGTACCCCGGCAAACCACGGTACCTCCATTATCACCGCCGTCGGGTCCCATGTCAATAATATAATCGGCGGATTTGATCACGTCCAGGTTATGTTCGATAACAAGAACCGTATTTCCGCCGTCTGCCAGCCGCTGCAGGATCTCGATCAGCTTCCGCACATCCTCAAAATGAAGGCCGGTGGTGGGCTCGTCCAGCACGTAAATGGTGCGGCCGGTGGATCTTCTGGAGAGCTCCGCCGCCAGTTTGATGCGCTGCGCTTCACCGCCGGAAAGCTCCGTGGAGGGCTGACCAAGACGGACGTAGGATAGGCCCACATCATACAGCGTCTGGATCTTGTTGCGAATGGACGGAATGGCCTGAAAGAAATCCAGTGCTTCTTCCACCGTCATGTTCAGAACATCGTAAATATTCTTGCCGCGATACAGAACTTCCAGGGTCTCGCGGTTATAACGCTTGCCGCCGCAGACCTCGCAGGGAACGTAAACATCGGACAGGAAGTGCATCTGGATCTTGATGATGCCATCGCCGGAACAGGACTCGCAGCGGCCGCCCTTTACATTAAAGCTGAAACGGCCCTTGGTGAAGCCGCGGGCTTTGGCTTCCGCCGTTGAAGCAAACAGGTCGCGGATCATGTCAAACACGCCGGTGTACGTAGCCGGATTGGAGCGCGGCGTACGGCCGATGGGGCTCTGGTCTATGTCAATGATCTTGTCCAGCTTCTCCACGCCCAGAATTTCTTTATGCCTGCCCGGAATGGTACGCGCACGGTTCAGTTTCTTTTCCAGACTCTTGGAGAGGATCTCATCCACCAGAGAGGATTTGCCGGAACCGGACACACCGGTTACGCAGGTGAAGACGCCAAGCGGAATCTTCACGTCGATGTTTTTCAGGTTGTTTTCTTCCGCGCCGACCACCGTCAGCCAGTTTTCGGGAACGCGGCGCTTGGCGGGGACATCGATCTTCAGTTTGCCGGCCAGATACTTTCCGGTGATGGACTTCGCACATTTCATGACTTCTTTGGGCGTGCCGCTGACCACAATGTTTCCGCCGTGTTCACCGGCTCCCGGACCAATGTCTACCAGGAAGTCCGCCGCCCGCATGGTATCTTCATCGTGCTCAACGACAATGACCGTATTGCCCAGATCGCGAAGATGTTTCAACGTGGCAAGCAGCTTGTCATTGTCTTTCTGATGCAGGCCGATGGACGGCTCGTCCAGAATATAAGCGACGCCCACCAGGCCGGAGCCGATCTGCGTAGCCAGCCGGATACGCTGCGCCTCGCCGCCGGAAAGGGTTGCTGTTGCACGGCTCATGGCCAGATAATCCAGGCCCACATCCACCAGGAAGGTCAGACGTGAGCGGATCTCCTTTAAGATCTCCGCGCCGATGGAGCGCTGAGTCTCGGTCAGGTTCCAGCCATCGATAATAGTCAGCATGTCCTTGATGGAATGATCCGTCAGGTCAAAAATGTTGACATCGCCCACGGTGACTCCAAGAGACGTCTGTTTCAGACGCTTACCTCCGCATTCCGTACAGGGAGAAATCCGCATGAAGGTCTCGTACTCGGCCTTCATGGTATCGGAAAAGGTCTCCTTGTAGCGTTGCTCCACATTGCGGATCAGACCTTCAAAGACCGTTTTGTATTCACCTTCACCGTGATGGCTCTTATAACGGAATTTGATTTCCCGGGTACCGCCGTACAGCAGAAGGTCATGGATCTCCTTCGGATATTCACCAAAGGGCGTATCCAGGCTGAACTTGTACTCTTTCGCCAGCCCTTTCAGTGTCTGGTTCATCCAGCTGCCGTCCACATTGCAGGACTGCCAGCCGTTGACAACGATGCAGCCCTGATTAATGGACAGCGTCTTGTCGGGGATCATGAGATCCTCGTCAAATTCCATCTTATAGCCCAGACCAAAGCATACCGGGCATGCACCAAAGGGATTGTTGAAGGAAAAGCTGCGGGGCTCGATCTCCTCCATGGAGATCTCGCAGTCCGGACAGGACAGATTCTGGGAGAAGGTCAGCGTACGGTTTTCATCCGGGATGTCCACTTCCGCAAGGCCATCGGCCAGTTCCATGACATTTTCTAACGACCCCGCAAGACGGGACTCCACGCCTTCGCGAACCACCAGGCGGTCAACAATGATCTCAATGGTATGCTTGATGTTCTTGTCCAGTATGATTTCCTCGGAAAGCTCGTACTGCGCACCGTCCACGCGTACACGCACGTAGCCGCTCTTCTTGGCCTGTTCCAGCACCTTTTCATGACGGCCTTTTTTGCCGCGCACTACCGGTGCCATCAGCTGAATGCGGGTGCGTTCCGGAAGCTTCATGACTGAATCCACCATCTGGTCGATGGACTGCTTCTGAATCACGCGGCCGCACTTGGGACAGTGCGGAATACCGATGCGCGCGTACAGAAGACGCAGATAGTCATAGATTTCCGTAACCGTACCGACGGTAGAACGCGGGTTGCGGTTCGTGGATTTCTGGTCGATGGAAATGGCCGGCGGCAAACCTTCAATCATCTGCACCAGCGGTTTCTCCATCTGTCCCAGGAACTGACGCGCATAAGAGGACAGTGATTCCATGTAGCGGCGCTGACCTTCGGCATATATGGTATCAAAAGCCAGTGAAGATTTACCGGATCCGGAAAGGCCGGTCAGAACCGTCAGCTCGTCTCTTGGGATATCCAGATCGATGTTTTTCAAATTGTGTTCCCGCGCGCCGCGGATCTTGATAAATTTCTTTTCAGCCATATTTTAGTCAATCCTTATTTGAAAAAGATCAATCGTTCAGGAATTTTCCCAGTTCCTTGATCTTCTCTCTCAGTTCAATAGCCGCCTCGAAGTTCAGATCCAGTGCAGCCTTCTTCATCTGCTTCTCCAGATTCTCAAGCAGCTTCTCCAGTTCCTTGCGATTCATGGACTCCGGATCCTTCTTCAACTGTACGCCGGCCGATTCCGCCTGCTTTGATATGCGGATCAGATCACGGACAGCCTTCTTAATGGTAGTCGGTGTGATCCCGTGCTCTTCGTTATATTTTTCCTGGATCGCGCGTCGACGGTTTGTTTCGCTGATAGCCTTGTTCATGGAATCCGTCATGGTATCGGCGTACATGATGACGTGGCCATTGGCGTTTCGAGCAGCACGGCCAACTGTCTGGATCAGCGATGTTTCCGAACGCAGGAACCCTTCCTTGTCTGCATCCAGGATCACAACCAGGGAAATCTCCGGAATATCCAGGCCTTCTCTAAGCAGGTTGATGCCAATCAGAACATCAAAGACATCCAGGCGCATGTCGCGGATGATTTCCGCACGCTCCAGCGTATCAATGTCCGAATGCAGATAACGCACGCGAATACCCGCTTCTCGCAGATAGGTGGTCAGATCTTCCGCCATTTTCTTGGTCAGGGTGGTGATCAGGACTTTTTCCTTCTCTTTCACCGTTTTGCGGATCTCTCCGATCATGTCATCGATCTGTCCGTGAACCGGACGGATGTCGATCTTGGGGTCCAAGAGACCGGTGGGACGGATGACCTGTTCTGTCCGCAGGAGCTCATGGGCTTCTTCGTAGGGTCCCGGCGTAGCGGATACAAACATCATCTGATCGATCTTCTGCTCAAATTCCTCAAAGCACAGCGGACGATTGTCCATGGCGGAAGGCAGGCGGAAGCCGTAATCGATCAGCGTCTGCTTGCGGCGCAGATTACCGTTGTACATACCGTTTAACTGCGGCAGAGACATGTGGCTCTCATCCACGATGATCAGAAAATCATCCGGGAAGTAATCGATCAGGGTATACGGAGGCGCACCTGCCGGAAGGCCGGTCAGATAGCGCGTATAGTTTTCAATGCCGGAACAGAATCCGGTCTCGCGCATCATTTCAATATCGAAGGTGGTGCGCTCCCGAATGCGCTGTGCTTCCACCAGCTTGTCTTCCTGGCGGAATTCCTTCACGCGTTCCTCCAGATCCGCTTCAATGGCTCTTGTCGCGTCCATCAGCTTCTGCTGTTCCACGACATAGTTGGATGTCGGGAAGAATGCGGCATGCTCCAACAGACACTGCACATTGCCGGTCAGCGGATCAAACTGGGAAATACGATCGATCTCATCGCCAAAAAATTCCACGCGGATGGCCACTTCACCCTGTTCTGCAGGGAAGATCTCCAGCACATCGCCGCGGACGCGGAAGGTTCCGCGATGGAAATCCATCTGTGCACGCTCGTACTGGTTATGGATCAGTTCACGAATGACCTCGTCACGGTCCTTGATCATGCCGGGGCGCAACGAAACCACCATGTTTTTATAATCTACCGGGCTGCCCAGGCCGTAAATGCAGGAAACGGATGCCACAATGATGACATCACGGCGCTCACAGAGCGACATGGTCGCAGAGAGGCGCAGTTTGTCGATCTCGTCATTGATGGCTGAATCCTTTTCGATATATGTATCTGTGGACGGAATGTATGCCTCCGGCTGATAATAGTCGTAATAAGAAACAAAATACTCCACTGCGTTTTCCGGGAAAAACTCCTTCATTTCGCTGTAAAGCTGGCCGGCCAGTGTCTTATTGTGCGAAATGATCAGCGTGGGCTTCTGCAGTTTCTCGATGACATTGGCCATGGTGAATGTCTTACCGGAGCCGGTGACGCCAAGAAGAGTCTGAAACTGATTGCCGGCGCGAAATCCGCGTACCAGGTCTTCAATCGCCTGCGGCTGATCACCCGTGGGCTTGTATTCCGAATGCAGCTTGAACTCCATAACCAAACTCCTTTTCCCTCTCGCAAAATCATCGGACCCGTATAGTATACCACAGATTCTTTTAATTGTATACGGAAATCGAACATAAGTTTTGTGACGGCGGGTGACAGCGGGGACGTTTCTTTTTGTCAACTGTTTCGTTTTTGCCGTAAAAGTTGACAGAATGAAACGTCCCCAATGTCATCCCCAATGTCATCAAAGTTGACAGAATGAAACGTCCCCAGTGTCATCATCACAAAAAAGGCACCGCGGAAGCACTCCGCGGCACCTGTCCATGTTAATTCATTTGTTTCAGAAGGATCGCTTTCGCTGCTTCCAGCTGTTCGTCTCCTTCTTTTTCAAGGTCATTTTCCACGACCTCGTCCGGCGTAATACCCACGCCGTGGATGCACACACCCTTGGGGGTAAAGTATCGAGAAACCGTAACTTTGACTGCACTGCCATCGCCTAGTGCCATGATGGTCTGCACAATGCCCTTGCCAAAGGTCTGCGTACCGACGATCGTTGCCTTACCGTAGTCCTGAAGCGCTCCGGTAAAAATTTCAGACGCAGATGCGGAATTTCCGTTGACCAGTACGACCATGGGAACATCCAGCATACAGGCTTTGTCTGAATAATACTGATCGCCCTTGCCGTCGCGGTCCTCCGTGTAGGTAATGATCCCCTCCGGAAGCAGCGCGTCCAGAATATCACAGACGGAAGTCAGCAGGCCGCCGCCGTTATCACGAATATCCACGATCAGGCTCTTCATGTTCTGATCCTTCAAATCATTGAACGCATCCATGAACTGATGGTAGGTGACTTCGTCAAAGGAAGACATTTCAATGTAGCCGATGCCATCGTCCAGCATCTCATACGCGATCGTCTCAATCTCGACCTTGCGTCGCGTAAGCGTCATATCTATGTATTCATTCGTAGAGGGGCGATACACGGTCACATCCACTGTGGTTCCTTCATCACCCTTGATCTTTGTCACGACCAGATTCAGGTCCACGCCAGTCACTTCTTCACCGGCCACTTTATACAGAATATCTTCTGCCCGCATGCCGGCTTCCCAGCCCGGCGCATTGACATAGGGGCGGACGATGGTGATCACGCCCGTTGACGCGTTCTGCTGCACCACGACACCAATACCACAGTAAACGCCCGATGTGGACTCCATCAGCGATTGATATTCCTCATCTGTATAGTAGACCGTATACGGATCTCCATAAGAATCCACATAGCCCTTGATCAGGCCGGTCTGCGTATCCACATCCTGATCAAACAGATAGTAGCTGCTGATCTTCTGGCGGATCTTGATCAGCTTCTGCGCGGTCTCATCGGTAATAATATCGCCAAGTCCCTGTGTACTTTTCCCGCGGCCGGCAGCCATCATGATGAGCGCCGCAAAAGCCGCGCCGATAATCATGCCAAGGAACAGGAAGAGGCCCCTTCCGGAGCCTTCCTTCTTTCCTGTGACGACGATCATGTCATCGTTTTCTGTATTTTCAATCATTTCATTATTTTCTGAATTGTCCATTTTACTCCTGATTTTCCATATAACGCATGTATTTTACAACCATGAGCGCGATCTTAAAGGTGATCGCGTCATCAAATACGCGCAGATCAAGGCCGGTATTCTTCTGCAGCTTATCCAGACGATATACCAGCGTATTTCTGTGGATATAAAGCTGTCTGGAAGTCTCTGAGACGTTCAGGCTGTTCTCAAAAAACTGGTTGATGGTCGTCAGCGTTTCCTCGTCAAAATTCTCCGGTGACTGGCCCTTGAAGATTTCCTCAATAAACATGCGGCACATCGGAATGGGAAGCTGATAGATCAGACGGCCGATGCCGAGGCTTGCATACGCAACCACGTTCTGCTCGGAGCTGAAGATCTTACCTACGCTGAGGGCAAGCTTGGCTTCTTTATAAGAGTTTGAAACCTTGCGGATCTCATCGGCCACATTACCATAGGCTACACGCACCTGGCTCATGGCCTCGGTGTTCAGCATGTCCGCGATGGTGACTGCCATCTGCTTCATTTCCGCTTCACCCTCATCTTCCGCCAGCTCGTGAACCATGATGATGTTGTTTTCATCGATAGCGGCAATGAAATCGTTTTCATTTTCCGCGAACATGGAGCGAACCGTCTCCAGCGCACTGGTATCTTCTTTGTGCTTGGTCTCCACAAGGTATGCCACACGTCTTGCGCGCGGGTCGATGTGAAGGCGCTTTGTCCAGTTATAGATATCCACAAGAAGCAGGTTGTCCAGCAACAGATTCTTAATAAAGTTGTCCTTATCATACCGTTCCTGATGTGCTGCAAGAGAAGTCTCCAGCTGAAGCACTGCCAGTTTACCGATCATCAGCGCCTGGTCATTCTTCGGAGCGGCCACAATGAACTCAAGGCGGTTGCCGTCATTGACACGGAAATAGTATTTGCCTTCGTACTCCTGAACATCCTGGTTACTCAGGAATTTCAGGATACCGGCGCTTTCATCACTCTTGCGTGCATCATTGACATCGATCACGGAACCATCGACTGTATACACCACTAACTGCACACCGGAAATATCGCTGATCTTGCGAAGTACATCCACTACCATCTGGTTTGATACCATGCGTTTATCCTCACTTCTTTAGCTTTCCATATTCAATCTGCCGATTGATTTGCATAAAACGACTAATACTAGGATTTTACAACAAAAAATTTAAAAAGAAAAGAGGGAATGTGTGAAAATCACACATTCCCTCCTGGAATCTACAGATTCAAAATTAGAACAGAGCAACCTCAGTCTCTACATCGAATGCATGGATGTGATCCATATCGATGGACAGGGTAACTTCAGAATCCGTTCTAGCGGTGGTATCCGGATCGACACGAGCGGTAACAGATACGTCACCAAGATCGAAGTACAGGAATACTTCAGCACCAAGAAGCTCGTATACACGAACAACTGAATGCAGGGTGTTCGGGGTACCGGCTGCAACTTCTTCCAGATCTTCCGGACGGAAGCCGAAGCAAACCTTCTTACCAACGTAACCGCCGTTCTTGATGATGGCAGCCTTGTCAGCCGGGATAACGATCTTAGAACCATCAGGCATAACGAACGCAACACTGTCGCCAGAAGCTTCAACATCAACATCGATGAGGTTCATCTGCGGAGAGCCGATGAAGCCTGCAACGAACTTGTTGCACGGAGCAGAGTACAGTACGTTCGGGCTGTCAACCTGCTGGATGATACCATCCTTCAGAACTACGATACGGGTACCAAGGGTCATAGCCTCGGTCTGGTCATGAGTAACGTAGATGATGGTGGTACCTAAACGCTGATGCAGCTTGGAGATCTCAATTCTCATCTGAACACGAAGCTTAGCATCCAGGTTGGAGAGCGGCTCATCCATCAGGAATACCTTCGGGTTACGAACGATTGCACGACCCATTGCTACACGCTGTCTCTGACCACCGGACAGAGCCTTCGGCTTACGATCAAGGAGCTGCTCGATACCAAGGATCTTAGCTGCCTCATGAACCTGCTTGTCGATTTCAGCCTTCGGAACCTTGCGGAGCTTTAAGCCGAATGCCATATTGTCATATACAGACATATGCGGATACAGAGCGTAGTTCTGGAATACCATGGCGATATCTCTATCCTTGGGTTCTACGTCGTTAACGAGTTTGTCGCCGATGTAGCACTCACCACTGGAGATTTCCTCAAGACCTGCGATCATACGAAGGGTGGTGGACTTACCACAACCAGACGGACCTACGAAGATGATGAACTCCTTGTCTGCAATTTCAAGGTTGAAATCCTTAACAGCTACGAAACCGTTAGAATACACCTTGCTGATGTTTCTTAAAGATAAACCTGCCATATTATTTCCTCCTATATGGGCAACTTTGATTTCTACAGTAATAATACTCTTTTCGATTCAAAATATCCATATCACGAATAGCCAAATATTGAGAACCCATTTTAGCAATAATAAACAACGAAAAAAATAGTGTCCAAAAGAAAATTCCATTTATTGTGTATTTTGCCAATACGTGATTTCAGGTACTTTAAACCCTTTATTCCTCCGGATCCTCGCCATACACCTCATCATTGAAATTCTTGATCGTGGCCGCGTAATCCAGGACAATGTATTCATTATCAAAATGATACATATTCTCATAGGGAATGCGCTGCTGTACAAATTCGAAATTGATCAGCGTCGGCAGTTCCGATATGATTTCAAGAAGATCGGTTCTGGAAAAATCATGTGTAATGTGGGGAAGGCAGGCATACGCCGCCTGCGCAAGATTTCCCACTCCGCCGCTTCTGGCTTTGTCGATAATGGCAAGAAGGACTTCCTTCTGACGCTGCACACGGCCAAAGTCCGAGCCTCCGGAAGAGCGGTCTCTGGAATGACGCAGAGCCAGTCTGCCATCCAGATGCATGATCTGATCTTCTTCAATGTCGATCTTCATAAATTTGGCTTCCTGCACGGTGATCATCATGTCCACACCGCCCAGTGCATCGATGACCTGTTTCATGGCCTCAAAATCCACCATGGCATAGTTTTCAATATCGATCATGAAATTCTCTTCCACCGTCTGGACCAGAAGCTCCGGTCCGCTGATGGCACATGCGGAATTGATCTTGGTCACGCCGCGGCCCGGAACATTGGCTGCGGTATCCCGCATGATGGAAGTCAGATAAATTTTTTTCTTCTCATAATTAATGGAGCAGACAATGATTGCATCGGAATTGCCGATCCCCCAGCTGCTCTGATCCGTACCGATGAGAAGAATGTTGCGCACACCCTCCTGCCGTACCCGCTCCGCTTCCATGGAGGCTTTCTTGTCTTCCGCCTCCTTCAGCTTTTCTGCCAGGGATTCCTCAATGGAGGCATGAATGGACTCCTTTGCTGCCGCCTGTTCACTGGCGAGCTCGGCCGCGAGGTCCTCATCCGCTGTTTCCAGCGTTTCCATGGCTTCGCTCATGACGATCGTCTCATCCTTGTCCCGGTAATTGGAACGATTGAACAGCGCATTATATCCGATCACCAGTGCCAGCACCGCAATCAACGCGAGGCCCAATACAGAACCACCTGCAATCAGAAGAAGCTTTGCCCACTTGGGAAGCTTCTTCTTTTCATCTGCGACCGCGGATTCCACCACATACATTTCACCCTCGGGAAGTTCTTCTGTATCCGGCTCCTTTTCTTCCGTTATTTCAGGTTGACGCGCGCTTTCCTCTAAAACAGTTTCAGCTGCGGCTTCCGCCGCAGCTTCTTCTGCCTGTGTATTCGGTTTATTTTCGGGAATCACTTCCGATACATTCTTCTCAGGATCCACAGTTATCTCCTAAAAAAATTACATTTCAATGTGATCCAGCTTCCAGATCTCATCCACATACTCTTCAATGGTGCGGTCTGAAGAGAATTTGCCGGAACGGCAGGTCTGCAGCATGGCCATACGCGCCCACTTGCTGCGATCCTTATACGCTTCATTTACACGCATCTGAGCCTCATGATAGGACATGAAATCCTTCAGGATGAAATAAGTATCAGCTTTTCCGTAGTAGTTGGTCAGCAGACTGTTGTACAGTTCGCGGAACAGTTCCGGATCATCCGGAGAATATGTACCGTTGATCAGCTGCATCAGAACGTCTCTCAGCTCATCATTGGATGCAAAAATGTTTTCCGGATAATAGCCGCCATTCTTCTCGTAGTTGATAACTTCGTCAGAAGAAAGACCGAAGATGAAAGCATTCTCTTCGCCGACCTCCTCCACGATCTCCACGTTCGCACCGTCCATCGTACCGATGGTCGGAGCACCGTTCAGCATGAACTTCATGTTGCCGGTACCGGAAGCTTCCTTGGAAGCAGTAGAGATCTGCTCGGAAACATCCGCTGCAGCAAAGATGATCTCGGCATTGGATACCTTGTAATCCTCGATGAAGACGACCTTGATCTTGCCGTGGATGGAAGCATCGTTGTTGATGACATCCGCAACGGAGTTAATGAGCTTGATGGTCAGCTTGGCACGTGCGTAACCTGCGGCGGCCTTTGCGCCGAAGATAAACGTACGCGGATAGAAGTTTTCAGCAAATTCAGCATTGTTCTTGATCTTATTGTACAGGTACATGACATGCAGGATGTTCAGCAGCTGACGCTTGTACTCATGCAGACGCTTGACCTGGACATCATACATGGAGAACGGATCAATATCGATATTGTTGTGCTCCTTGACGTACCTTGCAAGACGGATCTTGTTCTCATACTTGATCTGCATGAACTCACGCTGAGCCTGCGGATCGTCGATGTACTTCTCCAGCTTTTCCATCTGGGACAAGTCCGTGAGCCAGCCGTCGCCGATCTTTTCCGTTACCCAGTCTGCCAGAAGCGGATTGCCGTGACGGAGGAAACGACGCTGAGTGATACCATTGGTCATGTTATGGAACTTTTCAGGCCACATTTCGTAGAAGTCCTTCAGTTCCTGATTTTTCAGAATTTCCGTATGCAGGCGTGCAACACCATTGACGGAGTAAGAACCGACGATTGCCAGGTAAGCCATGCGCACCTGACCGTTGTACAGGATCGCCATGCGGTCCACCTTGGACTCGTCGTTCGGATACTTTGCGCGGATGTCTGCCACAAAGCGGCGGTTGATCTCTTCGATGATCTTATAAACACGCGGAAGCAGACGCTCGAACAGATCGATGGGCCATTTCTCCAGTGCCTCGGACATGATGGTATGATTCGTATATGCGCAGCAATGCGTAACGATGTTCCAGGCCTCATCCCACTCGTAATTCTCCACATCCATCAGAAGCCGCATCAGTTCTGCGACAGTCATGGACGGATGGGTATCGTTCATCTGGAAAACGACCTTATTTTCAAAGTTTTTAAGAGAACCGTTGTGCGTTTCCTTGTACTTCTTGATGGCCGTCTGCAGAGAAGCGGAAATGAAGAAGTACTGCTGCTTCAGACGCAGTTCCTTACCGGCAGTATGATTGTCGTTCGGGTACAGGACCTCAACGATGTTCTTTGCCAGATTCTCCTGCTCAATGGCCTTGGCATAATCACCGCGGTCAAAAGAGTCCAGATTGAATGTATTGATGGGCTCTGCATCCCAGATGCGGAGCGTGTTGACGATGCCGTTGTTGTAACCGACGATGGGAAGATCGTACGGAACAGCCAGCACCGAACCGTAATCGGACAGGTCGTAGTGATTTCTGCCGTTTTCATCCGTGGTCATGGTCATGCGGCCGCCAAACTTGACTTCGCATGCATATTCCGGACGGCGGATCTCAAACGGGTTGCCGTTCTTTAACCAGTTATCCGGCTTTTCAACCTGATAACCGTTCTGAATGCGCTGTGCAAACATACCGTACTTGTAACGGATGCCGCAACCGTACGCGCCGTAGCCCAGCGTTGCCAGAGAATCCAGGAAGCAGGCTGCCAGACGGCCCAGACCACCGTTGCCGAGTGCCGGATCCGGTTCACGGTCCTCCAGTGCGTTCAGGTCAAAGCCCATCTCGTCCAGTGCTTCACGAATCGTATCATCGGCGCAGATATTGATGATCATGTTGCCGAGCGCACGTCCCATCAGGAATTCCATGGACATGTAGTACAGGATCTTTACATCCTGCTTTTCATATGCTTTATGTGTGTCGATCCAGGCGTCGATGATGTCTTCCTTAACGGTAAGGGAAACAGCCTGAAACATCTGTTCCTGCGTAGCGTCTTCAATGGTCGTACGGAACATCCGCTTGACATTGTGCTTTACGCTCTCCTTAAATTCTTCTTTGTCGATAACGTTATAATTCATACTCCTCCTCGGCCGCCGCGGCTCTTTTCAGCCGTCGGCATCAGTCAGCACACTTCAACACCGATCGTGCACTTCTCACCATTAATATTCCATTCTTTTGCATATCCGCCCTTGCCGGCCTTGATCTCCTCGCCAAGGGTATCGCCCATAATGTCCGCTGCGCAGTTTTCAAAGATCGCCGTTACAGCCTCGGAACCTTCATAGTAGATACGGATATGATCCGTGACATTGAAGTCTGCTTCTTTACGCATGGTCTGGATCTTGGAAATGATCTCACGGACAAAGCCTTCCTGTACCAGTTCAGCCGTCAGATTGGTGTCCAGAACGACGGTCGTTTCACCGTTGTTTTCAGAAACATAGCCTTCCTTCTGGCTCATTTCAATCAGAAGATCCTCTTCCTTTAATTCAACTTCCGTTCCGTTTGCGTCAAACTTCAGGCAGCCGTTTGCCTTCAGTTCATCCATGGCCGCGTTGCCGTCCAGAGTGGACAGAATACTGCGGATGGCGCCCAGGACTTTGCCGTACTTAGGACCTACGGTACGCAACTGCGGCTTGAAGGTGTAGGTCGTGAACTCACGTACATCGTCCGTGAACTGGACATCCTTTACATTCAGTTCATCCTCGATGATCTCATCAAAGTACTCGCTGAGCGCAAACGGAGCCTTGACAAACATCTGTGCCAGCGGCTGACGGTTCTTCAGGTTAGCCGCATTTCTGCATGCGCGGCCCATGACAACGAGCTTCAGAACATGCTCCATGTCTGCTTCCAGTTCCGGATTGATGAAGGATTCATCAGCCACCGGATAGTCGCAGAGATGGATGCTCTCTTTTGCATTCGGGTCAATGGGACGTACAATGTTCTGGTAGATCTCTTCCGTCATGAACGGAATCATCGGTGCAGCCAGCAGGGATACATTGTACAGCGCCTCAAACAGCGTCATGTACGCATTGATCTTATCCTGCTCCATGCCCTTTGCCCAGTAACGGTCACGGCAGCGGCGCACATACCAGTTGGACAGGTCATCCACAAACTCGGACAGCGCACGGGAAGCTTCCGTAATCTTGTAGTTATCAAGATCATCATCAACGACCTTGATCAGAGAATTCATCTTGGACAGCAGCCACTGATCCATGACGGACAGATTCTTCGGGATCCACTTGCCGTCTGTCATATAGTCCATCGGATTAAACTGGTCGATCTCAGCATAGAGCGTATAGAATGCATACGTGTTCCACAGCGTGCCCATGAACTTTGAACGGCCTTCAATAACAGCGTCCTTGTAGAACTTATTGGGCAGCCACGGTGCGGAGTTGGAGTAGAAATACCAGCGGATCGCATCTGCGCCAAGGGTCGCAAGGGCATCGAACGGATCGACGGCATTGCCCTTGGACTTACTCATCTTCTGACCATGCTCATCCTGGACATGACCAAGAACGATAACATTTTCATACGGGGACTTGTTGAACAGCAGCGTGCTTTCCGCCATCAGTGAATGGAACCAGCCTCTGGTCTGATCAACAGCCTCGGAAATGAACTGTGCCGGGAACTGCTGCTCAAACAGCTCCTTGTTTTCAAACGGATAATGATGCTGAGCGAACGGCATTGCACCGGAGTCAAACCAGCAGTCAATAACTTCCGGAACTCTGTGCATGTCCTTGCCGCACTTCGGGCACTTCACGGTGATGGCATCGATGTACGGACGATGAAGCTCAACCGTAAGCGCTGCTTCATTGCCGCTCTTCTCCTTCAGTTCTTCACGGCTGCCGATGCACTCGCGCTCGCCGCACTCACATTCCCAGATGTTCAGAGGAGTACCCCAGTAACGGTTTCTGGAAATTGCCCAGTCCTGAATATTTTCAAGCCAGTTGCCAAAACGGCCCTTGCCGATGGAATCCGGGATCCAGTTGACGGTATTGTTATTGCGTACCAGGTCATCGCGGACAGCGGTCTCGCGAATGTACCAGGATTCACGCGCATAATAGATCAGCGGAGTATCGCATCTCCAGCAATGCGGATATTCATGTTCAAACTTGGGAGCATCGAACAGAAGACCTCTTGCATCCAGGTCCTTCAGGACCTCCGGATCAGCCTTCTTGACAAACAGACCTGCAAACGGCGTATCCTGGGTCATTTCACCCTTGCTGTCAACGAACTGAATGAACGGCAGGTCATACTTGCGGCCGACGTTGGAGTCGTCTTCACCGAATGCCGGTGCAATGTGAACGATGCCGGTACCGTCGGACATGGTAACATAACCGTCACAGGTAACAAAGAACGCCTTCTTGTTCTGCTTATCGGCAACCGCCTTTGCGCATGCGTACAGCGGCTCATATTCCTTATACTCGAGGTCGGTACCAACGTACTCTTCCAGAATCTCATACGCAGGAACGCCTTCAGCGCCCAGCTTGCCGAGAATGGTGTTAAGAAGAGCCTTTGCCATGTAGTAAACATTGCCGTCAGCAGCCTTGACCTTGCAGTATGCCTCATCCGGATTCACGCAGAGCGCGGTATTGGACGGAAGGGTCCACGGGGTGGTGGTCCATGCCAGGAAGTAGGCGTCCTCACGAGCGACCTTGAAGCGGACAACTGCAGAGCGTTCCTTCACGGTCTTGTAACCCTGAGCAACCTCAGCGGTTGAAAGCGGGGTACCACAGCGCGGGCAGTACGGAACGATCTTGAAGCCCTTGTATAAAAGACCCTTGTTCCAGATCTCCTTTAACGCCCACCATTCGGACTCGATGTAATCATCATGATAAGTGACGTAGGGGTCATCCATGTCCGCCCAGAAACCGACGGTACCGGAGAAATCCTCCCACATGCCTTTGTACTTCCATACGGATTCCTTACACTTGTCAATGAAGGGCTCCATACCGTATTCTTCGATCTGCTCCTTGCCGTTTAAGCCAAGCAGTTTTTCAACTTCCAGTTCGACCGGAAGACCGTGAGTATCCCAACCCGCTTTTCTGGGGACCATATAGCCCTTCATGGTGCGGTATCTCGGGATCATATCCTTAATGACACGGGTCAGTACGTGACCGATGTGCGGCTTACCGTTTGCAGTAGGCGGGCCATCATAAAAAGTATATACCGGGCAGCCTTCGCGTTCTTTTTCGCTCTTGCGGAAGATGTCATGCTCTTTCCAGAACAGTTCCACTTCCTTTTCTCTTTCAACAAATTTTTGATCTGTGGGAACCTTGTTGTACATGTTTGAATCTCCTCATTCAGCATAAGCCGCCGATGCGGATGCAGGTCAGTCCGCCGCGGCGGATGCGTGTCTGCGTCTTTTTGCACCGACTGCTTAATAGCGTAAATAGGGCGTACCGCTTTTCAGCACGCCCCATCATTGATATGATTGCAATTAGTCTTCAGCGGCTTCTGAAGTTACCGGAACATAGATCGGATCTGAGATTTTGAACTTGTTCAGGACACTTTCATACACATGATAATCGCTGTACTTATCCTTTACAGCTTCATACTTTTCAGCGAACATTGTATCCTTGCGCTTTGCAAGTTCTTCCTTTTCAGCTTCAGCTCTTGCATCCGGGTCGTCATCATTGACCATATGGATGACATAGTAAACAGCGGTACCTGCGGAGTTCTTGGTCTCAACCGTATCATATTCGCCGTTTGACATGGTCCATGCCTTCTGTCTGAAACCGGTGAACTCACCCGCAGTTTCCGGAACATCCGTCGGAGCGGCAGTCATGGTACCAAAGGAGCTGACTGAAACTTCCGGTCTCTCGCCGTACTCTTCAACGATCTTGGTGATTTCAGTGCCGTTCTGCATCTTTTCAAGGATCTCATCTGCAGCAGCCTTGCGGTTTGCGGCAGCTTCCTCTTCCGTGTATTCAGCAGCTTCAATGCCCTTTTCCTCGTTGGCTTCAACTGAAGTCTGGCCGACAATGGAAACGCCCTCAAAGCTCTTACGCTGCATCTCTGCTGCGTCCATGGAGGTGTCAACATCCGCGATCATGGAAAGATATACCTTCTTGGCGATGGTGTTCTCTTCAACATACTTGCGGACCATTGCATCATCAGCGCCGGTTGCTTCAATGACATCCTTATAAGTCTCCTTGAACTTTGCAACCGCTGCGTCAACCTTTGCCGTCTCATCGGCAGTCAGGGTAATTTTGTCATCCTGAGCCTTCTTCACCAGCGTTTTGGTCTGGATCAGTCTGGAGATCGCGTCGGTCTTTGCATATTCCGCAAAGGTCTTGCCTTCACTTTCATTTGCCCAGAACTTCGTCATATCGCCGTAAATGGCCTGGATCAATGATGCTGAGCTCGCTTCAGTTTCATACTGAATGACTCGAATATAGAATTCTGCTTCATCCGCACCGATCTTTTCACCTTCAAATACGATGGCCGTATTCTCATCAGCAGAATTCCCAGTACGCAGTCCGCAGCCCGTCAGGCAGGAAATGCCCAGTACGAGAGCGATCACCAATGCAGAAAATTTAACAAGATCACGTTTCATGATACCTCCTCTGCGGAACAGTTAAAAGAGTATGCTCCGCCAACGTAACGTTAACTATGAAATTCTATCACAATAAGGTCAAATAAGCAACCCCTTAATTTCAAGCAGAATCACCTTGAGCGTGGTGAGAACATCCGCTTTTCCGGCTTCTTTCAGGTTCAGGCGGTGCCACAGCAGTCCCGGGGTCTCACCCGGAAGAAACCGCATGGCTCCCTTCATTTTTTCAAGCAGCACCGGCAGATTCTCTGTCTTCACCCGGGCAAAGGGAACAAATTTGAACTTCAGTTCCATGGCATTGCCCTTGACCTCGGAAATAAACACAGAACGCGCCATGTTTCTCAAAAGCGCCACTTCCATCAGATTCTCCGTCTGCCGCGGAAGCTCGCCGAAGCGGTCAATGAGTTCATCCGTCAGACTCTCTTTATCTTCATCGGACATGATGAAGGAGATCTTCTTGTAGATCTCCAGTTTCAGCGTTTCCTGACCGATGTAGGACTCCGGAATATAGGCATCCACGCGAATATCCAGGATCGTGTCAAAATCTTCCACAAAATCCTCATCGCCCCGTGCCTTTTTCACGGCCTCGGAAAGCATTTTGCAGTAAAGATCGTAGCCCACCAGTGTCATGTGGCCGGATTGCGCGTTGCCCAGGACTGCGCCGGCGCCGCGGATCTCCAGGTCCTGCATGGCGATCTTTACGCCGCTGCCCAGCTCCGTAAACTGCCGGATGGCCTCCAGACGCTTCTGCGTCTCTTCACTGAGCGCATGATTTTTGCGATACATGATGAACGCGTAAGCCTGGCGGTTGGAACGCCCCACGCGCCCGCGAAGCTGGTAAAGCTGGGACAGGCCGTAGCGCTCTGCATCGTGGACGATGATCGTATTGACATTGGGAATGTCCAGGCCGGTCTCAATGATGGTCGTGGAGACCAGGACATCGATCTCGCCTTCGATGAATGCCAGCATGACACGTTCCAGTTCATGCTCGGACATTTTTCCGTGCGCGAATGCCACCGTGGCATCCGGCACCAGGGCCTGCACTTTTGCTGTGACCTCCTGAATGTCGGAAACGCGGTTGTATACATAATATACCTGACCATCGCGGGCCAGTTCACGGGAAATGGCCTCACGCACCAGTTCCTCGCTGTATTCCATGACATAAGTCTGAATAGCCTGACGGTCCGTGGGTGCTTCGGAAAGAACGCTCATGTCCCGTACGCCGATCATGCTCATGTGCAGTGTACGCGGAATCGGAGTCGCGGTCAGCGTCAGAACATCCACATTGTTTTTCAGCTGCTTGATCTGTTCCTTGTGCTTAACGCCAAAGCGCTGTTCCTCATCGATGATGAGCAGACCCAGATCCTTGAATTCCACATCCTTGGACAGGATGCGGTGCGTACCAATGACAATGTCCGCCGTTCCGCGTTTCAGTCTTGAAATACTGGAGCGGATCTGTTCCGGTGTACGGAAGCGGCTCATGAGCTCGATCTGAGTTCCCTGCTCCTGCATGCGCTGCGTGAAGGTATTGAAATGCTGCTGCGCAAGGATGGTGGTCGGCACCAGGTACGCAACCTGTTTACCGTCCTGTACAGCCTTGAACGCTGCACGAATGGCAACCTCCGTCTTACCGAAACCCACATCGCCGCAGATCAGGCGGTCCATGATCTTGCCGCTTTCCATGTCCGCCTTGACGGCATCGATGGCATCCAGCTGATCCTGTGTTTCCTCGTAAGGGAACAGTTCCTCAAATTCCTTCTGCCATACCGTGTCCGGCGAATAAACATAACCGGTGCCGTTCTGGCGGGAGGCATACAGACTGACCAGTTCCTCCGCAACCTCCTGAACCGCCGCCCGCACGCGGGTCTTGGTCTTTTTCCAGTCCGGACTGTCCAGTTTGTTGAGCCTGGGCGGCTTGGCATCTGCGGACGCGTATTTCTGGACCACGTCCAGATTGGTGACCGGAATGTACAGTGTACCGGACTTTCCGTAGGAGATCTTCATGTAGTCCCGGTCCACATCGTCCGCGGTCATCTTGACCACGCCCTGATAGATGCCGATGCCGTAGCTCTCATGAACCACATAATCGTTTACGGAAAGTTCGGAAAAATTCAATGCCTTGCGGCTGTCCGTTTTCTTTTTTGCTGACCGTTTTTTCTTTTCGCCGCCAAAGATATCACCCTCGGTCATGACCATGAACTTCAACTGCGGGTACAGGAAGCCTCGATGCAGATTACCGTGGGTGACAAGCATCGTCCCCGGTTCCACTTCACGCTCACTGTCCTCATCGTAATAGGCTTTGATTCCGTTTTCACGCAGTTCTTCCGCCATGCGGCTGCCGCGGGTGCGGGACGGGCAGAACAGGACCACGCTGTATTTCTGTGACATGCAGCGTTTCAGTTCCGCCATCATGTTGGAGACATTGCCGCGGAAGGAAACAAGCGGCTGACAGTCGATGGAATAGCGCTCATTCACATGAATACCGGTAAGCATGGTGTCGAGGCCCGTAAAGACCATCGTCCGGCCGGTGGCAAGAAGTGTCATGGTTTCCCGAACCGTTCGCATGATGCTGCCCTGTTCGGGAAGTGCCATGCCCTTTTCCAGGCGGATCCGGAAGCTTTCCATAAATTCCTCTTCCGTTCCCGTACCGTAATCCTGCATACGCTGCGGTTCTTCCAGGAAGATCAGCGTATCCGCCGGCAGATAATCCGTCAGTGCGGACAGTTTCCGGAAGAAATAAGGCATAAAGCGTTCCAGCTGCCCCTTCAGGTAGCGGTCATTCAGCTCATCTGTCACTTCGCGCATCATGCTCTGAAGTGCCGCGCCGCCCTCCAGATCATCCTTTTCCAGAAAACGCTCTTTATTCTTTTTGTAATCTTTTTCAATCCTTTTGCGGCCTTCCGCAAGCTGCTCCGCGTTCAGGAAAAGCTCCGTGGCCGGATAGATCGTGATGCTCTCACGCCGCTCCATGGATTTCTGTGTATCGGCACTGAATTCACGGATGGTATCGATCTCTGTATCCCAGAATTCCACACGATACGGGTTTTCCGCTGTCATGTCATAGATGTCCAGGATTCCGCCGTGCACAGTGAATTCACCGGGGGCTTCCACACGCGCCACCCGCTCGTATCCCAATGAGACCAGTTTGATCACAATGGCTTCCGTCTCACATGACGCACCCTCTGAGAGTTCAATAAGACCTGCTTCAAACTGCTCAAACGGTGCCAGCGTATTCATCATGGCGGCCATGGTCGTCACGATCGTGAATGGCTCGTCCCCTGCCTCGCGGATCTGGCGCATGACCTGCATGCGTTCCCGGGCGATGGTATTCGACTTGATGTCCGCCTGATAAAACAGCAGATCCTTTGCAGGGAAAAAGAGCACGTTCCGGGAGAACAGTTTGCAGTCCTCCAGCAGGGAACGCGCTTCGCGCTCGTCATAGGTGACGATCAGGCGGGTCTTTTCACCACCCGCCTGACTCATAATATGCACTTTCTGAGACTCCGCGCAGCCCAGAAGCTGCACCGGTCCCCGGGCCTCTTTCAGCATGCGGTCCGCCTCCTGGAAGGACGCGATCCTGTGAAGAGGAGCATTCAGAAATCTCATGCCTGCCTCTTTCCGTTATACCGGTTCATAGCGGTTTCAATGCTGTCGGAGAAAATCGTTACCGCAGCTTTGGCCGCCGCATCGTATGCATCGTTTAAAACCTCCTGCTCTTCCTTCGTAAAACGGGAGAGCACAAAGTTGACAAGGTCCATTTTTTCAGGCTGCTTGCCCACGCCCAGGCGGATACGCTTGAAATTCTCCGTGCCCAGATGCTGTATGATGTTCTTCAGGCCGTTGTGGCCGCCTGCGGAACCGTTTTTGCGGATGCGGAGCACGCCCAGATCCAGATAGACATCATCACAGATCACCAGCAGATTCTCTACCGGCTCATTGTAAAAGTCCAGGACCTCGCGGAGGCTTTCACCGCTCAGGTTCATGTAGGTCTGCGGCTTGACAAGGAGCACCTTCATGCCATCGATGACACCCTTTCCAATCAGCGCCTTGTGCTTTTTCACATTGACGTCGATGTTGTATCGGTCTGCCAGCTCATCGATCACTTCAAATCCCACATTATGCCGCGTGTGATCGTATTTTTTCTCGGGATTTCCAAGTCCTGCAATTATGATCATATATCACCTTTCAAATTGGAAAAAGACACATCTGTGTCCCGTTCCTTCAGTTACTCCGCCGCAATCGGAACAGTACTGCCGTCCGGCAGCGTGATGCCCGTAAAGCCTTCCGGCAGCGTTACGCCCATGACCGGAAGAGGACGGGAGAAATCAAATACGGTATAGACATCCATCAGATCCTTGACGATGTCCTTATCCGGGTAAACCATCTGCTTAAATAACAGAAAACCATCCAGGTTTCTTCTGCCCTGGCGGAAATAGCCGGTGCCGCCCGCAGTGGGAGACATCTGCACAAAATACTGGGAGGAATCCACGTTGCAGAAATAGTTAAATCCGCTCCGCTTCAGGAACTGGAATGCGGCATTGTCTTCTGCATAGCCTCTCCATGTGCCGATGTCCGCACCCTTTGCAAAAATAATGACATCAATGTCCCCAAGAAGCGGCTCCACTTCCACAGACCACCAGCGGGTATCACGCTGCAGCCGCTCATTCGTAATGGTGCCGGTTGCCTGATCCACAACAGTACTCATGTCCATATGGCCCCAGGTATGGCTGGCAAATTCCCAGCCGTCCGCAAGAATTGCTTCCGCGACCTTCTTGGCCTTTGCGCGCTCGTTTTCAATCTCCGCCGGCGTAAGTTCAATGTGCTCACACTCATTCTGCTGCGGATTCATTTCCTTGGCATGCTCATTTTTCGCGAGCTCATAGGCATGTGCCTCATCAAACTCCCCGTTCTTGAACAGTTCATCATAATGCTGGGCGTAGACCTCATCGTTTCCGTACATGATGTAGGATGTACGATAGCCCAGGATGCCGTTATAACCGGTAAGGGCGATGATGCCCTTTGCTCCGTGATAGGAGAAGTCCGGATGAGCCTCGATGAATTCATCCAGGAGCGGCAGAACGTCATACGCACCGACAGTCCGGGTTCCGTCGGGATTATCGACCTCATTCATCACCTTGCCGTCTTCCGTCACAACCAGACGCTGCGCGTAACCGCCGGTAATGTTCATGTATTCATAATAGCTGACGTCATCCTCTGAAAGAACGAAGGGGATCTTTCCCTCCGGAAGCCAGATCTCGTTGTACTTCATCTGACCGGTAGTCTCATCAAAGGAGGCGATGTCCGTCAGACGCACCAGAACATAACCGCGGTCATACATCTGCTGCATGATCTCTTTGAATTCCGAAATGGTGGTCATGACCTGATTGTACTGGTCCGCATGCGTGCCGACCTTGCTCTTGTTGAAAGCCACCTCGTTGTCCTTGATCAGTGTATGGAAGAATACATGCGTGATCTTCGTATTGTCTGCCCACTTGACAAGCTGGCCCTTCTTGGCTTCACATTCGGAGATGAAACTTATGAGATCGGTGTGGTCCTGATAATCCGGAATCTCCGTTTTGATCTTGTTCACCGCGCCGTCATAGTCATACATGGCTGCTGTGCGCTTGGCCGATGCCAGCACCGCCGCGTAAGAGCTACCGCTCTCCGTTTCCGCAGTTTCCCCTTCCTCCGTGAAAGTCGGGATGGTCTCTCCCTCTTCTGTAGTGATCACTTCCGGCAATGTTTCCTTGCGCGACGGATTTTTTGTACCGTTTGACGCCAGAAGCACCAGCAGAAAAACAATTCCCGCCAATAATAACAATGCAACCAGAATAATCAGCGCCATTCGTAAAATATTGCGCTGTCTTCTGCGTCTCTTTCTCATTTCTTTTCTTGTCAGACTGTTTGCTGCCATTTCAGCCTCCTTGCATTTATGCCGCAAACCCATCGGGCCAAACCGCTCCTGTCTGCGGAAATGAAAACACCCCCGCTGTAATGATACGCCGGGTCGTTTTCCGTATTTTCAAATTCACTCGGACACGCCAATGTCCGCATAAAGTATAAAACAAAGAAAGGGAATGGTCAAGCCATTACCCGGTCTTGCCATTCCCTTCTCTTTACGTAAAGCTCGTATCGATCAGACTTCCGCCTCAAATACAGCCTTGTCTTTTTCCTGTTCGTACTTTTCCAGGATCAGCTGCTGCAGATTTGCGCGGGTCTCTGTGTTGATGGGATGAGCCACATCGCGGAACTGGCCATCCGCCGAACGGCGGGACGGCATGGCGATGAACAGCCCGTTGTCACCCTCAATGACCTTGATGTCGTGCACAACAAACTCATTGTCCAGGGTGATAGATGCTACTGCGCGCATCTTACCTTCCTTGTCTACGATGCGTACTCTTACGTCCGTAATGTTCATGTTTTTCCTTCCTTCTAACCGCTTATTAAATGCTGTAACGGTTATTGCTTTCTATTACAATGCGAATGTTCTCGGGATCCCCGATATACGTTGAATTCGCATAAATAGTATTATGACTTTCAACGATGCAGTTTTCAATGACGGTATTGTCACCGATATAAACATCATTCAGAATGATGGAGTTTTTGATCACACAGTTACTGCCGATGAAGGACTTCTTGAATACCACAGAGTCTTCAATCCTGCCGTTTACGATGGTGCCGCTGGCGATCAGGCTGTTCTTAACGGAACTGCCCGGATTGTACTTGGCCGGCGGGAAATCGTTGACCTTGGTCAGGACTGCGGTCCCACCCTTGAAGAAATGCTCACGCACATCATGCTTCAGGAAATCCATGTTGGTCTTGAAGTAAGAAGATGCAGAGGCAACATTGCTCCAGTAGGTGTCCAGGTGGTAAGCGTAGATGCGCTTCAGGTTGCGGTAGCGGATGATGATGTCACGTACAAAGTCGTAACGGTCTTCCGCGATGCAGCTTTCCAGAAGTTCGATGAGAAGTCTTCTTCTGATGATGTAGATACCGCAGTTGACTTCGCGGGTAGTCTCTACCATCGGCTTCTCTTCAAAATCACGGACACGGCCGTCTTCATCGGTGATGACCTGGCCAAACCGGCTGGAATCTTCCCACTCCTGCAGGTTCGTGGTAACCATTGTGATATCGGCACGTCTCTGAACGTGATACTCCAGTACCTTGTTGTAATCCAGCTGATAGATGCCGTCGCCGGAAGCGATGACAACGTACGGCTCATGGCTGTCCTTCAGGAAGTGGATATTCTGGTACATAGAATCGATGGTTCCGCGGTACCAGTTGGAGTTTTTCTGCGTAATGGTCGGGTGATAAATGAACAGGCCACCCTGTTTACGGCCAAAATCCCACCATTTGGAGGAGTTCAGATGCTCATTCAGTGTCTTGGTGTTGTACTGCGTCAGTACAGCGACCTTGCTGATATGAGAATTTGCCATATTGGTCAGAACGAAGTCAATGGCACGGTAAGTGCCTGCCATGGGCATTGCCGCAATGGCACGCTTTGCGGTCAGATCCTTCATTCTTTTGTTATTGCCGCCTGCTAAAATAATACCGATCGTCTTCATACTGTCTCACCTGCCTTCACGATAGCTCCGCCGCTCTCCAGCTTATTATCCGGGTAATCCTCAAGCGTTGTAACGCCGATGATCGCGGTATTCTTGCCGATGGTCACACCGCTTGGAATTACAGAACGCTCACCGATGGTAACCAGGTCGGAATTGTAAACTTTCTTGTTGAAGGTGCTTTCCTTGTATTCACCGGCGCCAAGAACAGCGTCCTCACCGATGACACAGTCTTCAGCAATGATGGCCTTCTCCACGCGCGCGCCCTTCTTGATCACGGTATTGCCCATGATAATGGAATCGGTGACAACAGCGCCCGGTTCGATGGTAACATTTTCACCGATGACGGAATTCTTCAGCGTACCGAAGATCTCACAGCCGTCGCCGACGATGCAGCGCTCAACCGCTGCGTCACGATCGACAAACTGCGGTGCAACAGAATCGGAATTGGTGTAGATCTGCCAGTATTCCTCGTAAAGATTGAATACCGGAACCAGATCGATCAGCTCCATGTTTGCTTCCCAGTAGGACTGCAGGGTTCCTACATCCTTCCAGTAGCTGTTATATTCGTAGCAGTAGACCGGATTGCCGTTCTTGTGGCAATACGGAATGACATGCATACCAAAGTCAAGGCTCGGAACGTCTTTATTGGTGATCAGGGCTTCACGAAGCACCTTCCAGTTGAAGATATAGATACCCATGGATGCCAGATTGCTCTTGGGAACAGCCGGCTTTTCCTGGAAATCAATGATTTTACCGGTTTCAGGCTCGGTAACAAGGACACCGAAGCGGCTGGCTTCCTCGATCGGAACCGGCATGGCCGCCATGGTGATATCTGCCTTGCGGGCCTTATGATAATTCAGCATCAGTTCATAGTCCATCTTGTAGATATGGTCACCGCCGAGGATGAGCACATACTCCGGATCATAGGAGTCGATGTAACCGATGTTCTGCAGGATCGCGTTTGCCGTACCCGTATACCAGTCCGTGTTTTCAGACTTTTCATACGGAGACAGAATGGTGACGCCGCCGCGGTTGCGGTCCAGGTCCCACGCGATACCGATGCCGATATGTGTATTCAGACGAAGGGGCTGATACTGCGTCATGACACCGACCGTATCCACACCCGAATTGATGCAGTTGCTTAACGGAAAATCGATAATGCGGTATTTTCCTCCGAAGGACACAGCGGGTTTTGCCATGTTCGCAGTCAGTACACCAAGACGGCTTCCCTGACCACCGGCAAGCAGCATTGCGATCATTTCCTTTTTAGTTTTCATATAATCACCTCACGCTGAGCGCATATTTTTTATTCCGTGATTATAGCACACTATTTTTGAGATGTGAAGTTTTTATGAAAATCTTTTTGTTGAAAGTTATATTTTTGTTTTTTCTGTCTATTAGGGGGGATAAAAAATTATTTCAAATGCTGAAAAAGAGGCCCGATGTTTTTACCATCGGGCCTCTTTTTCCGGTAAATTACATCAGCGGAGAATCTTCACCTTACTCGGTGCGCATCTCCACATACATTTCAAAACGTGTTCATCCGGCTCGATAACCGCCAGATGCTGTTCGCCGTTTGCAGCGAAACGGATCGTATAGCTCTGGGGCGCGTTTTTCATACGGGATGTAAAGTCGTCGTATTTCAGATTCTTGTTTTCGCGGGCAAGCTTGTTTTTCTCCGCGTTCGTGGGTTCCACAAATTCCACAGCAGACATCGGGATCTTGATCACCGTCTTTCTGGACTGCTGATTGAAGATCCGGTCGATGTTCAGCTCATCGGTTACAAACACGTACTCAAACTCCAGCTTGAAGAAACGTGAAGTGAACATGATCAGCATAACGACCAGCACCGGAGCAATGAAGCCCCAGGACGGAAAACGGAACATGACAACCAGAGAAACAATCCCCAGAACCACATAACCGAGAACTGCCGGTATCTTGTAACCCGGATCCTTACATTTGACGAGCCATTCTGCATAAGCGTCTTCGTTCATAAAAATCTCCATTCCGCCGCCTTAGGCTGGCGGCACAAATAGTAATGAA
>CAMGCK010000004.1 GCA_946040795.1 uncultured Lachnospiraceae bacterium
TGGTGCTGACGGGGTATCTGAAGTGCCAGAAAGAGTGGAGCGGGAGTTATTACCGCTCATTGGTTCCGATCCTCATAAGCTATGTACTGATATCGATCCTGCATCTCTTTTACAAGATCTTTTACGAAGGGGGGCACATGAGCGCGGGACAATGGATCCTGCAGTTTACGGATTTTCAGCTGGCGACCTATGGCTGGTATGTGGGGATGTACATCGGCCTGTTTTTATTAAGCCCGCTCTTAAATCGAATCTGGAACAGCTGCCGAACGCACCGGGAACATCTGGGAGTGGTTCTCACACTTACGGCGGTGACCTTCATTCCGGCCGCGGTGAATACCATATTAGCGGTGGAAGAAAAACTTCTTCCGGCGTACTTTACGAAAATGTATTATATTTCGTATTATTTCATCGGCTGTTATATTCGCACATACCGGCCGAAAGTAAAGCGGAGTCTGCTGATGCTGATGATCCTCACGATCAGCGTGTGTATCACCGTTGTAAATCTCTGCACCCGAACCAAGGCTGCCGATTTTTATACCGGATATTCTCCGAGCTATGATCATCTATTGACGGCAATTATGACGACCTGCATGTTTCTTTTGCTGTATTCTTTTGATACAAAACGGGAATGGGTGAAGCGGGCGGCGGCTCGGATCTCGGGCGGGATTTTTGAGATGTACCTCATGTCCTATATGTTCGACCGCGTGATCTATGGTCTGTATCCGAAGCAGGGGGCTATGAGTGCGTATCTGACGAAGGGGCTGTGGATGGTCACAGCGGTGTTTGTTCTGTCCTGGGTGACGGGGATGGGAGTGCATGTGGTAAGTGTGTGGATAGCAAAACAAATTGGAAAGGTGCAAGGCCGCGGTTAGTCGTAACGTTTTGCTTCGAAGAGTAGTGGCCAATCACACCATTGGTTATCACAGCATATCAAACAACAAAAAAGAACCGCACCTTTCGGTGCGGTTCTTTCGTTTAAATAGCTCGTACGAGAATCGAACTCGTGTTTCCGCCTTGAGAGGGCGGCGTCTTAGCCTCTTGACCAACGGGCCACAATTGCATCAGAAACAGTGATATAATATCAAAGGGATATATAAATGTCAAGCACTAATTTTAAGAATTTTCAAATTGTCTGAAAAGTGTATTTATGGTACACGAAATTGTCTGAAAAATTGTATTCGTTTGTGTGGCACACCATGCAAATATCGTTGACACTGTCCTTCAAAAAGCATAAAATATGATACAGAAATTACGAAAGGACGTAAACCATATGGCTATTGAAAATGTATACGGACCGAAAGATAATGTATTTATTCAGGATCATCCGCTGATTCAGCACAAGATCACCAAGTTAAGAGATATAAACACCGGAACCAACGAGTTCCGTAAGCTGGTAGAAGAGATCGCAATGCTAATCGGCTTCGAAGCGCTTCACGATCTTCCGCTGGAAGATGTGGAAGTTAAAACCCCCATCGAGACCTGCATGAGCCCGATGATCTCCGGTAAGAAGATGGCCATCGTGCCGATCCTCCGTGCCGGCCTGGGCATGGTCGGCGGTATTACCGCGCTGACCCCCTCCGCAAAGATCGGCCACATCGGCATGTATCGTGACGAAGAGACCCATGAACCGCACGAGTACTACTGCAAGCTTCCGAGCCCCATCGAAGAGCGTACCATCGTCGTTGTTGACCCGATGCTCGCAACCGGCGGTTCTGCAGCTGATGCCATCGACCTCATCAAGGAACGCGGCGGCAAGCACATCAAGTTCCTTTGCATCATCGCTGCACCGGAAGGCATCAAGCGCCTGCACGAGGCTCATCCGGATGTTCAGATCTACGTCGGCCATCTGGACCGCGAACTGAACTCCGCAGCTTACATCTGCCCGGGCCTTGGCGATGCCGGCGACCGTATCTTCGGTACGAAGTAAGAAAAACGATTAATGGGATCTTTGGCTGCTTGCTGCAGCACAAAAGGGTGCAGCGGCAGAAGAAGGTCCCATTTTTTGATTAAAACCAGTGGATTCGTACGTGGTTCGAAAAGGAACGAATGGTCTTGTGTTTGATCTCGTGAAAGGGTAATAATATGAAAAAGTTAGCAACTAATTTGATGGTGTTATTTTTGGGAACTATAGTACTATTTCAAATGGAGACACATGCTCAAGGTGTTTACAGGATAAAGAATTACGATAGTATAGGGGGCGAGGAATCAACCGATAATTTAACTAAATACGATAAAATATACAAATTATTTGAGGAGTCAGATAATATTTTATCTCAAAACTATGCGGGCGCATATGTGGATGATCAGGGGCAACTTAATATACTTATTGTTGATGAACTGAATGAGGTGATCAATTATTTAGAGAGTTTTTTTTCGCTTGATGGTGTAGTGTTTTTAGAAGGAAAATACAGATATAAAGATCTTTTAGCAACTCAGCACGTAATAGATGATTATATTATCGAACAGATGGATAAAAAGGACTTTGATTCTGGAATCGAACTACCAGAATTAATGGATTATTATCCAAGTACGTGGATAGATGAAATAAACAATCAATTGGTTGTGCGATTCTATATGTCAGATGATTTGACCTTAGTGGATCAGGCAATTGATCTATTTGAGAAAGAATTTGGAAAGCTGGAATACATTGAGTATCAAACAAGATCAGAACTCAGTTCATCGGCTTGTGCTACTGTTTCTCCGGGAATGTCACTAGATACGCAAAGTTTCATTAGCAATACAACATGTAGTGTTGGTTATAGAGCAATTAGGAATGGTTCTGAGTATGGTTTTGTTACTTGTGGACATGGGCTCAGCGTTGAAGGCGATATATTGGTGGGAAGTAACCATATTGGAGACGTGACTTCTGTTATGTATGGAAATGGGCTTCCGGGCGATGCGAGCTTTGTGAAGCTTAAAGCAAATAATACATGTGATAATGCTGTTATGTACACATCGCCTAATCTTTATCTATTTGGTAGTTTAGGAAATTACGCAGTTGGTAATATTTTGTACAAATCAGGAGGAACAACGCATATTTCTTCCGGTACTATACAAAGTATTCATTTTAGTGATTATATTACATTCAATAATACTACCTACTATTTTATTGAATTGATTTCTGCTTCAGGAAGTTTTGTATCACCGGGAGATAGCGGGGGAGTCGCATATGTAAAACATACATCCACAACAGGATATGTCATTGGTATCACTACAGCAAAAGCGCCGACTTATTCGCTGTTTTCGAAAGCTAGTTACATCAATGCAACATTATCTTTGAGTTCATACTGATTGATGAGGTAACTCATAATGACATTTGCAAAGACAAAACGTTTATTATCATTCCTGTTGCTTCTTTCAGGCGTCATATTGACATCCTGCAGCAATTATGATGCCCCGGCCAAACGCTATCTTCAGGACCTCGGTATAACAAACAGCAAGGTGGAGATCCTTGGACTTGAAAGCCTGCAGGCACAAGAGCTTTCAAGAAGAACGATTCATAACTCTGAGATTTTTTCTCCTGAATTCTCCAATATGGAAGGATATGACGTCCGGAGCTCCGAAAAAGAGTTCTGTGAGATCGGCGATCTGATTCGTGTTGACTGTGTGCTGGAGGATGCAAGCGGAAAAGGGTTCTATCAGGATACCGGTATATACTATGTCATCGGAACTGAATGCTTTGACATGGCAGCCAATGCAATTGCCGGAAAAAAACGCGGTGAATCCATCGTTTACAACACGGAGGAATCAACGAATTATCTTTTCAAAGATCTTGCTGAAAAGCAGGTACAGCTGGTGCTTGTTGAGATCTACGATGCCTCCGAACGGGAAAAAATGAAATATTCGGATTTCCATCACTATGATACAATTGCCGAGCTTTATCAGGAGGCATGGCAGCAAGGCTATTACAGAATGGGAATTGACCATGGCTTGGGAAGAGAAACCAGGGCCAGAGGGATACTGGTCAATTGTTCAAAATTCAGTATCAATGATTCGGACAATGAGGCACTTAAGGCTGAGAGAGTGATTGATGATCTGGCAGAGCATGGGAATCGGTTCCTTTCAGAAGAGGAAAGTCTGATGGAACTGTATGAAGCGAAATCGGAGATGTTATCCGGCTTCAGTGAAATTACGCTGCTGGAAACGAATTCCGATCTGATGTTTGAACATTGGGTAAGCGAGGTGCTTGCTATCGGCGAAACGGCAAAGCAGCTTCATGTTCGTGTTTCATCACGGGAGATCAAAGCTTACGCAGAAGCGCATCACTATGAAATGACGGACCGCCTCTCAAAAGACCGTGCAGCATACTGGTGCCTGCGAAATAAAGTCCTGGAAACACTATGTCCTATGGAAAAGGATGTGTTTAGTGACTGACAAAATGATACATAAGCATCCCAATCAAGAATCATGGGAATCGATTTTCCGGGTCAGATGCAGTATTTGAGAGAATAAACTTTGGAGGAATCAATGAACGAGCGGCTTACCGGCGCCATGATCCGTCGCGCGCGCCTTGAAAAGAACTGGAGTCAGGAGGGCCTGTGCCGGGATATCTGTGCGGGGTCCTATCTTTCAAGGATCGAACAGGGGAAAGTGGAGGCGGCCTCTGAAGTAATGCGGCGCTGATCCGCGGACTCATGGACGGCAGACCGGCCGATGCTTCCTGGGAAATCTTTTTCGATGAGCGGCAGCTTGCCATTCAAAGGTCGCTTCAGGGGGAGACAGAGAGTGCGCCGCGCTTATGACTATTTTTTCTCAGTGGAAGCACCCAATGCGCTGGAACTGCATAAACTTGCGATCTGCTGCGAACAGCTGGGATATCGCAATGAGGCATTGGCGGCGCTTGAAAAGGCGGCTGTTTCCGACGTGGACGGTTGCTCGGTCAGTCAGAAGCTTTTCGATCAGATGTGCGGCTTGGTCCGTTTCCGACTGACGAACGTACATTACATCGAGAATCCGGCGTACGGTGCACTTCTGACGGGGGTGTTTGCGGAATGCAGAAAGACACTCCCCGTCGGTTTTGCGGCCTTCCATCTCCCCTGGATGCTGGAGTTTTATACCATGTCCAGGCAATACCGGGCGGCGTATGAGCTGCTGAAGGAATTTCCCGGAAGAGCATGAGTATAAAGCTGCGGGGCTGGAAACTGCAGCGGGATGCTGAATAAACGGAATGATCATGAAGCTGTTTTCATGAAAATATATTATTAATAAAGCTAAACCTGCATATCCGTGAAATATTTTCACAAATATGCAGGCTTTTTTCTTACTTAACGGATGTGCTATGCTTATCCTGCGGAGCCGACCGTGCTCCGATGGGAGGTATCTGAACATGAAGAAAACACTTTGGACACGTAATTTCACATTGGTGACTGCAGCCACCGCCATGGGCTCCGCAGGTGCCATCTTTGCGGGCTTTGCATTGTCATTTCTGGTATTTGATGAAACCGGAAGTACATTTGCATCGGCGCTCATCCTGGCGATCCAGTGGGTGCCGGGATTTCTGATTCCGCTTGCCATGGCACCTGTGATGGACCGACTGCCGCGTAATCCTTTCCTGGTGGGCGGCGATGTGATCAATGGCATTCTGTACGCACTTGCGGGGCTGTTTTTGTTGAAATATGAGTTTACTTACAGAGGCTATCTGGTGTTTTCCTTGATCCTGGCCTCGCTGGGCGCTTTTGACCAGCTGGCCTATGACAGCATTTATCCGAAGCTGATCCCGGAGGGCATGGAGGAGAAGGGCTATTCACCGCTTCTCATTGCCGGCTTCCGGACGATCCCCGGCCTCACCGCGGCCATGTATTCCCTGTTTTCCGTGGCGGAGTTTCTGGGACGGAGCATCGGCGGAACCGTACGCTATACCACGGAAATGCCGAAGGAAAAGAAATTCGGATTTACTTTTGCGTTTATATGTTTTATGAGACGATGGACATGATCCTTCTCTGGATCCCGTACCCGTTCATGCTGTTGAACCGGGCAGTGACCGGTTTCCTGGGCATTAACAGCGCCACCATGCGGGAAGCGGCGGTGCAGCGGTATCTGCCGTATCGGATCCGTTCCAGGATCTATGCCTATCAGAGTGTGACCATTACCATCATGTCTGCTGTTTTCACGCTGATCCTGGGTGCGCTGGGAGAGATCATGGATTACCGGATGTGCGTGACCGTGGGTGCGGCTGTGACGCTTATTGCATGTCTGCTCACGATTTTCAGGAACAGAGTTGAGGTGCGTAAGATCTACGAAGCGGAATAAGACTTACTGACATTTCAAAGCAGAAGTGCGTTCGGTGAATTTACGCGGCGAAGCGCTGCATCAGCTGATTTCTGCGGGTGTAACCCTCCAATTTAGTCGGTGACTCTTGCCAACCCCCGCTTTTTTCGATATAATAAATTGTTATTATGCGTAATTTTGCGCATTGATGATTTGAAACGCTGATCTGTACGCCGGGATTCTTTGGATCACGGCAGGATCCGGAAGGGAGAAGCATGTACGCGGACGTTGTCATTGACATTAGTTCAAAAGAGGTGGACCGGCCATTTACTTACAGAATACCGGAAGCACTCCTTGAGCGCGCGGTCATCGGCACCCCGGTACACATTCCTTTTGGCGCCGGCAATAAACTGAGGCAGGGCTTTATCATCGGCCTCAAGGAGACGGCGGAATATCCGGACGAGCGGATCAAGGACATTGACAGCGTGGACGAGAAAACGGCGGACCTTGAAACCAGGTTTCTGTCGCTGGCCATCTGGCTTCGCGAACGCTACGGCGGCACGCTGACACAGGCGCTTTCCGTGGTCATGCCGAACAAGGTGAAGGTCGAGCCCAGAAGAGAACGCTATTATGTGTGGACGGGGACGGACGAGGAACTTGAAAAGAGCCTGTCCGAAGCACAGCGGAAAAAACATTATGCAAGGATCCGCCTGCTGGAAGCGTTTACGGAAAACCGGGTCATGCCGGCATCCATCGCCCGGGACAGACTGAACATTACGTCGATGAACCTGAAGTATTTTACGGAGCACGGACTGGTGGAGGTTCGGACGAAAGACGGCGATCATCTGGAAAAATCCCTGCTGACAGCCATTGAGCGTCATGCTTCCCGAGGCATGGGAATTCAGCTGAACCGCGAACAGGAGCAGGCGGTCCGGGACATTGAGAACGACAGCCGCACCGTGCATCTTCTGTTTGGTGTTACGGGTTCCGGAAAGACCGAGGTGTATTTAAAGCTTATCGAGGATGCGCTCTGTGACGGAAAGGAAGCCATTGTGCTGATACCGGAGATCGCGCTTACGTATCAGACGGTCATGCGGTTCTATGCGCGTTTTGGCGAACTGGTTTCCGTGGTCCATTCCCGTGTATCCAAGGGCGAGCGCTTTGCCCGTTTTGAGGAAGCGAGGAACGGTGAGATCAAGGTGATGATCGGTCCCAGAAGCGCGCTGTTCACACCGTTTTCGAACCCGGGCCTCATCATTATCGATGAATTCCACGAAAACTCCTACCTTTCGGAGCAGGTGCCCAAGTACAGCGCCGTGGAGACCGCGGTGAAGATCGCTTCGGAAAACGGTTCCAAGGTGGTGCTGGGTTCTGCCACACCGCTTGTGGAGTGCTACGAAAAGGCGCTTTCCGGCGAGTACGGCTTCCACAGACTGCTGCACAGAGCGTCAAGCGGCGCGGAACTGCCGGAGGTTCAGGTAGTGGATCTTCGCGAGGAGCTTCGGGCCGGCAACCGGTCGATCTTCTCACGCGCCCTTCAGGATAAAATGAAGGAACGTCTGGAACGAAATGAACAGATCATGCTGTTCTTAAACCGCCGCGGTTATTCCGGCGCGGTTTCCTGCCGTTCCTGCGGTGAGCCCGTGACCTGTCCGCATTGCTCCGTTGCCATGAATTACCACAAAAACGGCACACTGCAGTGTCATTTCTGCGGATACACCCGTCCGATGGTTAAGATTTGCCCCAAGTGCACATCGCCGCTCATCGGCGCGTTTGGCATCGGCACGGAAAAGGTGGAGGAAATGGTGAAAACGCTGCTTCCGGAGATCCGGACGCTGCGCATGGACGCGGATACCACGGCCGGCAAGGACGGCCATCAGGAGATTCTGGAAAAGTTCATGAACCACGAGGCCGATGTTCTCATCGGCACCCAGATGATCGTGAAGGGCCACGACTTCAAGGATGTGACGTTAGTCGGCATCCTGGCCGCCGATCTTTCACTGAACGTACCGGATTACCGCAGCGCGGAGCGGACATTTGAACTTCTGACGCAGGCGGAAGGACGTGCGGGAAGAGCCGGGAAGAAGGGCGAATGCATCGTCCAGACCTACAACCCGGAGCACTACGCCATCAGCGCGGCAGCGGCACAGGACTATGAAGCGTTTTATCAGAGTGAGATGATCTTCCGCAGACAGATGAAATATCCGCCGGCGGGGCATTTCATGGGCATGACGATTTCAGGCGCGTGGGAAAAGGAACTGGCGGAGACCGCGGAGAGACTGACGGAAGCCGCAAGGAAGGCCTTTCCGGGCGTCCTGTTTTTGGGACCTGCGGAAGCGGGGATATACAAAGTAAAAGACATGTACCGTCAGGTGGTCTGGTTTAAGACCCCGGAACTTTCCAAACTGCTGGATATCAAGCGGTTTCTGGAAAAAACGGGTCGGGAGATCATCGGGAACAGAAAAATATTCATGACGTTTGAATCATGATCATAAGGAGCAGAATATGGCAGTTTTAAATGTAAGACAGTTGGGTGAAGAGTGCCTGACCAAGGTTTGCAAGCCTGTAAAATCCATCACTTTCCGTACGAAGCAGCTGATCGAAGACATGTGGGAGACCATGTACGAATCCGGCGGCGTGGGCCTGGCCGCTCCGCAGGTGGGAGTTTTAAAGCGTATCGTTGTCATCGACTGCACCCCGGAGCCGGAAGAAGGAGAGGAACCGAATCCGGAAGACGAGCTTTGCTTTACCATGATCAATCCGGAGATCATTTCCGCAGACGGTGAGCAGACCGGCTATGAAGGCTGTTTAAGCTATGTCGGCATGAGCGGCATCGTGACCCGTCCGAATCATGTGATCGCCCGCTACACGGATATTGACGGCGAACAGTACGAGGTTGAGGCGGAAGGTCTGCTGGCCCGTGCCATCTGCCACGAACTGGATCACCTGGACGGCATCATGTATGTGGACAAGGTGGAAGGTAAGGTCATTTCCAACGAGGAACTCATGAAGCTTCAGGAAGAAGCGGAAGAAGAGTGACGCGAATACCCGGAAAAGAACGGAAGCGCCTTAAAAAAGCGGGAGCGAACCGGGACAGACGGAGGTCTGACAGAATGAGAATTGTTTTTATGGGCACCCCGGATTTTGCGGTGCCGACGCTTGAAGCGCTGATCGAAGCCGGTCACGAGGTCGTGGCCTGCTATACTCAGCCCGATAAAGAACAGGGACGCGGCAAAAAGATCGTGTTTTCCCCGGTCAAGGAATGTGCGCTGAAGCACGGGATCCCGGTCATGCAGCCCAAGGGGCTTCGTAAACCGGAACGCGTGGAAGAACTCCGTGCGTTTCAGCCGGATGTCATCGTCGTGGTGGCCTACGGCGTGATCTTAAGAAAGCCGGTGCTGGAGCTGGCAAAATACGGATGCATCAATGTACATGCATCCCTGCTTCCGATGTACCGCGGCGCTGCACCCATTCAGTGGGCGGTCTTAAACGGTGACAAGGAGACCGGCGTCACCATTATGCAGATGGATGAAGGGCTTGATACCGGCGATATCCTTGCAGTGGACAAGATCCAGCTTGCAAAGGATGAGACCGGTGATTCCCTGTTTGAAAAGCTGTCCCGTCTGGGCGGTCCGCTGCTTTTAAAGGTTCTGAAGGACGCGGAAGCAGGAACGCTTCATCCCGTAAAGCAGGGCGAGACCACCACGGCTTACGCCTCCATGCTGGACAAGAAGATGGGGCTCATCGACTTTACGAAGGACGCAGAGGAGATCGACCGATGGGTTCGCGGCCTGAATTCCTGGCCGTCTGCGTACCATTACATGAACGGCAAAATGCTGAAGATCTGGAAGGCGGAGCCGGTGGACACCGTTTCCGATGCCAAGCCCGGTACTGTCATCGAAGTCACCAGGAAGGATTTCACCGTGGCCTGCGGAAAAGGCGCGCTGAAGATCCTTGAGCTGCAGCCTGAAGGCAAAAAACGCATGCCGGCGGATGCTTATCTGCGCGGTTATCCGATGAATGCGGGGGACACCTTCGATGTCTGATGTGAATACGCGTATTGTCGTGTTGAACATAATTCACCATGTGCTGGCAGCGGACCGTTTTCTGTCCGACGCGGTGGAAAGCGCGCTGAAGGAGCACCCGGATCTTCAGGAGCGGGATAAGCGTTTTGTCGAGCGGCTGTCCTATCTTGTGATTGAAAAAAAGACAGCGCTGGACGCGGTCCTGAACAAGGTCTCCACGGTTCCGGTGCGTAAAATGAAGCCCGTGGTGCGGGAGATCCTTTACATCGGCGCGTGCCAGATCCTGTTTATGGAGACCGGCGATCACGCAGCGGTGAACGAAGCGGTGAAAATGGCTGTAAAACGCGGATTTTCCGGCCTGAAAGGCTTTGTGAACGGAATTCTGAGGCAGATATCCCGTGAGAAGGAAAGCCTCCTTTCCGGCCTTTCTCTTAGCGAGAAGTCCGGTATTCCGGAAAACCTTTATGACATGCTGGTGTCCTGGTATGATGAAGAGACCGCAGACCGTATCTGCCGCGCCTGCACCGATGCGGACGGCGGAAAACTGACGGTGCGCCGCAACACAAGCCGCTGTACAGAGGAAGCGTTTCTTGCGAGCCTCAGAGCAGACGGCGCGGACGCTGTTCCCACGAAGCTTGTGAAGGACACATATTACCTGAAGCTTAAGCGGGATCCGGAAACGGAAAACCGGACGGAGAAAACTGAAAACGGAAATAACATCGGTCTGACGCAACTTGAAGCCTTTAAATCCGGTCTGTTTTATGTGCAGGACTTAAGTTCCGCCGTCTCCGGCGATATCGTCGCGGACCTCCTGGCAAAGGCCGGCCCGGATTTCAAGGTCCTGGATACCTGCGCAGCGCCCGGTGGAAAGACTGTTCATATCGCGGATCTCCTGGCGGGAAAGGGTTCGGTCACAGCCTGCGATGTCAGTGAAAAGAAGACGGCGCTCATCCGCGGGAACGCGGCGCGCGCGCAGTTTGACAACATCCGTACGGAAGTACAGGACGCGCGTGTTTACCGGGAAGATTTTGAGGAGGCCTTTGACCTTGTCATCTGCGATGTTCCCTGTTCCGGTCTGGGCGTGCTCATTAAAAAGCCGGATATCCGTTATCACGTAACGGAGGAATCCATGGCGGAGCTTGTTAAGATCCAGCGGAGCATTCTTAAAAACGTTCAGCGTTATGTAAAGCCGGGCGGTACGCTCGTGTTTTCCACATGCACGGTGAATCCCGCGGAAAACGAGGAGAATCTGTTCTGGTTTCTGGAACGGTTTGCTGCGTTTGACACGGTCAGCATCAAAAAGAAACTGCCGGAACGACTGCGTACGGAAACGGCTGAAGACGGTTATGTCCAGCTGATCCCGGGCGTCCATCCCTGTGATGGGTTCTTTATGGCAAGACTGGAGAAAATGTAATTTATGACGGACATCAAATCCCTGTATCCGGAAGAACTGGCGGCCTTCATGGAGGAGATCGGTGAAAAAAAGTTTCGCGCGGCGCAGGTGTTTTCCTGGCTGCATGAGAAACGTGCCGCGTCCTTTGATGACATGACGAATCTGTCCCTTGCTCTTCGCGAAAAACTGAAGACGAACTGCGAATTTGTTCATCTCACGGTGGAACGCATGCAGGAAAGTGCCATCGACGGCACACGGAAATATCTGTTTCTTTTAAACGACGGCAACCTTATCGAGAGCGTGTTCATGCGTTATCATCACGGCAATTCGGTCTGTGTTTCCACACAGGTGGGCTGCCGCATGGGATGCCGGTTCTGCGCGTCCACCATCGACGGCGTGGTGCGTTCCTTAAAGGCTTCAGAAATTCTGGATCAGATCTATGCCATTGAAAACGACACCGGGGAGCATGTATCCAATGTGGTCCTGATGGGCGCCGGTGAGCCAATGGACAACTACGACAATGTGGTCCGTTTCCTCCGTCTGGTAACGAATGAAAAGGGCCAGAACATGTCCGCGCGGAACATTACAGTCTCTACCTGCGGTCTGCCGGATCGGATCCGCCGCTTTGCGGAGGAAGGACTTCCGGTCACACTGGCGCTTTCACTTCACGCGCCGGACGATGAAACACGGAAAAAACTGATGCCCATCGCGAACGCTTACGGGCTGAAGGAAGTACTGGCTGCCTGCGATTTTTACTTTGAAAAGACCGGCCGCCGCATGAGCTACGAATATTCCGTTGTCCGCGGAGTCAATGACAATGCGGAGGAGGCGGAAAAACTGTCGCGTCTTCTGAAGGGAAAAAACGCGCATGTGAATCTGATCCCGGTGAATCCGATCGCGGAAAGGAACTTTGAAAAACCGCGGTTCGAGAGCCTGGAGGCCTTCCAAAAAATACTTGTAAAAAACGGAATAAATGTTACAATTAGGAGAGAAATGGGAAGCGACATTGACGGTGCCTGCGGGCAGCTGAGACGTCGGGTCCTGAAGCAGCAGGACGGTTCCGGAGAGAGCAGAACGGAGGCCGTTCCCGAACAATGACAGGGAGAAAGGAGAGAAGGATCCTTGAAGGTTTACGGAAAAACTGATCCCGGTCGGGTACGTCGGAACAACGAAGATTCTTTTTTTGTCTCCGAAGGCCCCGTTGGAATCTTTGATCAGCTCATGGTCGTCGCGGACGGCATGGGCGGACATATGCTGGGTGAAGTGGCATCGCAGACTGCGGTGCAGGCGTTTGCGAACTTCGTCAACGAAGCAGAGCCGGACAGCCCGGCTTATATCATGGAAAATGCGTGCTATGCCGCCAATCTCGCGGTTCGGAAGATTTCCGCAAAGCGGAAGAGTTACGGCATGGGCACGACACTTGTTGCCGCGGGCATTGTGAATGACCGCGTCTATATCGCGAATATCGGCGACAGCCGCCTGTATTTCCTGGATGGGGACGGTATTACGATGCGTCAGATCACCCGGGATCATTCCTTTGTGGAAGAACAGGTGGATAAGGGCCTGATGGAGCGCGGCTCGGAGGAATACGAGCAGCAGAAAAACATTATTACGCGTGCTGTGGGCATTTACAGTGAAGTGGAGCCCGATATTTTTGAATTTGTTCTTCACAGAAACCGGTATTTATTACTGTGCTCGGACGGTCTGTCCAACATGGTGCCGGAGAGTGAGATGAAGAGCATTGCGCTGGATGAGGACATGGGCCTGAAAAAACGGGTGGAGTCTCTTGTCAACGCAGCGAACAACTACGGCGGTAAGGACAACATTACAGTGGTGCTTTACTGTTCCGATGAGGTGAAGGAATGATTAAAAACGGATCGGTACTTGCCGGCCGCTATGAGATCCTGGAAAAGATCGGATCCGGCGGAATGGCAGATGTATATAAAGCCAGTGACAGAAAAATGAAGCGTGAGGTCGCGGTAAAGGTGCTGAAAACGGCACTGACCGCGGATCGTGAATATGTAAAGCGCTTCCAGAGTGAAGGCCAGGCAGCAGCCAGCCTTTCCAATCCCAATATCATCAGTGTCTACGATGTCGGCAATGAAGGCTCCACGTACTATATCGTCATGGAACTCATCAACGGCATTACCCTGAAGGAATATATCCGCAGGAAGGGGATGCTGTCGGCTCGTGAGACCATGGCCATTTCCGCACAGGTTGCAGTCGGTCTCCGCTCGGCGCACGCCCGTCATATCGTGCATCGCGACATCAAGCCGCAGAACATCATCCTGTCAAGAGACGGCAAGGTCAAGGTTACGGATTTCGGTATTGCGCGTACCATTTCCGATGAAACCAAATCTGTCAATAACGCGACGCTGGGTTCCGTGCATTACATCGCGCCGGAGCAGGCCAAGGGGCAGATCTGCGATGAACGAAGCGACATTTACTCGCTGGGTATCTGCATGTATGAAATGATCACCGGCCGGGTCCCCTTTGATAAGGAGACTTCCATCGCCATCGCGTTGGCACACATGAATGAAACGATGGTTCCGCCAAGTGAGCTGAACGCGGAATGTCCGACGGCACTGGAGCAGATCATTTTCCGCTGCACGCAGAAATCCAGAGAACGTCGTTATCATAACTGCACCGAGCTTCTGCAGGATCTGAAGATCGCGGTGGCGTCACCGGACTTCGATTTTGAGCGGCAGGAACAGGAAAATCTGATGAAGAGCGATACGCAGGTCTTTACGAAAAAGGCTGCGGATGCTCCCGTTGTTACGGATCCGGAAGAAACGGAAGAGCCCAGAAAGGCAACTACCATCGTGGACAGCTTCAGCGATGAAGAGGAAGCAGAGGACGATGACCGGGAGACGACCTATGTGGGCGCGACCGGTGAGAACAGGCCGATGTACGGCGAGGATGAGGAAGAAGACAGCGAAGCTTCAAATACGGCTGAAAATCTCTTTGCCGAGGATCGGAAAGAGGATGACAAGAGCCTGTTTGACCGGATCATCATGATCGTCGGCATTGTGATCGGTGCCATCATCATCTGTCTGATCCTGTATATCGTCATGACGTTGTCCGGATGCACGCAGAAATTCGGGAAGAAGCCTACGACAACGGCGGCCCCCACTTCTGTGTCCACGGGAGATGAAACGGATGAAATCATTTCACTTGAAACGGTTCCTTCAGAAGCCTTTGATCCGAAAACGGATACCATTGTGCCGAATGTTACCGGTATGAGCATTCAGGCGGCCATCGCGCTTCTGCAGGAGAGCGAACTGATGTACAAGATCTCTTCCAAGGTCGTCTACTCCGATGAATTCAAGATCGGCATGATCGCGGGACAGAGCTACGAGGAAGGCACCATCGTAAAGAAGGGAAGCACCATCGTCATCACGCTGTCTGCAGGTACGGACAAGTTTGAGATCAAGCCTTCTTACATCGGCGGTCCGCTTGCCGTTTTCAAGAATGATATCTCAAACTTTGAAGATGTCATTGATGTCACCTATGAGAAGCAGAACAGTGATAAGGTCAAAGCCAACTATATTATTTCCATCAGCCCGTCCTCCGGTATCATTGAGGCCGGTCAGTCCATCCATGTTATCTACAGTGCAGGACCGGAATATGTGGCGTGCCCGAACCTGATCGGCGCAACGTATAATGAAGCTGCAGGCATCCTGCTTGGCAGCGCGCTGAATATGGGCATGACTTCTTACGCGTACAGTGACAGTATTGAAGCCAACCGGATCATGGATCAGCAGTATGCACCGGGTACGGTACTGAAGAACGGCACGACTGTCAGCATCACCGTCAGCAAGGGACCGGAAATGGTTGAGGTTCTGAGCGTTGTAGGAAAGAAGCTGGAAGACGCTAAGAAAACCCTGGAAGAGGCGGGATTTGTCGTGGAAGTGACGGAAGTCTACGATGCGGAGATCGAAGCCGGATGTGTCATCGAGCAGGATCTGGAGGCAGGTACCACTGTCAAGAAGGGTGAGACCATCGTTCTTACCGTTTCCAAGGGTGGTGAGACCATCCTTCCCGTCCTGAAGGATGCAGGTGCGGAAGAGGCTACTGATGTTCTGAAGGGCATGGGATATACGGTCAATGTGATCTTTGAAGATACGGATGACTGCAACTTGAACATGATCGTCAAGTCCATGTCGCCTGATGGCGGCACGAGCCTTGAACCGGGCAGCGAAGTCACGCTGATTGTCTATCGTTATGTGGCACCGGAAACTGAGCCGTCTTCTTCTGAAACGGCTCCGACAACACCAACGGATCCCACGGATCCCACGGATCCCACGGATCCCACGGAACCTACGGATAACACCGCAGAACCGCCTTCCACAAGCGCACAGCCCTGACAGGAGTGATATGACAGGAAGAATCACAAAGGGAATCGCCGGCTTTTACTATGTACACGATGGCAGACATCTGTATGAGTGCAAGGCAAAAGGCATTTTCAGAAAAAATCATGAAAAGCCTCTGGTTGGAGATCACGTTCAATTCAGCGTGATCTCCGAAGAGGAGAAAACGGGCCATATCGAGGAGATTCTTCCAAGAAAAAACAATCTGATCCGGCCTGAGATCGCCAATGTGGATCAGATCTTTCTTCAGTTCTCCGCGGCATCGCCCGCACCTAATTATGATATGCTGAACCGGTATCTGGTTATGGTCCATGACCGGGAGATACCGGTTCATTTAGTTATCAACAAATCGGAACTGGTGGGAGAAGAAGAACGGCAGAAAACGGAAAAAGCCTTTGCCGGAACCTGTTATCCCATTCATTTCATTTCCGTAAAGGAAAACGCGGGAATCGATGAAATCCGCGCGATCATGGCAGGTAAGGTCACAGCGCTTGCGGGACCCTCCGGTGTGGGAAAGAGCTCGCTGATGAATCTTCTTCTGGGAGACCGTGTCATGGAGACCGGCGATCTGTCCAGAAAGATCGAACGCGGCAAAAATACCACCCGCCATTCGGAATTGTTTTTCCTGCAGGAGGACACCTTCCTCTTTGATACTCCCGGTTTTTCCTCCGTGGAAGTGGATTTCATTGAGAAGGAAGACCTGCAGTACACCTTTGATGAATTCCTGCCCTTCATCCCGGAATGCCGTTATCTGACATCCTGCAAGCACATGAAGGAACGGGAATGCGACTGCGCGGTAAAACGCGCCGTGAAAGACGGCAGGATCGCCCGGGAACGTTATGATTCCTATGTGCTGATGTTTGAACATCTTGCCGATATCAGGAGGTATTGATCTTGAAATACATGATTGCTCCGTCCGTCCTTTCTGCGGACTTTCTGAATCTGGGCCGTGAGGTTCAGCAGCTGAATGCAGCAGGTGTGGACATGATCCATTACGATGTTATGGACGGTAATTTTGTTCCGGAGGTGTCCTATGGTGAGGGCATCCTGCGGGCAGTGAAGAAAAACACATCGATTCCGGTCGATGTTCACCTCATGGTCGTGGACCCGCTGAAGAACATCGAATCCTTCGCAAAAGCCGGCGCGGACCGCATTACTTTTCATCTGGAAGCATGCACAAATGCAGAGGAAGTGATCGACCGGATCCATGCCTTTGGAATCCCGGCAGCGATATCCGTTAAGCCGGGAACACCGGTGGAAACGGTATATCCGTATCTTTACAAGGTGGAAATGGTACTTCTCATGACTGTGAATCCGGGCTTTGGCGGACAGCCGTTCTTAAAGGAATCACCGGAACGCATTGCATCGCTTCGGGCCGAGATTGAAAAACGCGGACTGAATGTGGACATTCAGGTGGACGGCGGCATCAATTTTGAAACAGTGCTGCTTGCAAAAGAAGCCGGTGCCAATGTTTTTGTCAGCGGTTCTTCGCTGTTTGGCGGCGACCTTCCGGACAATGTCCGCGTCATGCGGGAGCTTTTATGAAACACAGAAGAATACCTGCGGTCTTTCTTGCCGTAAGCCTGTTCTTTCTTTCCGCGTGCAGCCTGCCGCCGGTCAGTTTCCGCCTGGGAGAGAGGATCATGATCTCCTGCGGGGACCGGACGCTGACAGAACGGGAAGTCCGTCTCACGGCGCTTCAGTACAAGACCGAGTATGAGGCCTGCTATCGGGAATTCTTCAATGAGGATTTCTGGACGATGGAAGCGGCGGAAGGGCTGACCTTTGAGGAATATGTCAAGGAATACTGTATCTTTGATGAACTGAAGTCCGTACTGGTTCTGAATGGGCTTGCGGGAACGCTGAATGTCTATCTGACGGATGTGGAAGAGGAGGAAGTCAAAGAGGCCGCGAAGGCATATTACGATCGGCTGACGGAGGATGAACTTGCTTTTACGCGGGCAAGGCTTTCCGATGTGGAAAAGCTTCTGGGTCGATACTATCTTGCGGACAAAATGGTACAGCAGCTGATCCGGGACAAGCGGATCGAGATCAGTGAGGAAGAATCCCGTGTCGCGGACATTGAAGTGATCCGGGTGAAGACGGAAACGGAGGCCAAGGCACTGTATGAGCGCCTGAAAAACGGTGAGAATTTTGAAACGCTGGCGCGTGAAAACACGCTGGATGAGCGGACGGCCTTTTCTGTCAGCAAGGGCGAACTCATCAATGTGGTGGACGAACTGGTCTTTTCACTTTCCACCGGTGAAGTCAGTGACATCATCGAATACAGCGGAAGCTATTATCTGATCCGTGTGGCTGATTCTTACAACACGCTGCTTTCATTAAGCAACAAGCGCAATCTGCTTGCGGAGCTTAGGTACGAGAACTGGCAGTCCGCGTATGAAGAATATGCGGGAAGCGAGGAGATCCGACGTAATGCCAACCTCTGGGCTGCGCTGGATCTGAAGACGGACGGTGATTTTCCGGACGCGGATCTGTTTGAAGGACTGAGATCGAATATTGAGCACTGAAAAAGCCGGCCTCAAAAGGGCCGGTCTTTTGGTGTCGAAACCCGTGTTTTCAAAGGCGGCTGCTGAAATGGAGCGTGTAGCGGCGTTTCATTGAAAACAATATTTAATAAATTAACAATTCCGGTAAAAATCGCTTGAGTTTTCCTTAAAATTTCTGTAAAATACCAGTAATATCTTCGCGCGTATCCGGAAAAACAGACATGAAGAAAAAATACAGACGTGCTGTGGTGATGATCGCGGCTGTCATTGTACTCGGAACAGCATATCTTACAGGAGGAAAAGCATCGGAGGAGGACCGGCCTGAGCCGGCGGAGGGATTGTCCCTGTCCGCTGAACTTCGGGAAAACACGGATCTTACTTTAGATGCCGCTTCAGAGGAAATTCTGTCCGTTTTTGTGTATGTTTCCGGAGAGGTTTTTGCGCCGGGCGTGTATGAGCTTCCTGCGGACGCGCGTGTGTGCGACGCCTTGGATGCTGCAGGCGGCCTTACCGATCGCGCGGCACCGGATGCTGTCAACCAGGCTGAACGGGTGTGTGACGGGGACATGGTCTTCATACCGGCAATCGGCACGGAACAGGTCATGGGCGCGGTACTCACAGACGGCCGGATCAATATCAACACGGCAAGCGCGGCGGAACTGACGGCTTTACCCGGCATCGGGGAATCCAAAGCGGAGATGATCGTAAATTACAGAGAAAAGAACGGCGCGTTTCAGTGCCCGGAAGACATTCTGAATGTGACGGGCATCGGGAACAGCATCTTTGAACAGATTCGCGAAAAAATAAAAGTATAGAGGTTAATATGGCTAAAATTCTTGTGGTCGATGATGAAAAGATGATCGTGAAAGGCATTCGCTTTTCTCTTCTTCAGGAAGGCTGGGAAGTGGATTGTGCCTATGACGGTGAAGAAGGACTCAACATGGCAAAGGAAACAAAATACGACATGATCCTCCTGGATATCATGCTTCCGTCCATGGACGGCATGGAGGTCTGCCAGCAGATCCGTGAGTTTTCCGACATGCCCATCATCATGCTGACTGCCAAGGGCGATGACATGGATAAGATCATGGGTCTTGAATACGGTGCCGATGATTATATCACGAAGCCTTTTAACATCCTCGAGGTCAAGGCAAGAATGAAAGCCATCATGCGCCGCAGCCAGAAGCAGAGCGACGCGGCGGAAAAGCGCAATTCCATGATCGTTTCCGGTGATCTCCGCCTGGATGTGGATAATGAGCGTGTATTTGTAAACGGAAAAGAGGTCAGCGTCACCGCCAAGGAATTTGATGTGCTGCATCTTCTGGTCACCAATGCCAATAAAGTATATTCCAGAGAACGTCTGCTGGAGCTCATCTGGGGTGTGGATTATCCCGGTGATGCCCGCACGGTTGATGTGCATATCCGTCGTCTTCGTGAGAAGATCGAAGTCAATCCCAGTGTTCCGAAGTATGTTCAGACAAAGTGGGGAGTAGGTTACTATTACAGGGATGAAAAGAGTATTTGAGTCGTTACAAAGCCGAATAATTGTCAGCATTTTTGCCGCCGGCATCATTCCCATTGTGATCCTGCACCTGATCATTCTGAACGCATGCAATGCCAGTTTCGTTTATCAGCGTATGTCGGAGATCCGGCACCGCTGCAGCTTGATCACCACTCAGCTGGGAACCTATTCATCCATTGAAGAGTCTCTGACACCGGAAGTGGCGGAGCGCCTGAACTGGTACTCGGAAGCTTACGGAGGACGTCTTCTGGTCATTGACGATGAATATCGGATCATACTGGATACATACCAGGCTCAGAAGGGTAAGACCTGCATTTCCGATGCGGTCTTTGCGGCTTTTGAAGGCGGCATCTATGAGCATTACGCTTCCAATTCACAGTATCTGGAATTTGTTCTTCCGATTACGTATTCGGGTGCGAATGAGAAAATGGTCACCAGCGCATTGGTTTTCTCATCTACCACGAGATGGATCGGAGACAGTATGAAGCGCACAAAAATGTATGTGTTTTTCATTGAAGGCGTACTTGTGTGTCTTCTTATTTTTGCGTCCTTCTATATTTCCTACCTGATTTCAGCGCCGGTCAAAAGGGTCACCCGTGAGATCGAAAAACTGAATGTAGGCAATTTCAACACGGACATCAGCGGATTGACCTCGTATAAGGAGATCGATGGCATCATCGAAACCTCTTCCCAGGCCATCCAACATTATCAGGAAATGGAAGAGTCTCAGGAACAGTTTGTTTCCAACGTTTCCCATGAACTGCGTACTCCCATGACATCGATACGCGTACTGGCGGATTCCCTGATTGGACAGAGCAACATTCCGGAAGAGGTCTATCAGGAATTCCTGGGCGATATTTCCGTTGAGATCGACCGTGAGTCACGGATCATCGAGGACCTTCTGTCCATGTCCCGCCTGGGCAAGGGCAATGAATCCATGAACATTTCCCAGGTCAATATCAATGAGTTCATTCTGGATATCATGCGCCGTCTGAAGCCCATCGCGGAAGGCCGCAAGATCGAACTTATTTATGAGTCCTTCCGACAGGTCCATGCGGACATTGACGAAGTCAAGCTGTCTCAGGCATTTGTGAACCTGATCGAGAACGCCATCAAATATAACCGGGACGGCGGCTATGTCAAGGTGTCTCTGGATTCCGACCATGCGTATTTCTACCTGAAAGTGACCGATAACGGCATCGGCATCCCACAGGACGCATTGCCGCATGTTTTTGAACGGTTCTACCGTGTGGATAAGGCGCGTTCCCGTGTGACCGGCGGTACCGGTCTGGGACTTTCCATCGTCCGCACGATCATCCTGCTTCACTATGGTGTGATCAAAGCGGAGAGCACCTACGGCGAGGGCACGACCTTCACTGTACGCATTCCGTTGAATCATGTTGATATAACAGGAGGCCTCGGATGATGAAAACAATGAAAAAAAGGATCGTCGTTCTTCTTGCGGTTCTTTTGATGCTGTCAGCGGCAGCCTGCCATAAGGAGGAGAAGTTCCCCGAAGACGGCAAGTTCTATATTTATTACCGCAGTCAGAACCACTGGGAACTGTATCCGGTGGAAGGCATTGTGGATCTTACGCTGCCCACAGATACGCTGATATCGTCGGTGTTTACGCATATGATGAGCGGCGCGGATGAATCGGATTACACATCTGCACTAGCGGCCGGCATTGAACTGAACGGATTTGTACTGGAAGATGAAAATCTGATTCTGAATTTTCCGTCGCTCTACAATGAAATTCCGCCGATGGAGGAAGTCCTGATGCGTGCTGCAATCGTCAGCACCTTTTCACAGCTGGATGGAATTTCCACCGTGGAGATCCGTGTGGAGGGACAGCCTCTGGCACGGCATGACGGTACGGCTGTCGGCCGGATGAAGCGTTCCGATTTCGCCGATGTCATCGGAAATGGGCTGAATGCTTACAACAAGACAAATGTGACAATTTATCTTGCAAATGAAAACGGTACGATGCTGAAGCGCAGCACGATCGACATTGCATATGACAATTCGCAGTCGTTGGAACAGGTGGTAGCATCCATGATCACGGCCGGCACGGTGGATAAGGAGTACGGGGAACCGGTTTTCCCGGCAGGAACCCGGATTGTTTCCGTTGTTACCAAGAATAATGTCTGCCATGTGGATCTGACGGATTCGTTTGTCAACAGCACAGATTCTTCCTTGCTTCCTGAGGTCACGATCTACGCTTTGGTCAATTCCCTGACCGAGCTGTCCGGCATTACAAGTGTTCAGATCACCGTCAACGGTTCATCAGCAGTCCGATACATGGATGTGATCGATCTTTCACAGCCGCTTAAGTGCAACCTGGATCTGGTGGAGACTGAAGACGCGGAATAAAAAAGTAAGAAAAGGAGCCGGAAATCTTTTCCGGAATAAAATGTTCAGAAGACCGCTTATTTGGATCGCGGTCGTTCTGGCTCTTGGGGTATTCATAGTCAATAAAAAGGAGGCGGGTCACCGGTTTGCAGGGTGGATCACGCCTCCTTTTCTGCGTACGGAAATGGAGCATTCCGGTGAAACTTTCCGGGCGGAAATGCTTGAGGGAAAGGTCGAGTGGCTGGAAGAGGAGGAGGATGAAAACGGCGGGGCCAAGGTTACGATGACGCTCCGCTGCCCAAGAAATACCGCCGGGAAGGTTCGGGTACATCTTAAGGAGACAACACGGGAAGAGCTTCCGGAGATCGGTGCTGCGGTACAGGTGACCGGTGATCTGTTTCTGTACGAAAAAGCGCGCAATCCGGGGGCTTTCGATGTGCGCGGATATTATGATTCCATTGGCTGCTATCTGGCGATGACACACGCTAAGGTCCGGGTCCTGAATCGACCGAGAACCGGCGTGCGGCATGCACTCTGGCTTTTCTGCCGTCGTCTGTCCGATGCTGTGTGCGTTCATACAGACAAAGAAACAGCCGGCTATCTGAATTCTGTCCTGTTCCGCGAGGATTCCGGTCTGGCCGATCATGCCCGAAGCACCTTTCAGAACCTGAATCTGCTGCGTCTTCTGAAACTGACGGGCGCAGGCCTTCTCCTTGTGGGAAACGGGATCCACGAACTGGTTCGGAAGCGGTTCAGAAGCCGGCTTGCAGTTGCAGTCTTTTCATTTTTACCGGTATTCCTGTATGCCTGCATGACCGGATTCACGCCAACCGCGCGGCGCGTGCTCATTGTGTTTGCCGTACGGCTCATGGCACCGGTTTTCAAACGGAGATTTGATCTGGCATCCGCAGCCGCGTTCATGCTGATCCTGTTGATTCTGGACACGCCCTGCAGCATCCTAAATACGGCAGTTCTGTTTTATCTGGCGGCTGCTGTGTCTGCGGGGATCGTGGTTCCCACTTACCGGCGGTTATTGAAGAGTTACCGGAAAATAACGTTGCCGATGCTTTACACTCTGTGTGGTCAGTGTTTTTTTCTGCCGCTTTTGCTTTACGGAAACTATTCATTTTCACCCTATGGGATGCTGCTTGCGATCCTGTTTTCCATGGGTACGGGATTGATTGCAGTTACCGGACTTCTGGGCGCGTCCATCGGGGTGTTATGCGGGAAAAACAGCCTTTCTGCCTTCTTTTTCGGGACCGGACATTATCTGTACCGTTTTCAGCTCGCAGCCGCGGAAACGGCAGAAAAACTGCCTTGTGCACAGATCCTGCGCGGATGTCCGTCCATGCGGAGCGTGATCAGTTATTACGGTCTGCTTCTGGTGATCGAACTTATCGCGGAATATGTCCTTCTTAAACAGCGTTCGGTCCCGGAACGGGATGAGCTTCGCATCGGAAGAAGGGGAGAAGCGGTCCTGGTGCTGTTGTTTCTGGGCATGCTTTTCTTTGGCGTCGTTTTTTTAAAGGCACCTCCGCCGCCTGCTGACGGAGCAGAAATCATTATGCTGGATGTGGGACAGGGCGACTGCTTCCTGATCCGCACAAAGGATACGGGCAATTATGTAGTGGACTGCGGCAGCTCTTCCATGGAAAACGTCGGTACAGAGGTCCTTTTTCCGGCACTTCGGTATTATGGGATCCGGAGATTGGACGGCATCTTTTTAAGCCATCGCGACGAGGATCATGTGAACGGTATTCTGCCGGAAACTGCAATGGAAGTCCTGCTTGACACAATTCCTGTCACGAGGCTGTACCTTACGGACGCGGCAGATTTTGAAAACTATGGTTTGCCGCCGGGGGCGCCGGAGATCTGCTGCATCGGTGCCGGGGACAGTCTGAATGCCGGCAGCACATCGTTCCGGGTCCTTCATCCGGAGCACGGAAGCCCGCTTACGGGAAATGACGCGTCCATGGTCCTGCTGTTTTCCACGCCGTCTTTTACAATGCTGTTTACCGGCGATATTCCGGAGGAACAGGAACGAAATCTTCCTCCGGTTCATGCGGATGTTCTGAAGGCGGCTCATCATGGCTCAGCCTACTCGACAAGCGCGGCGTTTCTGGCACGGACATCGCCGGTGTACGCGCTTGTAAGCTGCGGAAAAAACAATGTATACGGTCATCCGGCACCGGCCTTTCTGGATCGGCTTCGGGAGGCTAAGACCCGCGTTTACCGGACCGATGAGGAAGGAGCGGTGATCCTGAACGGCAGCCGGAAGGGAATACGCGTGATGTGCTTTTTAAGAAAACCGCTTTTAGCATTGGTTTTGCCGTGTCCGCCTTGAAAATGATGCCTTCATCTGCTATGATGAAGTTTATGAAAAAAATCAACGCCGATATAAAAGAACATCAATTTGAACGGGTCTACCTGCTGTACGGCAATGAAAATTTCCTGAAGCAGTCCTGCAAGAACCGCCTGAAGAATGCTGTGGCCGGAGAGGATACCATGAATTTCATGGCTGTTACCGGTAAGGAATTTGATCTCACAACGCTTCGGGACTTCACGGAGACCATGCCCTTTTTTGCGGAAAAGCGCATGCTGATCATGGAGGATTCCGGTATCTTCAAGGGCAGTGCGGAAGGATTTCCGGAATGGATCGACGCGCTTCCCGAATCCGCATGTGTGGTATTTGTGGAGAGTGAGATCGACAAACGCAGCCGGGTCTACAAGCGTGTCCAGGATAAGGGCTATGTTTCCGAAATGAATCACCCGGACGATGCCATGCTGGAAAAGTGGATCCTTCAGAAGATCGGCGCACGGAAACTGAACATCACCCGCGACGCGTTCCGCCGCTTTCTGGAGATCACCGGAAATGAAATGGATACGCTGAACAATGAAATTGAAAAACTCTGTGATTACTGCGAACTGAACGGAAACATCACGATCGAGGATGTGGAACTCATTGTGACACCGGTTGTTACAAGCCGCGTTTTTGAACTTGTGGAGCAGGTGGCCCGCGGCAATCATGAGCGTTCAATGGAGCTTTACTACGACCTTCTTTCCCTGAAGGAGCCTGCCATGCGCATTCTGTTCCTCATCGCCCGTCAGCTGAACCAGCTGGTCCTCATCAAGGACATGCTGATGCAGCGGAAGAAACGGGATGAGATCGCCCGCGCCATGAGTTTAAAGCCGTTCATCGTTTCCAAGCTCAGTGATCAGGCAGCCGGCTTCACGCTGCAGAAACTGAAAGATTCCATCCGCCTCGCGGTGGAACTGGAGGAAGCGGTAAAGACCGGTGATCTCAATGAAACGATGGCCGTGGAGATCCTGATCAACCGCATGACGGTGCGTGGGTAAGGAACTGTCTGTGTTCTTTTCGTGAAAAGGATGGAAATACAAGCGGATCTGTGATATGATCATAATTTGGTAACACCTCGCATGCGGGACGCTGTCATGAAAGAGAAATAGTAGGAAGGATCAGCCTTCATGTTTGAAAATCTGAAAATACATGTACATTTTATGGGAATCTGCGGCAGCGGATGCGCATCCATCGCGCTTCTTTCAGCCCGCGCCGGCTACAAGGTCAGCGGCTGCGATGTTTCAGCGGAATCCTATTATGCCGGTGAACTGAAAAAGAACGGCATTACCATTTATACGGGACACAGCGAGACTCATCTGACGGATGATGTGGATGTGGTTGCCGTATCCCCGGCGCTGTTTGACATTGCCCCGGATAATCCCGAGCTTCTGGCTGCCCGGGAAAAAGGTATTCTGATGACCTGGCAGGAGTTCATGGGCCGTTATCTGCAGCAGGACAAGCGCGTCATCAGTATCTCCGGTACCCACGGAAAGACCACGACCACTTTCCTGACAGCGGAAGTCCTCATTGAAGCCGGTCTGGATCCCAATGTAGTCGGCGGTTCTGTATACAAGGAATGGGGGAACGGCGGCCGTTTTGGCAGTTCCGATCTGTTCCTCTGTGAAGCCGATGAATTCAACCGGAATTTCCATCATTATCATCCGGAAATTGCCGTGATGAACAACGTGGAGATGGATCACCCGGAATGCTATAATAATTTTGAGGAAGTACTGGAAAGCTTTACGACCTTTGTTTCCGGCGGCGGAAAGATAAAGACTGTCATTTTAAACGGCGAGAGTGAAGGCGCTGTGGAAGTGCTTCGCCGTGTTTCGGCAATGGAAAGCATGAAGAATGTCCGCGCAGTGGTATTCTCCAGACAGCCGGTGAAGCTGCCGGAGGAGATCGGCATTGCCTGTGAACACATTCTGTACCGGACTGAGCGCAAGGATGAAAACGGCACGGGCTTTGTTGTGGAAAAGAACGGTGAAGTACATGCATTCTCCATGAATCTTTTCGGTGAATACAATGTTTCCAATGCCGTAACGGCAATTCTCATTGCCTGGGAATGCGGCGTGTCCGATGATGTCATCAATCAGGCGCTGAACCGTTTCAAGGGTGTTGGCCGTCGTTTTGACAAGGTCGGAACCTGTGAAGGAGTTCCGGTGTTTGATGATTACGCGCATCATCCCACGGAGATCCGTTCCGTACTGACGATGTGCCGCGATTATTTCCCGGAAAAGAAACTGCTCGCGATCTTTGAGCCGCATCAGGTTTCCCGCCTGCGACTGATGCTTCCGGAGTATGTTAATGCGCTGCTGATCGCGGATAATGTCATCATCGCGAAAACACATCTGGGACGCGAGATCAACAAGAATGTGAAGCCCATCACCAAAGAAGAGTGGGAGGGTGCGTCCTGCAGGATCGTCAATGAAGAAGAAAATGAGAAGATCTGTGAGATCGTAAGAAAACGCATTGCAGATCAGGAGGCGGACATCGTCATCGTGATCGGCGCCGCAAATTCCTACAAGATCTCAAGAATGCTGTGCGAATAACAGACGGAGGAAAAGATGAGCGAAATGAATGAGGCAGCCCTTCGCCGGAAGAAACGCAGAAAGAGACAGATGATCGGTCAGTACATGCTGTCCTTCATGATCATTGTGCTGACCGGCCTGAATGTGGGCTTTGGCGCGATCAATCTGCAGAAAATCAAAGACCAGCGTGCAGGACTTTATGATACAGACCCTGGAAACCCAGAGCTCCCGCAGGCACCGCTGAAGGAAACAGAAGCGGAGGTGCCCAAAACGGAACCGACAGCGGAAAACGCCGGTAGTGAGACGGAGGTTCCGCAGCTCGGAGAGGATAAGAACACCGAGCCGCAGCCGGGTGAGGGTCCCGGCCTGACCGCACCGAACGGCGAGGCTGCATATAAGGATCCCCGTTTCTATCTGGTCGGTTATTATGAAAACATGGGTGTGATCTCCAATCCCACCGGATTTGTGAACATCCGCAGCGAAGCGTCTGCAAATGCGCCCATCGTGGGCAAGGCTCCGGCCTATTCCGCATTTGAGATCCTGGAGGAATCCGGCGATTTCTACAAGATCGCCGCTGGCGGCTGTGAAGGTTATGTGGCCCGTGATTTTGTTTACACCGGGGATGAGGCGCTGACAGTCGCCATGCAGCACTGCAGTGCCAATGCCTATGCGTTATATGACCGCACCAAGGCGTACGAGCGCCCCAATACCGCGTCCAAGGAACAGTTTGAAATGTACGCGGATAACGGCTATGAGCTTCTGGAACGCGTGGGCAACTGGGTGCGCATCGTGACGAACACCGGCCTGTACGGTTATGTAAATGAGGACAAGGTTTCCGTCCGCTACACGCTGGTGGAGCCGTATTTCTATGAAGAAGCCGGCAAGGATCTTTCCAGGACCCGTCTGGATCTCATCGACTATGCCTTTCAATGGTACGGCGGTGCCTATGTCTGGGGCAGTGCGACCCTTGGCGAGGGCGTGGACTGTTCCGGTTACGTGCTTCGTGTATTTGAGCACTTCGGCTATAATGTACCGCGTCTTTCCATCGAGCAGTCTGTCTGGGGAAAGGAAGTTGCCTCCATGGCCGATATCAAGGCCGGCGATCTTCTGTTCTTCCGCGGCTATTATGACAACGGTACGCTTTCCGAGGGCGTGGGCCATGTTGGTATTTACATCGGCAACGGAAAAATGATCCACGCAGCCTCCAAGGAACGCGGCATCACTGTTGACGCCTATAATTACATGGAGGAGCCGATCTGTATCCGCCGTTACATCAATGATTAAAGGAGTGTACGAATTTGCTGAATAAGTTGGAACGTAAATTCAGAAATGTGAGAATGCCGAACATGATGGTCATTCTGGTCATCTGTTATGTGGCGGGATTTGTGTTTGGGAAAATCATGCCGGGCCTGATGCCTTATCTGTACTTTGATCCGTATCAGATCATGCGGGGACAGATCTGGCGTATTTTCACTTTTGTGTTCATCCCGAGTTCCGGTGATTATTTCATGGCGCTGATTTCCTGCTTTATCTATTATTCCATCTCCAAAGCACTGGAACAGGTCATCGGCCGGTTCAAACTTAATTTTTTCCTGATTTCCGGAATTTTAATCGAGGCCTTGTTTGGCTTCCTGTATTTCTTCCTGTTCCGCGGCAGCATGAATGAGATCTATCTTATGCTCATGAATCCGTACTATCTGTACGCCATGCTGTTCGTATTATTTGCAATGATGTTCCCGGATGCACGGTTCCTGCTTATGTTCATCATCCCGATCAAGGGAAAATGGATGGTCTTTGTGACATTCGCAATGTATGCGCTGGATGTCATGCAGGCGTTCCGTCAGGGCTTTTCGGGCTATGGCTGGGTTCTGGTCTTCATGATCATCGCCTCCGTATGCACACTGATCCTGTTCCTGCTTTTGACCGGTTACCGTACGAACAACGCGCCCTCCAATGTGATCCGCCGGACTGAATTCCGCCGGAAAGCAGCGGGGCATGAAAAGGATATTCGCGCCGGAAAGACCGCACGTCACAAGTGCGCGGTATGCGGCCGCACGGAGCTCACGAATCCGGAACTGGAATTCCGTTACTGCTCCAAGTGTCAGGGCGATTTTGAATACTGCAATGAGCACCTCTATACGCATATTCATCGCGGACAGGGTTCATCTGAGGACAATCACGTATGAAAACAGTAATAATCACAGGCGGCGGCGCATCGGGTATGGCGGCCGCCTGTAGTGCATCATTAAAAGGGCATCGGGTCATTCTGATCGAGAAAAATGAAAAGCTGGGCAAAAAGGTCTACATCAGCGGTAAGGGCCGCTGTAACCTGACCAATGCTTCAGACATTCCGACCATCATGAACAATGTGGTCACGAATCCCAAGTTTTTGTACAGCGCGCTGTACAGCTACACGAACGAGGATGTGATGCAGTTCATGGAAGAGAACGGCTGCCCCGTAAAGACTGAGCGCGGCAATCGGGTATTTCCGGTATCGGACCATGCAAGCGATGTCATCCGCGTCTTCGAGCGTGTCCTGAAGGAGCGCGGCGTGGAGATCCGGCTGAACACCCGGGTCAAGCGGATCCTGACGGAGGACGGTCACGTGACCGGAGTGGAGACCACGCAGGGAAAAGTGAAGGGCGATGCGGTCATCGTCTGTACCGGCGGTGTGTCGTATCCATTGACCGGTTCCACCGGCGACGGCATCCGATTTGCGGAAGAGCTTGGTCATAAGACCACGGAGCTTCTTCCGGCACTGGTTCCCTTTAAAACGGAAGAACGCTGGGTATCGGAGCTTTCCGGCCTGTCGCTGAAAAACATCAGCATCCGGTTGGAAGGCAAAAAGGGCACTTACTACGAAGATTTCGGCGAGATGCTGTTTACGCATTTCGGTGTCAGCGGCCCGGTCATTCTGTCGGCGTCATCGATGACGGCCAGGCGGCTGAGAAATGAGGGACAGCTGAAACTCTACATTGACCTGAAACCGGCGCTGACTGAGGAGATGCTGGACGAACGCCTTCTCCGGGATTTTGAAAAGTACCGGAACCGTCAGTTCGGAAACGCGCTGGATGAGCTTCTTCCGAAGAAGCTGATCGCCGTGGTCATTTCCTATACCGGCATTCCGGAGCACAAAAAGGTGAATGAGATCAGCCGCGAGGAACGGCGGAAGTTGGTGGATGTGGTGAAGAATCTGCCTCTGACCGTGTTCGGAACGCAGGGAATGAACGAAGCCATCGTGACGCAGGGCGGTGTTTCCGTGAAGGACATTGATGCGTCCACCATGGAAAGCAAGCAGGTGAAGGGACTGTATTTTGCGGGAGAGGTCATCGACATCGATGCGCTGACCGGCGGTTACAATCTGCAGCTGGCCTGGTCCACGGGGCATCTTGCTGGAGAGAGTATCGAGTAAAGTGATTTCTGAAGAGGCGTGCGGAAATCAGACTCAGAAAGAATCAGTATATGCGGGAAATTGCCGGATCCGGTGTTTTCTGCGGAATGATCGTCGAATATAGGGGAGAAAATAATGGGTTTTAACGTAGCCATTGACGGCCCGGCAGGCGCGGGCAAGAGCACCATTGCCAAGACCGTGGCAAAGAACATGCAGTTCATTTATGTGGATACCGGTGCCATGTACCGGACCATTGGATTTTACATGCTGAGAAATGGTATTTCCGTGGATGATCCGGAAGCGGTCGCAGCACATCTTTCAGAGGTCGATGTGACCCTGGGCTATGAAGACGGCGTGCAGCAGGTCTATTTAAACGGTGAAAATGTTTCCGCAAGCATCCGCACACAGGAAGTGGGCGAGGCGGCTTCCAAGGTTTCCGCCATGCCGCCGGTGCGCGCAGCGCTTCTTAATCTGCAGCGGAATCTGGCAAGGTCCGCGGATATTCTGATGGACGGAAGAGACATCGGCACCGTGGTACTGCCGGATGCGGATGTCAAAGTCTTCCTGACCGCAAGTTCTCTGGTACGCGCAAAAAGAAGATACGATGAGTTAACGGCAAAGGGCACGGTGTGCGACCTTGCAGTCATTCAGCAGGAAATTGAGGAGCGGGACTACCGCGACATGCATCGAGAGATCGCGCCTTTAAAGCAGGCAGCGGATGCTGTACTTGTGGATTCTTCGGACATGACGATCGATGAGGTCGTTGCGGAGATCATCCGTCTGATCAACGCAGCACGTGCGGGTAAAGTACTTTGATCGTAAAGAAGCACTCGATACAGTGGATTTGAGGTGATGAAATGATCGTAACGGCAAAAACGGCGGGCTTCTGTTTTGGGGTGCAGCGCGCCGTGGATGAGACAGTGAAGCAAGCGCAGGCCGGAAACGGAAAAGTGTATACTTACGGGCCCATCGTCCATAATGAAACGGTCATTGCCGAACTGGAAGCACTTGGCGTTCAGGTGCTGAACAGTGAAAAGGAGATGGAAAATGCAGCCGTAAGCGCTGATGATCACAGGGGAGATGATGGAAATGACAGCAAGCGGAGCAAAATCGATGAGGCTGTGGACGCGGCGACCGTCATCATCCGTGCGCATGGTGTGACGCGGGCGCTGCAGGAAAAACTGGAAAATGCCGGTTTCAATGTGGTCGATGCCACCTGTCCCTTTGTGAAAAAGATCCACCGGATCGTGGAAAAGCATTCGGCAGAAGGGGAAACGGTCATTGTTCTCGGAGACCCGAATCATCCGGAAGTGCAGGGCATAACCGGATGGTGCAGAGGACCGGTACATGTGGTGGAAAGTCTGGAGGGATTTGAAGCGCTGGGCCTTCCTGTGGAACAAAAAATATGCGTTGTGGCCCAGACTACGTTTAACTACGAAAAATTTAAAAATGTAGTTGAAAAAATAGTAGACATGGGTTATAATGCTATCATCGCTGATACTGTATGCAATGCGACGCAGGAAAGACAGGCAGAAGCGGCGGAAATTGCATCGGAAGCGGACCTGATGCTCGTCATCGGCAGCCCGTCCTCCTCCAATTCGCGGAAGTTATACGAAATCAGCAGGAAACATTGTAATTACACATATTTTATTCAGTCGGTCGGCGACGTGCAACCAAAGTGGTTTGAAGGCGTAAAGTGCGTGGGGATTACAGCCGGGGCATCAACCCCAAAGAATATTATCAAGGAGGTTCAAACAATGTCAGAAAGTTTTGAACAATTACTCAATGAGTCTTTTAAGACAATTAGAAATGGGGAGGTTGTAAAGGGTACTGTAATCGCTGTTAAAGACGATGAGATCGAACTCAACATCGGCTATAAGCACGATGGCGTCATTAAGAAGAACGAATTCACCAATGACTCTGCAGCAGATTTACACGAGCTTGTGAAGGTCGGCGATGAAATCGAAGCCAAGATCGTCAAGGTTAACGACGGTGACGGTCTGGTACAGCTTTCCACCAGAAGAGTCCGCACTGAAAAGACCAGCAAGGTCCTGGAAGAGGCTTTTGAAGCAAAGTCCGTTATCACTGCTGCAGTTGATGAAGTAGTTAAGGGTGGCCTTTCCTGCACCGTTGATGAAGTTAAGGTCTTCATCCCGGCAAGCCTTGTATCTGATGTATTTGAAAAGGATCTTTCCAAGTACGAAGGTCAGACCATCGAATTCATCCTTACCGAGTACAACCCGAAGAAGCATCGCGTCATCGGTGATCGTAAGCAGCTCATCAAGACCGCTAAGGAAGAGGCTCTGAACGCACTCCTTTCCAAGGTTCAGGTTGGCGATGTTGTAGAAGGTACTGTTAAGAACATCACCGATTTCGGTGTATTCATCGATTTAGGCGGCGCTGACGGTCTGCTTCACATCTCTGAAATGAGCTGGGGCCGTATCGAAAGCCCGAAGAAGGTCTTCAAGACCGGCGATACCGTTACCGCTTTCATCAAGAGCATCGACGGCACCAAGATCGCACTTTCCAAGAAGTTCCCGAACGAGAATCCGTGGGCTGACGCTGAGACCCGTTTCGCAGTTGGCAACGTTGTTACCGGTACTGTAGCTCGTCTCACCGACTTCGGTGCATTCGTAGAACTCGCTAAGGGCGTAGACGGTCTCCTTCATGTTTCTCAGATCAAGAGAGAGCGCGTTGAGAAGCCGGCAGACGTTCTGACTCAGGGTGAAGAGATCACCGCAAAGATCGTTGATCTTGACCTTGACAACAAGAAAATCAGCCTTTCCATGAAGGCCCTTCTTCCGAAGCCGGAAAGAGAAAGAAAGCCGCGCCAGGAAAGAGCTAACAAGAAGGAAGAGTCCAACGTAGATGAAGCTTACGTTGACATCGACGCATACATCGCAAAGATGGCTGCTGAAGATGCTAAGAAGGAAGCTGAAGCTGCTGAGGAAGTTACTGAATAATTCATATTCTGTAATATAAGACAGGCACCGCGTAAGCGGTGCCTGTTTTTTGCGCTCCGCGACGAGTATGCCATTGGGGACATTAATCCTGTTTAAACCCTTCTCCGTGAACTTCAGCGGAATCCACCACAAAAGTGAAAGCTTTGGGATCTACCTGTTTGATGAGCTTCAGTGTCTGCGCCAGAATGTTGGTCCGTGTGACCGTCATGACCATCTGCTTTTCGTCCTTGGTGAAGCCGCCCACCGCGGGAACGATCGTCGCGCCGCGGTCCGTGTTTTCATTAATGGAATCGGCCATTTCTTCACCTTTATCGGTGATGATGTAAATGACCTTGGCATGATCGATACCGGTCGTGATGGCATCGATGACTTTGGAGGTAACATAGATCGTGATCGTGGAATACAGCGCGACATCCACATTGCGGAAGACGCAGACTGCAATTAAAACGACGATGGCATCGGCCACCAGGAGCAGCGTACCGCTGGGAATGTTCGGCAGCAGCTTTCGTAAAAGAAGCGCAAGAAGATCCGTGCCGCCGGTACTGATGTTGCGGAGGAACAGGATGCCGATTCCCGCACCGGACAAAACGCCGCTGTACAGGGACGCCAGCATCGTGCTGTTAGTGTAATGCGGAAGATAATTGCCGCCCAGGTCGATGAAAACCGATAAAAGCACGGTACAGAGCAGGGTGAAAACGAGGGAGCGTACACCGAGCCGCCGCCACGCCAGTACGAGAAGCGGGAGGTTTAAAAGAAGTGACCATACACCCACAGTGATGGGGGTAACATAGGCCAGTGCCGTTGCAAGGCCGGAGACCCCGCCCGGGGCAATGTCATTCGGCACCGTAAATACGGCAAAGCTGAATCCGATGATGGCTGAACCAATGATGGACAGCAGAATATCCAATAAAAAATCAGTAAATTTGTAGTGCTTCGTAAACATAAAAACTCCTTGGGACACCCGGTGTTATTGGCTTTCGTGTGCTTTAGAACTGTGCCAGCGCTTTCTTAATATAATCTTCCAGCATGTTTTTCTGGTAGCGCACGTAATGGGTGCGGGACTTGTATTCTGAGACGAAAATCGGGAAGTCCGTGCCTTTGACTGCAGGCAGGAAGAAACTGTCCAGCTTCTGATAGCAGTTTTCAGGTTTGCAGTTTTCACGATGGTCCGGTTCTACGAACTGGGCCACTTTTTTATGGATCGCCCGGTCTTCAGCCGGCAGATAGTAGTATTCGTGATAATTCGGATAGAAATACTTCAGTTCCCCGATGAAGAGCGGCACAGTCACAATGAGTTCGTCTTTCTCAAAATGCACCGTAAAGCCGTCTGAATTGGTGTACTCACAGGGAACGGGAAAGGCAGCACCGGTATCCAGCACCGCGTAGAATTTGCTTCCGCTGCGGTTTCGGAAGACTTCCTTCACGGTAAAATCAGCGCGTTCCATGAAACAATCCACATAATTTAAGACAGGGAGGATCTCCGGCATGCCCAGGAGGTCCTCTTCGTTATGAAGAAGCAGGAGTTTCAGCAGCTTTTCGCTTCCGGTCTTCTGAAATTCGTCATACACCGGGATCAGCTCGCCTCCGCTGAAAACGTCTTCGCGGTCGATGCCCAGGAACTTTTCGATGCTTTTCTGCCGGCAGCTTGTGAGTCCAAGGATCTTTTTTCGTTTACGGACCAGCTTCAGGATGTCCACACTCTGCATGCGGGAAAAGGGTGTGGCCAGCCCGTATTGTTCGGCCAGACCCTCCAGATAGCGGATGTCAAAGGTGTCGCCGTTGAAGTGGAGAAGCGTGTCAAAGTCTTTGCAGTAATCAAAGAAGGCGTTCAGCACCGGAATCTCCTGTGAAAGGGATTCTGAGAACCATTGGCGGAAAAGGCAGACTCCGTCCCTGAAATGCACCGCGCCGATCAGATACAGCGCGGAGCCGTAGGCCGTGAGACCGGTGGTCTCAATGTCAAAGAACAGGATCCGTTCCGGATCGCCGATTCGTGACAGATCGTAATTCAGTTGTAAGTCAAAGGTTTTTTCGATCGTGATCATGAACTGAAGTATAGCAGAAAAAGAGGAAATTCTCAAGTCGGAGGGCGTACCCCGGTATAAAACCCGGTATAAAGCAGAAGAAGCCGTCGCCGGAAACAGAAATAAGCAGACGCCCCAGAACAGATAAAGCCGCTTTCTCAAAAGCAGAAGAGAACGGTACGGAGCAGTCACGCACATAAGTACAAATCCAGTAAATAAACTTTGACCTCTACATCTTGTTATGGTATAGTAAAATTAACTATGTGTGGAGGTATGCCCTGATGATATCCTTTGTTCGCGGTACTCTTGCGGGTGTTTCAGAAAATAAGATCGAGATCGATACCGGCGCGCTTGGTTACGAGGTGAATGTGCCGGCGTCCGTCCTTGATGAATTGCCGCCCATCGGCACGGAAGTCAAGGTCTACACCTATCTCAGCCATAAGGAGGATGAGATGAGCCTCTTCGGTTTTACCACGAAGGACGCACTTGCCATGTTCAAACTGCTGATCAATGTGAACGGCATCGGCCCCCGCGGCGCGCTTGGCATTCTGTCGGTATTTACCCCGGTGGATCTTCGGTTTGCAGTCCTTGCCGGCGATGCCAAAGCCATCTCCAGGGCGCCGGGCATCGGCCCCAAGACAGCGCAGCGCCTGATCATCGAGCTGAAGGACAAGGTCAGCCTGGAAGACGGTCTTGCGCATTTCAACGACGATGTTCAGCCGGCGGCCGGTAAGAATAATGCCGCGGACATGAGCGCAAAGAATGAAGCGGTCGTCGCACTGACGGTGCTGGGCTATTCCAACAGTGAGGCGCTGAAGGCGGTTCAGGGCATCGATGTGACCGGCATGACCACGGAGGATATTCTGAAGGCGGCGCTGAAAAAACTCACTTTCTGATGAAAAACAGGATGCTTCGGCCTTTTTAAGAAAAGAGAATACCTGGTAAAAGGCATTTTAGGCATATGGATGATTTCAATTCTTTGAATCGGAATTATATGGAGACAACGAATGAATCACAGAATCATTACAACGAATGAAACAACAGAAGATGTGGTAATGGAGGGATCCCTCCGGCCGCAGATGCTGTCGGAATATATCGGCCAGGAAAAACTGAAGGAAACACTGAAGATCTACATTGAGGCGGCCAAGTCCCGTAAAGACGCGCTGGACCATGTCCTTTTGTATGGCCCTCCCGGACTGGGCAAGACGACCCTCGCCGGCATCATTGCCAACGAAATGGGCACCAACATGAAGATCACCTCCGGTCCGGCCATTGAAAAGCCGGGCGACATTGCCGCCATCTTAAACGGCCTGAAGGAAAACGATGTCCTCTTCATCGATGAGATCCACCGCCTGAACCGGCAGGTAGAGGAAGTGCTGTATCCGGCCATGGAGGACTTTGCCATCGACATCCTGATCGGCAAGGGCCCCACCGCGCGAAGCATCCGTCTGGATCTGCCCAGGTTCACACTGGTTGGCGCCACGACCCGAGCGGGCCTTCTTACCGCGCCGCTTCGTGACCGCTTCGGCATTCTGCACCGCATGGATTTTTACACCACCGAGGAACTGGCGGAGATCGTCCGCCGCTCATCCGCAAAGCTGGGTGTGGGCATCGACGACGACGCAGCCTATGAAATGGCCCGCCGCTCCAGAGGCACGCCGCGTCTTGCCAACCGCTTTTTAAAGCGTGTGCGTGACTTTGCCCAGATCAAGGGCGATGGCGTCATCACCAGAGAACTTGCCGACATGGCGCTGAACATTCTGGAAGTGGACAAGCTGGGACTGGATACCGGTGACCGCAGGATCCTGACACTGATGATCGAAAAATTCGGCGGCGGTCCGGTTGGTCTTGATACGCTGGCGGCCGCACTTTCCGAGGATGCCGGCACGCTGGAGGATGTGTACGAGCCGTACCTTCTTCAGAACGGATTCATTTACCGTACGCCCAAGGGACGCATGGTAACGGATCTTGCGTACAGTCATCTGGGAATTACCAGGGATGAATAAGAAAAGAACGATGGAATCAGGAATGAAACGTAATCTGTGAGCTCCATGATTCCGGATAAAAGATCGGTATAGTATTCGGTAAATATATATGAGAAAAAAAGTTGAACTTCTGGCCCCTGCAGGCTCCTTTGATGTCATGAAAGCCTGCATCGCAGCGGGGGCGGATGCGGTCTATATGGGTATGAGCCGTTTTTCCGCCCGCGCCTACGCGGACAATGCCGGCACGGAGGATTACATTCAAGCCATTGATTACGCGCATCTGCACGGAAAAAAGCTGTATCTTACGGTGAATACCCTGTTCAAGGAGCAGGAGCTTCTGCAGGAACTGGGCCCGATGCTGGTGCCATTATATGAAGCCGGTCTGGACGGCGTGATCGTGCAGGACATCGGCGCCATGCGCCTGATCCGCGAGCGTTTCCCGGATCTTCCGCTTCATGTTTCAACGCAGGCCGTGGTATCCGGACCGGAAAGCGCGGCATTTTACAAAAGGATGGGTGCAGTGCGCGTAGTCCCGGCACGGGAGCTGTCCCTTACGGAGATTCGCGCCATATACGAAAAGACCGGCATGGAGATCGAATGCTTCGTACACGGCGCGCTGTGTTATTGTTATTCCGGACAGTGTCTGTTCAGTTCCATCGCAGGCGGACGTTCCGGCAACCGCGGTCGATGCGCGCAGCCCTGCCGCATGACCTATGAGGTCACCAAGGGGAATGAAAAACGCACGGACAAAAAGAACGGATATGTGCTGTCTTTAAAGGATCTGAACACACTGAAGCTTCTTCCGGAGATCATTGAGGCGGGAGTGTGTTCTCTGAAGATCGAAGGCCGCATGAAAAAGGCGGAATACGCGGCAGGCGTGACATCGATCTACCGGAAATATCTGGATCTTTACGAAAAGAACGGCAAGAACGGCTATAAAACAGATCCCGCGGATGAAAAGAAGCTGTTTGACCTTTTCAACCGGAACGGTTTTTCCGACGGCTATTATAAAAAACAGAACGGGAAGGAAATGCTGACACTGAAGGAGGCCGCCTTCCGTGAAGAAAATGAAGCATTGAATGAGTTCATCCGCGAGCATTATATCCGGAAGGAGCATGCGGTCCCCGTGACGGGCTTCTATGAGTTCCGGAACGGATGTCCGTATGTGCTCACGCTGACAGTCGAGCTGGATGGCCGGGAATTCACGTCCTACGTCTGCTCGGAAGAAGCGGCAGAGCGTTCCAACAACCGCGCAGCCGACCGGGCTTCTGTGGAAAAGCAGCTGAATAAGACCGGCGGAACCGGCTTTTATTTCAAAGAACTGGACGGTGTACTGGAGGATGGACTGTTCCTTCCGGTCAGCCGATTGAATGAGTTCCGCCGTCAGGCCTTTCAAAAGCTGACGGAAGAGATCCTTGCAGCATACAGAAGAAAAGCAGAAGAGACTGATGAAGAGACTCGGAATACGGCAGACGCTGCTGAAAAAGAAGTTTCACCGTCTTCCTTCACGCTTTCCGCGCTGGTCCGCACGAAGGAACAGTGTGAAGCGGTTCTTCGTTCTGACGCGGTTTCGATCCTTCATCTGGAATCCACCGCATATGAGGCGGCGGAGTACGGAAAGATCGTCGAAAGAGCGCACCGGGCCGGAAAAAAGATCACGCTCGCGCTGCCGCAGGTGTACCGCGCGCGGTCATCAGGCTGGTTTGAAAAGGAACGTGATACGATTACGCAGGCCGGGTTTGACGGTGTGCTGGTGCGGAGTCTGGACGCGCTGAAGGATACGGAAAGCATCGGCGGAATGCAGATCTCCGATCATCAGCTGTATGCGTTTAACTCAAAAGCCTGTGCAGAACTTGAAAACAGCGGCTTTTTGCGGACAACGGTTCCGGTGGAACTGAATCGCAGGGAGATCCGTGAGACCGGCGTAAACGGCCGGGATATGATCCTGTACGGCCGTCTTCCGATGATGGTGACGGCAAATTGTCTGAACCGGACCACAGGGCAGTGTGACCATCGGCCGCATCTTCTGACACTGAAGGATCGTATGGGCAATGAGATGCCCGTAACAAACGACTGCCGGAACTGCATGAATACCATCTGGAACAGTCTTCCCGTGGATCTCCTGGATGAAAAGGAGTCGATCCGCGAACTGGGACTTGCAGTCGGACGGCTTGAATTTACCGTGGAAAACGCATGGGAAACAGAAGAAGTTCTCCGTCGTTTTTCCGATGTCTGTTTACACGGCGCTCCTGCCGGAAAGCCCCGCGGCGAATTTACCCGCGGTCATTTCAGACGGGGCGTGGAATAAGAGGTAACCTTGAATCACATTATTGCACAAGTCATGAAATATCTCCTGGTCCTGACGATGGTGGGCTACACGGCCGGATCCTTCCAGATCCTGACGGTGGAAAATCCCCACAGAATGCGCTATGCGTTTTACCGTCAGGTCGTTCTTGTGCTGCTTTTTCACGCGTTTGGTTTTTCAGTGATCATGCTGCACGAACAGACCCTGGAGATCCTGGGCATGTATCTGGCGGAGCTCCTGTTCATGCTCCTGTATGTGATCATATTCCGACTGGCATACAGGAACTGTTCCCGCGTCATTCTGTCGCATGTGCTCATGTTTCTGGCCATCGGCTTCATCATGCTGACCCGCATCAACACAGCGCAGTCTTTGAAGCAGCTCATGATGGTGTTAGTCTTCGCGCTGATCACGCTGATCGTGCCGCAGATGTTCAAAAAAGAAAAAACAGCGGTGGTCTGGTCCTGGATCCTGGGCATTTTCGGTCTGCTGCTTCTGATGGTGGTCCTGGTATTTTCATCCCGGACCTATGGCGCAAACCTGACACTGGAACTGGGCGTATTTTCCTTCCAGCCGTCGGAATTTGCCAAGATCAGCTTTGTTCTTCTGATTGCGGCGATGTTCCGCTATAAACACAACTTCGGCGTTGTGCTTCTTACCGGCATCGTGGCACTTTTCCACATTCTGATCCTGGTGGCATCCACGGACCTTGGCGGTGCCATGATCTACGCGTTTGCGTACCTGTTCATGGTCTATGTGGCCACCGGCAGGGTATTCTACCTTCTTGGCGGCACCGTAGTGGGCGCGGGAGCGGCAGCAGCTGCTTATTTCCTGTTTGCTCATGTACGGACGCGCGTGGCGGTCTGGCTGGATCCGTGGCCCCTCATGTCCGGCAAAGGCAATCAGGTCTGCAATTCACTGCTTGGAATGGCAAGCGGCGGCTTCATGGGTACCGGCCTTTATCAGGGCAGTCCAAAGCTGATCCCCATCGTCCAGAAGGATTTCATTTTTTCTGCGATCGTGGAGGAAATGGGCGCCATCATCGGCATCTGTATCATTTTGATCTGTGTCAGCTGCATGCTGAAATTCCTGCAGGTGGCGTGCCGGCTGAAGCATCCCTATTACCGGCTGATCGGCGTGGGCATGGCTGCGGTCTATGGCATCCAGGTCTTTCTGTCCATTGGCGGAAACATCAAATTCATTCCGGCAACCGGAGTCACGCTGCCGTTTGTCAGTTACGGCGGAAGCAGCATCGGTTCCACATTCATCCTGTTTGTGGTGATGCAGGAACTGTTTATCCGGAACAACGGAGAAGAAGCAAGGAAGGAGCGTCTTGAGCTTGAAATCGAACGAAGAGAAGGAGCAGAGGAAAAAGCGGCTCAACGAAAATAAGCATATCATTACCGTGGGCGTGATCCTGGGACTTCTTCTTGGCGCCATGCTGGGCTATTTTGTCTGGTTCATGGTCAGTGAGCGGCAGGAGACCATGGCGCGCACGGAGAACAACCGGTATGACAGTGCCGGTACGAGAGTGATCCGGGGCGATATCATCACATCGGACCGGGTGGCCATCGCCTACACACAGCCCGGCAGTACGGCGGATGAGGATGTCCGTGTATATCCGTTCCACGAACTGTTTGCGCCGATATCCGGTTATACCGCCATGGGACGGACGGGGCTTGAAGGCGCATATCATCGGACGATGATGACCACCAGCCTGAATTTCATGGAAGTCTTCCGGAACGATCTGCTCAATCAGCGCTCAATGGGAGACCGTGTGGTGATGACGATCGACTCCGATCTTCAGTATTACTGTTATACACTGCTTGGCGAATACAACGGCTCCATTACGGTGGTGGATGCGGAAACCGGACGGATCCTGGCAATGGTCAGCAAGCCCACCTTTGATCCGAATCTGGTGAAGGAGCAGTGGAGCGAGCTGGTATCGGAGGACAATAAGTCCGGTAATCTTCTGAACCGCAGCACACAGGGCCTGTATTCACCGGGATCCACGTTCAAGATCGTGACAGCTATTGAATACATGCGGGAAAATCCCGAAACGTACCGGGATTTCAGTTACACCTGCAATGGTTCGATCACCATCGGAGATCATACGGTCCATTGCGAGGGGGCGCACGGCACGGTCAACATGGAGAGTGCCATGGCCTATTCCTGCAACGGCGCGTTTGTGACCATGGGCATGACGCTGGACCGCGGAAAATACGGAGAACTCATCAAAGAGCTGGGCTTTGGCTCCAAGCTGATCGATGAGCTCCCGTCGTCCAAGAGTACCTCGACCATCAACCGCGGAACCGATGATTTTGAAATGATGCAGACGGTTTTCGGTCAGGGTCAGACCATGGAATCGCCGCTTCAGAATGTCATGATCACGGCGATGATCGCGAATAAGGGCGTCATGATGAAGCCGTTCATTGTAGATCATCTGGAAGACGCAAACGGGATCGTGACGGAGCGGACGGAACCTCGGGAACTGAAGCAGATCCTGACAGCAGAGCAGGTGGATTATCTGAATCAGCTGCTGACGGCAACAGTTAATTACGGCACCAGCCCGCAGGCGCAGTCGCCCTACTGTCAGGTGGCCGGAAAGTCCGGTACTGCACAGTATTCCTCCTCGCTGGAGCGAACACATGCCTGGTTCACGGCATATGCGCCGGCCGAGGACACGACGATCGCCATCACGATCATGCTGGAGCAGGGCGGCCACGGTTCACCGAATGCCGCGCCGCTTGCATCGGCCATTGTAAACTATCTTTATGAGCGGGACTGACTCCTCGGTACAGATTGACTTAAGTACCAATTTGGGGTATAATGCTCTGATAGTCTGAAGACTGGGAGTATGTACTTTCATGATAAATAGAAGAGCAGCTGTTTTTGTGCTTGTGGGAGCAGTCATTCTGCTTCTTATGGCAGCTTGCGGGAGAAAAGAGAATCCATCGGCTGAGGTATCCAGCATTATTTCATATTCTTCGGAACCGGAGACCACAACGGTGCCTTCTGTGAGTGAAACAAAAGCAGCGACTACGGAAACGGAGCCGAAGACCACGGAGGAACCCGCGGAAACGGAACCTGCAGAAGTGATGACCCTGTTCATGGGGCGCCCTGCGGCGGATCCTGTGCAGAAGGTCAATGAACGAACCCTGCAGGATCCAGCTTCCGGACTCTGTGATGTACTAAAAAGCAAGACGTTCACTTACGGAACGGTGATCCAGATGATTGAAAGCTACGGCATGCCGAAGAAAAACCTTTACGGCGGCGCGGCTTTTACGGATGAGACCCGCAGTATGCTGTATGCGATGCGGAATCTGGATGAGCTCCGGCAGCACGGATCTTCGGAAAAGAAGGAGATCCGGTACGGTATTCTGACGGATAATGCAGATGTTCGGTCGTATCCGACGATGTCCGCAGCCACAGATACCGATGGCGATAAAGAATTTGACGGTTTCCAGGAGAGCATGCTTCCTCTGGCTTCCGGTGTTCTTATCCTGCATCAGACAGCGGACGGGGCGTGGTCCTTTGTCCAGGGATATAATTATTACGGATGGATCCGGACGGAGACCATCGGCTTTACGGACGCGGACAGCTTCCGGAAGTACCTGACGGGCGATGATTTCATTGTCACATTAGTTGCCTCCCTGCCGGTGGGCGGAAAAGATCTCCGGCTGGGTACCGTCATTCCGTATGAATATGCGGGAAACGATGAATTTCTTCTGCTGTTTCCGGAACGGGCGGAGGACGGAACCTTCAAGACAACGTCCGTACCGCTTTCCGATAACGGACTGGCGTCGGACGGATATCTGCCCTGGTCTCAGGAACTGCTTCTCATGGTTGCGTCCAATCTGATTGGGACACCCTATGGATGGGGCGATACCGCTGGAAATTACGACTGTTCCTCGACCATCGGGCTCCTGTACCGGTGTTTTGGCATTTATCTGCCGCGCAATACATCGGCCATGAGTCATTTTGGCGGAACGGTTCTGGATGTTTCCTCGCTTACCGAAGAGGAGAAGCTGAAGCGGATGGAAGAGCATCCCGGTGCGATTCTTCTCATGCCGGGACACGCCATGCTGTACAGTTCTGTGTATTACAAAAATAACGAGGGGACAGAAGCGGATCACTTTGTGATCCACAACACATCCGGTTTCTACACGGATGAAACTGCGGAGGACTTAAGTGAGATCTACTCGGTCACGGAATCCGCGCTTGAAAACATGTTCAGAGCAAACGGAGAGTCGTTTACGGATCGGATCCAGACGATTCTGATGTTTGAAGAAAATACGGCTGAGGAAGCCGAATAAATCAGGGGTTTAATATGGAAAAATACGGTGTAAACGAACTCAGAAAGATGTTCCTGGATTACTTTGAAGAGAACGGACATCTGAAAATGAAGAGTTTCTCATTAGTTCCTCATAACGACAACAGCTTACTGATCATCAACTCCGGTATGGCGCCCTTAAAGCCGTACTTTACCGGACAGGAGATCCCGCCGCGCCGCAGAGTAACGACCTGCCAGAAGTGCATCCGTACCGGTGATATTGAAAACATCGGTAAGACCGCGCGTCACGGTACGTTCTTTGAAATGCTTGGCAACTTTTCCTTCGGTGATTACTTCAAGAAGGAAGCCATTCACTGGTCCTGGGAATTCTTAACAAAGCGCGTCGGCCTGGATCCGGATCGTCTGTATCCGTCCATTTATCAGGATGACGATGAAGCGTTTGAGATCTGGAACAAACAGGAAGGCATTCCGGCGGAGCGTATTTTCCGTTTCGGCAAGGAAGACAACTTCTGGGAGCACGGTTCCGGTCCCTGCGGTCCCTGTTCAGAGATCTACTACGACCGCGGTGAGAAATATGGCTGCGGCAAGCCGGGCTGTACTGTGGGCTGTGACTGCGATCGTTACATGGAAGTATGGAACAACGTATTTTCGCAGTTCAACAATGACGGCAAGGGCAATTACACCGAACTTGTACAGAAGAACATCGATACCGGTATGGGCCTGGAGCGTCTGGCAGTTGTATGTCAGGACGTGGATTCCCTGTTTGATGTTGACACGCTGGCTGCACTGACCAAGCATGTGGGTGAGATCACCGGTGTTCAGTATAAGACCGATGCTAAGGCAGACGTTTCCATCCGTATCATTACCGATCATATCCGTTCCGTGACCTTCATGATCTCCGACGGTATCATGCCGTCTAATAACGGACGCGGCTACGTTTTGAGAAGACTGCTCCGCCGCGCGGCTCGTCACGGCAGACTTCTGGGCGTTCAGGGAACCTTCCTGGCCGGCCTGTCTGAAACTGTTATCGAGACCTCTAAGGACGGTTACCCGGAACTGGAAGAAAAGAAGGCCATGATTCTTGCGGTCATTACCGAAGAAGAGAATAAGTTCAATAAGACCATCGACACCGGTCTGGCTATCCTGAACGATCAGATGGCCGCACTGGAAGCAGAAGGCAAGACTGAGCTTTCCGGCGCCGATGCGTTCAAGTTATATGACACCTACGGATTCCCGCGTGATCTGACCGAGGAGATTCTGGAAGAAAAGGGCATGACCATGGATGAAGCCGGCTTTGATGAAGCCATGCAGGCGCAGAAGGTCGCTGCCCGTACCGCAAGAAAGACTTCCAACTACATGGGTAAGGAAGCTTCTGCATACGATGACATTGAGGCATCCGTAACGTCCAGGTTCGTTGGTTACGATCGTACGGAGAATGAGTCTGAGATCACTGTCCTGGTCAAGAAGGAAGATGCTGCAGACTACGGTGAGATCGTCGAGACCCTGGAAGAGGGTGAAGCCGGCACCATCATCGTTCCCGAGACCGTATTCTATGCAACCATGGGCGGTCAGGAAGGCGATTTTGGTGTAATTGAAAGCGTTTCCGGCGTATTTACTGTCAAGGAGACCGTGAAGCTGCAGGGCGGTAAGATTGCTCATGTGGGTGTTGTGGAATCCGGCAGCTTTGCGGTTGGTGAAAAGGTTTCCTTAAAGGTTGACAAGTTCAATCGCGCGGCTACCTGTGCAAACCATTCCGCAACGCACCTTCTTCAGAAGGCACTTCGTGCGGTACTCGGAACGCATGTTGAACAGGCCGGTTCCTTAAATAATGCCGGTCGTCTGCGTTTTGACTTCACGCATTTCCAGGCCATGACGCATGATGAGCTGAAGGCTGTTGAGAAGATGGTCAATGATGAGATCCGCGCTGCGCTTCCGGTCATCACGGAGGAGATGGACATCGAATCCGCAAAGAAGAAGGGCGCAATGGCACTCTTCGGTGAGAAGTACGGCGATACCGTCCGCGTAGTGTCCATGGGCGATTTCTCCGTTGAATTCTGCGGCGGTACTCATGTTAAGAACACGGCGGACATTATGACCTTCAAGATCCTGTCCGAGGCCGGTGTTGCAGCAGGTGTTCGCCGTATTGAAGCCATCACTGCTGAGAATGTCATGAACTACTATGAGAATCTGGAAATTGAGTTCCAGGAGGCAGCAGCAGTTGTTAAGGCTTCTCCGGCACAGCTGAAGGCACGTCTTGCCACCATGACCGCTGAAATGAAGGAACTCCAGTCTGAAAACGAAAAGCTGAAGGCTGAGATCGCGAAGAATCAGGCCGGCGACATCCTCTCCAAGGCTCAGGATGTAAACGGCGTACAGGTTCTTGCGGCTCGCATGGACAACATCGACATGAACGAACTTCGCAATCTGGGCGACTCTTTGAAGGAGAAGCTTGGCGATGCAGTCGTTGTTCTGGCATCTGTTGCGGATGGCAAGGTTACCCTGATGGCAACTGCAACCGACAGCGCGATCAAGAAGGGCGCTCATGCCGGCAACCTGATCAAGGCCATTGCAGGTCTTGTAGGAGGCGGCGGTGGTGGCCGTCCGAATATGGCTCAGGCAGGCGGTAAGAATCCGGCCGGTACGGATGAAGCGCTTGAGAAGGCCGTTGAAGTGCTGAAGGAGCAGATCCAGTAAGGCCTGCTTTCAGACCTAAAAAATAACAAGATCTATCAGGCATATTGATATCCTTATATGCTGACGCTGCGTTGCCTGTTCACTGCAAGCTGCTTTTTCCGCATCCTCTCCGCACAAACTCGCAGAAAACTGTATGGTTTTCTTCTCAAACAGTGTGCCCGAGGATGCGGCAAGCCTGCAGTTCACGACGGCAGCCTCGCTGAATGCCTGATATTTACTAAAATCTATTGAAAGAGGAACGTATGGCTGAAGTCACCACATCCACTCTCAAATTTAAAAATACCATTACCAAGGGCCACTACGGCTACCTGCGCGTCCGGAAACTCAAGCTTCTCATCGGCGCATGCGTTCTGCTCCTCGGTATTATTGGCCTCATGATCATCAACTGGGTCGTGTTCAAGACGAACAAGACCTGGCTCTCCATTTTCGCGGCTCTTTCCGCCATCCCAATGGCCATGGAATTTGCCACCTTCTTCTCCATCGCCAAATTCAAGCAGCGCCCGGAGGAGGAGTACGATGAAATCACCGAACTCACCGGAAACGGCGTACTGGATTGTGAGATCATTGTTGCAAACCCGAACGGTCCGTCCTTTGAATTCCCTTATGTTTATATTCATGAAACCGGCATTTACGCGTTTTCACCGAATAAGAAGCTGGACATTCATGCCACGGAAGACTATGTTCGGAATTATCTCAGACTTAATAAATGCGACGGTCCTATGACAATCTACGTGGACATGAAAGTGTTCAAGAACAGACTGAAAAATCTGGAACCCTCCGATCGTGAAGCCTGCAGTGAATACATGCTGGAGCAGGAGGGAATCATCCGAGCCATTGCAACGTAACGATCCGAAGAAGACAGCAGGGAATTGATCCGGGCCGAGAGATAAACTCGGGCGATATTCCCGAAATCAACGGAAACGTACTGATCAAGGCGGGAGAATTATGTTTGAAATTACCCTGGGCGTGAACCAGTCAAACCAGCGGTTTGACAAGGTGCTGCAGAAGCATCTTCGGGAAGCGCCGAAAAGCTTTATATACAAAATGCTTCGCAAGAAGAACATCACGCTGAATAAGCAGAAGGCCATCGGCAATGAGATCACGGTCGCAGGTGATACCGTTCAGTTCTTTCTTTCCGAAGAAACCTATAATAAAATGCGCGGTGATGGCCGTGAAGTGATTTCCGGATCACCGGATTTTCCGGAAATTCCGATCCTGTATGAGGACAATGATGTTTGCGTTTTTGTGAAGCCTGCCGGCATTCTGTCGCAGAAGGCGGTGGAATCGGATTATTCGGTCAATGAATGGATCGTCTGGCACGCCGTTGAAAAAGGCATCATATCCGATTCGAAATTTGAGGTGTTCAGACCGTCGGTGTGCAATCGACTTGACCGGAATACGGGCGGAATCATGGTTGCAGGACTGTCTGAAAAAGGACTGCAGGTTCTGTCGGAAATGTTCCGCGAACGCACGGTAAAAAAATATTATTACGCGCTGGTGAAGGGCCGTGTAACGGAACCCCGTGAGATCCGCGGATATCTGAAAAAGGATGAGCGGACCAATCAGGTACAGATCTTCGGATTTCCGGCACCCGACGCGAAACCGATCCATACAAAGTATGAACCGCTGAAGGTCTACAAGGACCGTACGCTGCTGAAGGTCCATCTTCTTACCGGAAGAAGCCATCAGATCCGCGCGCATCTCGCGTCCATCGGCCATCCGATCCTGGGCGACCCGAAGTACGGCGATACGCACTTCAACATGGATTACAACATGTTCATGCAGTGTCTGTTTTCGTATCGTACGGAGTTTCCGGAGACGGTGGAGCTGCCGGGCATCAGCGGCAAAGTCGTGGAAGCGCCGATTCCGAAGAACTGGCCGGTGTAAATGCGAAAATTGAGCAGTTGGATGCGGACAGGAGGATGATAATATGGCGACCTGGGGAAGCCGGGGCCTCCGCGGATCCGCGCTGGAGGAAATAATCAATTACACAAATGAGGACTATCGGTCCCGGAATCTGGCGCTTGTTCAAAAGGTTCCCACGCCGATCACGCCCATAAACATTGACCAGCAGACGCGTCACATTACGCTGGCATATTTTGATCAGCAGTCCACCGTTGACTACATCGGCGTGGTGCAGGGCGTTCCCGTCTGTTTTGATGCCAAGGAGTGTCAGACGGACACATTTCCCCTTGCAAACGTCCATGAACATCAGGTGCATTTCATGGAGGACTGGGAAAAGCAGGACGGTATCGCGTTTCTCCTGCTGTATTATACAACGCGGCAGGAGGCCTATTATCTGCCGTTCCGGGATCTGAAATTTTTCTGGGACCGCATGCAGAACGGTGGGCGGAAAAGTTTCCGGTTTGAGGAAATCGACAAGAATTATAAAGTAAACCTGAAGAACGGCGTGTACCTTCATTATCTGGAGGCGCTGCAGCTGGATCTGGTGGGAAGAGAATAAAAGGAGAGAAGACAATGAATCAGAACGTTGAACGTGAAATTGACATCAAAGATTTGATCTTACACATTCTTTTACAGTGGAAATGGATGCTTTTGGCGATGGTTATTGGAGCCGTTTTATTGGGGGCGTTTTCTGTTGTTAAGAATAAAAAAGCTATTGAAAGCCAAAAAGCTGCTATTTCTGTAGAGCAGATAAGAGAAGAGTGCACGGTAGAGCAGGTTGAAGCGGCAGAGTTAGCGTACACAGTGTATTTGAAACAAGAACTCCTGGTCAACGACTTAAAAGATTACATTAACGAGTCCATCATCATGAACATCGATCCGAGTGAGACGTGTGTCATTAAAGATGTGTATTTGTCTACAGCAAGTGCAGGTGAAGAACCTTTTGAAATTAATAATTTGAATCGTGTCTTTGAAAATATCCTATATTCAGATGCAGTTACCGAAGAAATCAAAACAGCGCTAGAATGTGATGCTGAAGGTCGATTTATCCACGAAATGTACTGGATCAATGAAAGCGAAGACTATGAACTTACAAAAGAATACGGCGGTTCTGTCTTTGTAGTCACAATCATGGCAGGAACTACAGATGATGCACAGAAAATTTCTGAAATTACAAGAAAGAGCATCGGTGAGTCCAACGTTGATAAAATGGGTATGGATGAGGTTGCATTTATTAACTCCAGTATGGAAACGGGGTATGATTCTTTGCTTGCTAAAACTCAAATGGAGAATTTGAATAAGTACAGCGAGGCAAAGACAAAGTTGGATACAGTAGTCAATAAGCACAGTGATCTTACTGGAAAGGCAGCAGAGCTGTTTGATGCACTTGTTAAAACAGAGGTGACAGAAGATAAAGGTAGTGAAAGTTACAGCATTGGAACTCTCATTTCTAAGAAATATATACTTTTAGGTGCCGTAGTCGGAATTATTCTGGTGGCAGGAATTTATGCGTTTATTTATATTCTTTCCGGAACTTTAAAGAAGGCGGAAGAACTCAGTGATTATTTTGGATTGAGAGTAATCGATACTGTATGGACTGAGAAGAAGATGGATGTGTTAAGCAAGAAACTTGTTAAAGTGTTCAATAAAGTTAATGACAGTGATAAGTATTCTGCAAAAAGAGAGTATATTCTGTCTGTTGTAAAGTTACTGTCAGAGCGTCAAAACTGTAAGAAATTGTATATTACAAGTAGTGATGGCAGTAAGGATCTGCAGATGATCATGCAGGATTTGGGTTCTGAAATTGAAAAGTATGGAATGGAGGCTGTATCAGGATTAGAGGTATACAAGAATGCAGATGAAGTAAAGAAGTGTATGGATTCTGATGCAGTTATTCTGGTCGAGAAGAGCGGAAACTCCAAAATTGACAATATTCAGGCGGAAATGAAAATTTTGGAGATGAGTAATAAACCTGTGCTGGGGTGTGTGGTGGTTGAATAAAGGAGGAGCAGAGTTCGTAGAAAACTCTGAAGGGAATTATTCGACTTGATGATACCAGAAAGTAAGTATTATATTTAGAGAATCTAAGCCCGGTGATTGTATGTGAAATACAGGTCGGGCTTTGATGGTAGATTGAAATCGATATGAATAAATAGAGGACTCAGAGATGCAACATGTATTTTTAGTTGGTGCGAAGTCGTTAGGAACTTATGGTGGATACGAGACGTTCATTAATTAGTTACTAAGACTTCCCATACCTAGAATGGGCTTCGCACCTTGAAAATTCAATACTTCAGCTAACAAAATAGCAATTTAT
>CAMGCK010000005.1 GCA_946040795.1 uncultured Lachnospiraceae bacterium
CCTTTGGAAGCTGCCGATATTAATGGGGATGGAAAGGCTGATATTGTTGATATTGCGTTCATTGGTTCATACATTACGGGAAGAATCAGCAGTGTACCTCAAAGAAAGTGAGATGTGAATAATAGATGAAAAAAACTAAATGGATCAGTATAATTGCGATTTGCATGGTAATGTTGCTTGTGTTGCCGAATGATGCTCATGCATTCAATGCGAGTTGTAATGTGAGTGCCAATACTTCAAGATGTAATCCGGGAGATGTTGTTACTGTAACTGCAAATTTCTGGGCTGATGATACATATGCCTTAGAATGGTGGATATCTTGCTCAAATGGTCAGCAGTACCACGATTATCAACCAACATGTAATGGAACTGTTTCAGTTACAAAACAGTTTAATGCTAATGTTGAAGGCAACAACACAGTAACTGTTACTTCTAGAGTTGTTTCTTATAATGTTGATGTAAATACAATGCAGACAACTGAAAAAAACCCGTCTGCATCATGTGGATTTTATGTTGTGACTGCTGCCGATATAGCTGCGGCTGAAGAAAGCAGACGCCAACAGGAATCCATCAATGCATCCATTGCAGCGTCTCAGGCAGTAGAACAGTCCATTGCCGCTTCAAAGTATGCAGAAAGCTCCAAAGCGCAGCAGGAAATCGATGATTCCATCGCCGCAGAACAGGCCAGCATTCAGGAATCAGAAGCTGCAATCGAAGAATCTATTAATGCCAGCATTGCAGAAAGTGCGTCCATAGAGGAATCCATTATTCAGGAGTCCTTATCCATTGAAGAAAGCATTGAGCAGTCCTCACTTGCAGTTGCGGAATCCATTTCCGAATCGGAGTCTGAAGTTGAACGTACAAAGGCTGTTCAGATTGGCAGTATTTCGTACGTTCCCTTTAAGAACGGCAGAAATAAATTTATGTTTGCTGCAGAAGATACGGAACTTGGCGTGCCGGAAGGGTTTGAAAAGACGGATCTCATGGTGAATACCCAGTACGTATGGGCTTATCGTGATGCTGATATGGAAGCGCACACTTACCTGGTATATGGCCGGTTTGAGAAGGACGATGAGTCTCAGTATTATTTCTATGATGAAACGAATGGCACATTCTTCCAGTATGGAAAACTTCATGCGGAAGAAGCGGATCTTCCTATTCTGACGACTCCTGTAGAAGCGATGCAGGTTGAAAAGAAGAGTGGTATCAGTGGTGGAATTTTAGCGCTTCTTTGCGCTGTTTCGCTTCTTGCCGGTGCCGGTATCGCGGTTCTTGTTATGATGTACCTTAAAAATCGTTCGCTGAATTCAGGAATGATCGCTGTTGCTGCAGACGATGATGAGGACTTTGTTCAGGATGAATACAGTGATGAAATTACAGAATCCGGAGAAGAATACGAATTTGAAAATAAAGCAGTCGGACTTGAGGCGGACGATGTGGTCATAAACTTTGAAACGGCTCAAGGTGAAGCTGTAGTCACTACTGTTCAGGAAGCTGAACGTGAGTCAGAAGTTATGGTTGAAGCCGGTTCAGCAGTTGAAAAGGAGAGTGTGAAGACTGTTGAAGCTCCTGAAGCTGCTGAAGTTGTTGAGGGCTTTGAAGAAGAAGAACTGGAAGTCCTTGAAGAACTGACCATCGACAATAAATAATTTTGAGAGGGAGATTACTTGAAGAACAAACATCATTTTCTGAAAATCATATCAGCATTGATCAGTTTGATTCTGGTGTTTTCCTTATTGAATCAAAATGCATATGCATCCAAGAAAGGCTTGCAGGGAATTGAATCTGCAGGCCTTTCCACGAAGCATTCATTATGCAATCTGATCCTGACGGAATATATCAATACATCCGGCGGAGTTGGATATGAGACGCTTGGAAGTTTTACATCCGGCGGTACTACAAGAAACTACTATCTCAATGTTCTTGGCCTGTCTGAATATGGACAGATGATTAAAAACAGCAGAAAAAACAGTGAACTGCAAACAGTCTCAGTGATTCTTCTTGCACGAAAGATGACTGGAATTACAGATACATCGAGCAGTAATTCACCTTATTACGCATTCAATACATGGACAGATGAAGGCGTGAGGCTGAATACAAAGCTGATGAATCTGACAGCGCAGGTTCTTGGCTCCGCTGCTGATTATTTCATTATGCAGAACGAAGTCAATAATCCGCACAGCTGGATGGAAATGGGCGATCGTTCAATTGACGATTATGTAATGTATTATGAAAAAGCTTGCCGTATGCTGGACAGCGGACTTCGTGCAGCCAATTCTACGGCAAAGGTCATGATCTCGCTGGATTACTTCTGGAATTCCACGGATGGTGGCCGCTATAACGCGAAAGATCTGCTGCTGAAATTTGCAGCTAAAGCAAAAGCAGGTGGAGATTACAACTGGGGCGTTGCACATCATGCGTATCCATGTCCGTTGACAGACTCTTCTTTTATAGATGATAACAACGAGGGGTTGACCAAGACTGAAAGCACCCGCATTATTTCACTGTACAACATTGAAGTTCTGACTTCTTTTATGAAGCGTAATGAAATGCTGTATAATGGTGCAATTCGAGATATCACGATCAGTGAGTCCGGGTTTAATGCTTACAGTAATGGTAAAATTGATGAAGAGCGTCAGGCTGCCATGTACGCCTATGCATATTACAAAATCGAGTCGCTTCCTGAAATCAAGGCATTTATTATACGTGCTTATATTGATCTGGAACCGGAACCGTCCATGGGACTATATTTTGGTATGTATGACAAAAAATGGCATCAGCGAGAAATCCTGGATCTCATGAAATACATCGACACGCAGCAGGGAATATTATTGACGAAGAAGTATTTGAAATACTTTAACGTGTCTTCCTGGAATGATCTGATTCCGGGCTTTGACTCGATTACATTTGATCAGTCCAAGTTTGCGGTTGGACTTTCCAATGATTACGGAACAAATCTGGGCGCAGGGCAGATCGTCACATGGACGGCAGAAGCAAGCGGCGGAACGGAACCGTATCAGTATAGATATGTACTAATCGATTCTGCATTTAAAGAGACGGTGATATCGGATTATAGTTCAAATAGTACACTAAAGGTTGGAATTAATCTTACGGCAGATTCTCATTTTAGAGTGGATGTAAAAGATGCATCAGGAAAAGTAACATCACGAACCGTTTGGATACGTTATGACAAAAATAACAATAAGAGAATGTATGGTGATGTGAATAACGATAATAAATGGGATATCACAGATATAGCGATAATCGGTAGTCACATCATGGGGAGAATAGAACTAACAGGAAATGCGCTTGAAGCTGCGGACATCAATGGTGATTCAAAAGCGGATATTGTAGATATAGCTTTTATTGGATCATATATTACGGGGAGAATAAACACTATTCCGCAAAGAAATCCCCAATAAACTCTTTACAAACTACTTTTCAGTGATATATTAATCGTTTGTAACAAGGTTATATCGATATTTGCGCAACAGATACCCCTGTTTTTAAGATGAATTTGCTGAAAGAGGAAATTTACAGTACGGATAATACTCTTCGGACAGGTATGGTGCTTGAAGGAAACGCACATATGCGCGTTGACGTAAAAGATGCCGATGGGAAATTCACCTCAAGGACCGTGTGGATCCGGCACGACAAAGAAAACGATAATGAAAAGTACAGTGATGTCACTGTCGATGACATTGCCTTAAGGACCAGTCAGTTGATTGTCATTATGGCCGATCAGAAGATCTTTGGACGGGTCGGGCAGTTCCAGGGAATTGAAAAACAGCCCTGAGTTAACAATTTTGTAAAAAATCGCTTTACAAATGTCTGTCTCGATGTTATCATTATTTAGCGATGCGCCCTGGACTTGGTGTGCCGATTTCTCGACGGCTTGCTCAGTCCCCGGTAAGAATATTTTTAAGGAGGAAATCACCATGATTTCAAAAGAGAAGAAAGCAGAACTGATCGCAGCATACGGCCTTAAGGAAGGCGATACCGGTTCTCCGGAAGTACAGGTTGCCATCCTTACCGAAAGAATCGCAGAGCTTACCGAGCATCTGAAGACCAACAAGAAGGATAACCATTCCCGTCGTGGTCTGTTCATGATGGTAGGTCAGAGACGTGGTCTTCTTGAGTACCTCAAGAAGAAAGACATCAACCGTTATCGTGCACTGATCGAAAAGTTAGGCTTAAGAAAGTAATAGCAGCTAATCTGAGGGGCGGCATCAGTCGTCCCTCAAGGTCTGCTAAGGGGAAGAGCCCCGAGAAGTTAGAAGAAAGCGAAAGGAAAACAAAATGGCAAAAGAATTTAAGAGTTACTCGATGGAACTTGCCGGCAGAACCCTGACCGTTGATATCGGCCGCGTTGCTGCTCAGGCAAACGGTGCTGCATTCATGCATTACGGTGATACCACTGTTCTCTGCACGACTACGGCTTCCAAGGAGCCCAGAGAAGGCATTGACTTCTTCCCGCTGTCCATCGAGTATGAAGAGAAGATGTACGCTGTAGGCAAGATCCCGGGTGGTTTCAACAAGCGCGAAGGCAAGGCTTCTGAGCATGCTGTTCTGACGAGCCGTGTTATCGACCGTCCGATGCGTCCGCTGTTCCCGAAGGATTACAGAAACGATGTTACCATCGACTGCCTGGTCATGTCCGTTGACCCCGACTGCGGTCCGGAAGTAACCGCAATGCTTGGCGCATCCATCGCAACGTCCATCTCCGATATTCCGTTCGACGGCCCCATCGCAGCGACTCAGGTCGGCATGGTTGACGGCGAGCTTGTATTCAACCCGACATCCGCACAGCGTAAGGTTACCGATCTGTCCCTGACCGTTGCGTCTACGCGCGACAAGGTCATCATGATCGAGGCCGGCGCAAATGAAATTCCGGAAGAGAAGATGATCGAGGCAATCTTTGCAGCACATGCACTGAACCAGCAGATCATCGCATTCATCGATACCATTGTTGCGGAATGCGGCAAGGAAAAGCATGCCTATGAGTCTCATGTTATTCCGGCTGATCTCTGGGACGATATGGTCAGCGTATTCCCGGCAGAAGTCATGGAAGAGGCTGTATTTGCTGATGAAAAGCAGATCCGTGATCAGAACATCTTCGCCATGAAGGAACAGTTAAAGGCTCGTTACGAGGGCGTTCATGATGAATGGATGGGCCTTATCGACGAAGCCCTTTACAACTATCAGAAGAAGACCGTACGTAAGATGATCCTGAAGGATCACAAGCGTCCGGATGGCCGTAAGCTGGATCAGATCCGTCCGCTGGCTGCAGAAGTTGACATCGTACCGCGCGTGCACGGTTCCGCAATGTTTACCCGTGGACAGACGCAGATCTGCGATGTCTGCACCCTGGCTCCGATCTCCGAATCTCAGAAGATCGACGGTCTGGATGAGAACGAGACCACTAAGCGCTACATGCATCATTACAACTTCCCGTCTTATTCAGTCGGTGAAACCAAGGTTTCCCGCGGACCGGGACGTCGTGAGATCGGTCATGGCGCACTTGCTGAGCGCGCACTGCTCCCGGTACTTCCGTCTGAGGAAGAATTCCCGTATGCGATCCGCTGCGTATCCGAGACCTTTGAGTCCAACGGTTCCACCTCCATGGCATCCACCTGCGCATCCTGCATGGCACTGATGGCAGCCGGTGTTCCGATCAAGTCCATGGTCGGCGGTATCAGCTGCGGTCTTGTTACCGGTGAAACCGATGAGGATTATGTACTTCTTACCGATATTCAGGGCTTGGAAGACTTCTTCGGCGATATGGACTTCAAGGTAACCGGTACTCATAAGGGTATCACTGCAATTCAGATGGACATCAAGATCCACGGTCTGACCCGTCCGATCATTGAAGGCGCCATCGCGCGCTGCCGTGAAGCTCGTTTCTTCATCATGGACAATGTTATGTCCAAGGCAATTGAAGCTCCGCGTACCGAGCTTTCCAAGTATGCTCCGAAGATCATCACCGTTCAGATTGATCCGCAGAAGATCGGCGATGTTGTCGGTAAGCAGGGTAAGGTCATCAACCGCATCATCGATGAGACCGGTGTTAAGATCGACATCTCCGAGGATGGCACCGTTGCAATCTGCGGTACGGATCCGGAAATGATGGAAAAGGCAAAGAAGACCATTGAGGTCATCGTTACCGAGTTCCATGAAGGCCAGCGCCTGTCCGGTACCGTTGTTTCCATCCGTGAGTTCGGTGCTTTCATCGAGTTTGCTCCGGGTAAGGAAGGCATGGTTCATATCTCCAAGGTCTGCAAGGAGCGCATCAACCGCATTGAAGACGTTCTGACCCTGGGTGATCACGTCGATGTTGTTTGCCTCGGCAAGGACAAGATGGGCCGTTTCTCCTTCTCCATCAAGGATGCTAACAAGAAGGCAGAAGAGATCACTGAAGCTTGATAATAAGGCATTTCGTACATTTTTCAATTTGTGCATGAAATAGTCGAATTATTTAAGAAGCCGCTTCTTTTACGTGTTTTTACGTAAGAGAAGCGGTTTTTTATTGCAGAGAACATCGATAAAAATCTTATGGACGGTTTGACTTATTGAACCGGTATGATATAATTATTCAGTCTGGCTGTTTATGCGAAACGCCTTGCAATTCAATCGAACAAGAGAGTGATCGGTTTGAAAAAAGACTTTTTGAGAAAAAGTATAACAGTATGCATTGTCCTCATTGCCATTGCCCTGGCCGGGTTTGCGATTTACGCGGTGCTGCATCCGGAATCTGCGGCTGAAAAGAGACAGGACACGGAGGAATCGCTGGCGGCATCTTATTTGGAAGCTGTTCGCTCGGACAATGCGTCTTTGCTGGAAACCTCGGAAGAATATGATGAGACAGTAAGCGATTCGGAGGAAACGGGCGCAGGCAGTGTATCTGAAAATACCACAGAAACATTTACGGATGAACACTATTATTCACGCGGAGAACAAACTTACACTCCGGATTATGCAAGCGGAGAACTGTTGGGTGTCCTTGAAATCGATGCCTGTCAGATCCGACGCGGCGTTTACGGCGGTTCCTGGGAAGATATTCAGCATGACCTGGACATTTGGATGGTGACGGAAGCACGACCGGACTATGAACTCGGAAAAACCCATTTTGTGATCTACGGACATAATCATCCCACACAGGATCTGTCCTTTAACCGGCTTAAGGAACTGGAGATCGGTGATGTTTTCACCTATACCGCGGGAAATACCGTCTGGGTCTATGAGGTGGCAGAATTTATTGCAGACTGGCGGGATGTGATCACGGAAGATATTGTGGATAATTTTGAACTGCCGGCGGATGACATGTTCATCGTCACCTGCGGGCGCGGGGAATATGCCTGCAAGGATATCGTCTATCGCGGGAAACTGCGCGGGACAGTTGATATAACGAAATACTCAGAAGATCCGGAGTATTATAAAAACGACCCTGAAGCTTTTGACAGTACAGAGAATGAAGAGAAGGAAACGGAATCGGCTGAACTTCCGGGCTCCGTGCTGACGGTTGTGTTAAATGAACAGGGTCAGCTTTGCATCTCATGTAAAGGCACAGACGGTGCTACGGTGTATTCCGACATCGGGATCTATGATATGGAAGGCCTTCCGGTTGCTCGAATAGCTTATCCGGAGGAGGATACAGTTGATGTGATGCTGGAGGATGGGGCAACATACATTGCCGGTGTTGTTCGCATGGAAGATCCTTTTTACGCGCCGCCTGCCGATGTGGCCTTTGAATACCATAAGGGAGCGCTTGTAAATACGGAGATCCATGAAATGGAGACGGATGACTCAGGGCTCCCTGTATTTGTAAAGCCGCTGATCTTCCTGCTGGCAGCAGTTATTGCCGGACTTTCCGCTGCGATCCTTTGGCCTCGAAGAACCAAAGCGGAATAACAGTTGTTCCAAGAGGTGTTTAACACATAAAAACACACATTACAGGAGTTTTATGAGACTGGATAAGTATTTGACCGACCTTGGAAAAGGCACGCGGAGCGCTGTAAAAGAGCTCATAAAAAAAGGCCGGGTCAAGGTGGAAGGCGTTGCAAAAGCAAAGCCGGAAACCCCTGTTGATGAGAACAGTATCATCACGCTGGATGGCGAACGGCTCGTTTACAGCACATATGAATACTATATTCTGAATAAACCTTCAGGCTATGTGACCGCCCGTACCGATGATAAAAAGAAGGTCGTCATGGAACTGATTCCGTCCACACGCACGGATCTGTCTCCGGTTGGGCGGCTTGATGAGGATACGGAAGGTGTTCTGCTGATCACGAACGACGGGGAACTGAACCATCGTCTGGTGTCCCCCAGGCATCACGTGAAAAAGAGATATTTTGCCGAACTGGATGCCGATCTGCCGGATAATGCCGGCGAGATCCTTTCACAGCCCATTGAATTCAGTGATTTTACATCACATCCTGCTGAATACGAAAAAATCGACGCGCGTCACGCGTATCTTACCATCACGGAAGGAAAATTCCATCAGGTGAAACGGATGTTTCATCACATCGGCTGCGAAGTGATTTATCTTCGCCGCGAAGCGTTCGGGCCGCTGACAGCCGATGGGCTTGCTGTGGGAGACGTAAGAGCGCTGACAGAAGAGGAAATTGCACAGTTAAAGAGGTGAATTTCCGTAAAGCTGAAATGCTTGATGATTTTGTAAGCTGCATTAAGCAGAAATAAATAAAAAGGAACAATTATGAGAAAACCTGCGTTATCCGATGAAATCCTGCTGAGCGTGGAAAAGCCGGCGCGGTACATCGGCGGAGAATACAACTCCTACAATAAGAATCCAGATGATTATCCGGTCAAAGTCGCGTTCTGTTTCCCGGATGTATATGAGATCGGTACCGCCAACCTCGGCATGCAGATCATTTACGAACAGTTCAACCGCCGGGACGATGCCATGTGCGACCGTGTATATTCCCCCTGGTTTGATCTGGATAAGATCATGCGTGAAAAGGATATTCCGCTTTTTGCGGTGGAATCTCAGCGCCCTGTAAAGGATTTTGATTTTCTGCTGATCACGCTTTCTTATGAAATGTGTTATACAAACGTGCTTCAGGTGCTGGACCTTTCAAAGATCCCGCTTCATGCAGTCGATCGTACAGAAGAGCATCCCATCGTCATCGGCGGCGGTGCATGCGCGTATAATCCGGAACCTATTGCGGACTTCTTTGATGTTTTCTACATGGGCGAGTCTGAGACCCAGTACGATCACATGGTGGAGGTTTATAAGGACTGTCTTGAAAAGAAACTGAGCCGTAAAGAGATCCTGGAGCAGCTGGCGGAAATTCCCGGCCTGTATGTGCCGCAGTTCTATGAGGTGACTTATCATGAGGACGGCACACTGAAGTCCTTTGAACCGGTTAATCCGCACGCAAAGGCCCGGATCCGTAAGGAAGCATGCCGTGAGATGACACCGGACCTTCCGTATTCCATTCATCCCATTGTCCCTTATGACCGCGGCATGATGGACCGCGTGACGATGGAAGCCATGCGCGGCTGCATCCGCGGCTGCCGTTTCTGTCAGGCGGGCATGATCTATCGGCCAACGAGAAACCGTGACTGCGAATATGTGAAGAAGAGCATCATTGAAATGCTGGAATCCACCGGTTATGACGAGGTTTCTATCAGTTCGTTAAGTACCAGTGATTACACGGACTTCAAGGAGGTCATGGATTTCCTGATTCCGTACTGCAGTGAACGGAAGATCAACATCGGCGTTCCGTCGCTTCGTATTGACGCGTTCTCCCTGGAGCTCATGGGAAAGATCCAGGAAGTTAATAAATCCAGCCTGACCTTTGCGCCGGAGGCCGGTTCTCAGCGCCTCCGCAACATTATCAACAAGGGACTGACGGAAGAGGAGATTTTAAACGGCGCCAAACAGGCATTTGAAGGCGGCTGGAACAAGGTCAAACTGTATTTCATGCTGGGCCAGCCCTTTGAGACAGAGGACGATGTAAAAGCCATTCCGATCCTTGCCGATAAGATCGCCCGTGTGTATTATGAAACGGTTCCGAAGGAGCAGCGTCACGGCAAATGCCAGATCCAGTCCTCCACCAGTTTCTTTGTTCCGAAGCCTTTCACACCGTTCCAGTGGGCTCCCATGTGCGATGCGGAGACCTTCTCCAGGAAGGCTTACCTTGTCAAAGACACGATGCGCGAGCAGCTGAACCGCAAGTCTCTTTCTTATCATTATCATGAGGAAAAGCAGACAGAACTGGAAGGCGTATTTGCGCGCGGTGACCGCAAGCTTTGCGCAGCCATTGAAGAAGCATATAAGCGCGGATGCATTTATGATGCCTGGGGCGAATACATGAAATTTGACATCTGGATGCAGGTGTTTGAAGAAATGGGCATTACGCTGGAGTTCTACAATTACAGAGAACGCAGCGTGGATGAGCTGCTTCCCTGGGACTTCATCGACATCGGTGTGACCAAGAATTATCTGAAGCGGGAGTGGGAACGTGCTCGTCAGGGCATTGTTACCCCGAACTGCCGCGAAAAGTGCTCCGGCTGCGGTGCAGCTGTATTTGGAGGAGGGATCTGCCGTGAAAATAAGAATTAAATTTCAGAAGCAGGGTGCCCTCAAATTCATCGGACACCTGGATGTCATGCGTTATTTCCAGAAGATGAACCGGAGAGCCAAACTGGATGTCCGGTATACGGAAGGCTTTTCTCCGCATCAGGAAATGAGCCTGGCGAATCCTTTAAGTCTCGGCATGACCTCTTCATCGGAGTATGCGGATATTGAATTTTTGTCCTGGCCCTCCAGACAGGAGCTCATCGACCGGCTGAATGCAGTCAATGTTCCCGAACTTTGGGTCCTGGATGCGCGTATGCTTCCTGAAAAGGCCAAGAATGCCATGAGCATTACGGTAGCTGCGGATTATACGCTGAAGTTCCGTGAGGGATACAAACCGGAAGACATTGATGCCTGGTATGAAAAGTTTTTTGAGTATACCGCGCAGCCGGAGATCATCGTGACCAAGCAGACCAAAACCAATTCCGTTGAAGTCGATCTGAAAGCGCAGATCCACGAACTGGAACGCCGCGGAAATGATCTGTTCATGAAGATCGATACCGGTTCGCATTCCAACCTGAAGCCGGAGCTTCTTCTTTCATCGTTCTATGCGTCCATGGGGCAGGAGTTCAATGAGCTTATGTTTGAAATGAACCGCGATGAACTTTATGGCGAAGAGGACGGCAAGCTGAAGGCGCTTCTGGATTACGGATACGATTTCTGAGATACACACGGAAACGTTGAAAAATCTTGGAATTATCACTTGACATTTGTCAGGTGATGGGGTATCATATTTGGGTATGCCGCTCAGTGGGGTTACAAGTGCATTCGTGCCACCGAAGCTGGCGAGTAATGATACAAAGGAGGTCCTTATTATGTACGCTATTATTGCAACAGGCGGAAAGCAGTACAAGGTTGAAGAGGGCGATATCATTAGAGTAGAAAAGTTAGAAGTCGAAGCAGGCTCTAAGGTCACTTTTGATCAGGTCTTAGTTGTTAATGACGGCGCTCTCAAGGTCGGTACTCCGGTTGTAGCCGGTGCTACTGTTGAAGCAGAAGTTATCGAAAACGGCCGTGGTAAGAAGGTTATTGTCTACAAGTACAAGAGAAAAACCGGTTACCACAAGAAGAACGGTCACAGACAGGCTTACACCGCAGTTAAGATTGAGAAGATCAACGCTTAATTTATGATGCAGGTAACTGTTTACAAGGACGCGGAAGGGACTTACGGTTTTCAGGTTTCGGGACACAGCGGATACGCTGAAAGCGGTTCGGACATCGTCTGCAGCGCAGTCTCGGCACTGACAACAAATACAGTCAATTCCATTGAAACCTTTACGGATGATGTGGTGAAAACAATTGCAGTCAACGAAGAAGAGGGTTTCTTACATTACGAACTGGAAACAGTATCGGACGCGTCCCGGCTTCTGTTGGATTCACTCGTTCTCGGACTCGAGAGCATTGAAGGATCCTACGGTCAATTTTTGAAGATCAGATTAGAGGAGGATTAAGTCATGTTACAGATGAATCTTCAGTTATTCGCTCATAAGAAGGGTGTTGGTTCTACCAAGAACGGCCGTGACTCTGAGGCGAAGAGACTTGGTGCGAAGAGAGCTGACGGTCAGTTTGTTAAGGCTGGCAACGTGCTTTACAAGCAGCGCGGAACTCACATTCATCCCGGTAAGAACGTTGGTTTAGGCGGTGATGATACACTGTTCGCTTTAAAGGACGGTATTGTTCGTTTCGAGCGCCTTGGCAGAGACAAAAAGCAGTGTTCTGTTTACGAAGTCGAAGCTGAGTAAAGAGTAATTTTTCGCAGGGCCTCTTTTTCAAGGGGCCCTGTTTTTGTAAGCCGCTATGAGGAAAATTCTGCGGCATTCGGTATATGTTGTTTATGAAAGGAGGCAGCAATGTTTGCAGATCGTGCTCGTATATTTATTCGTTCCGGTAAAGGCGGCGATGGCCATGTTTCTTTCCGGAGAGAAAAATTTGTCAACAACGGCGGTCCGGACGGCGGCGACGGCGGTCGCGGCGGCGATGTCATTTTCCAGGTGGAAAAGGGCTTGAATACGCTGGGCGATTTCCGTTATCAGCGTAAATACTGCGCAACGGACGGTGAGCAGGGCGGAAAGAGACGCTGCCACGGCAAGGACGGTGAAGATCTGATCGTAAAGGTTCCGGAAGGCACTATTATTCGTGATGAAGCCAGCGGCAAGATCATTGCCGACATGTCCGGTGATAATCAGCGTCAGGTGATCCTGCAGGGTGGGAAAGGCGGCATCGGCAACATGCACTATGCGACCTCTACGATGCAGGTCCCCAAGTATGCAAAGCCGGGTCAGCCGGCGCAGGAACTCTGGGTCAATCTGGAACTGAAGTGCATTGCGGATGTGGGTCTTATCGGCTTTCCGAGTGTCGGCAAGTCTACGCTGATCTCAGCGGTATCCAACGCACGCCCCAAGATCGCCGAATATCATTTCACCACGCTGAACCCGGTGCTGGGTGTTGTGGATTTTGAAGGCGGCGGTTTTGTTATGGCGGATATTCCCGGCTTGATTGAAGGCGCGTCAGAGGGCGTTGGTCTTGGTCATGAATTTTTGCGTCATGTGGAACGCTGCAAGCTTCTTCTTCACGTCGTGGATGCTGCGTCTACAGAAGGTCGCGACCCGGTGGAGGACATTAGGACCATCAACGCGGAGCTTATGAAGTTCAGCGAGAAACTGGCGGAGAAGCCGCAGATCATCGTCTGCAATAAATGTGATGCCATCGTTACGGAGGACGGAGAAGAGGACCCGGTTGAGCGGATCCGCCGTGAATTTGAATCGGAGGATGTTCCGGTATTCAAGATCTCAGCGGCTGCAAACATGGGTCTGAAGGAACTTCTGTATTACATTCAGTCCCGTCTGAATGAGATGCCCAAGGAAGTCACGGTTTATGAGCCGGAGTTTGAATATGCATTCGATGCCAACGCCGAACTCCCGTATACCGTGGAGAATCCGGAAAAGGGACTCTTTGTGGTCGAAGGTCCGCGCATCGAAAAGATGCTGGGCTATACGAACCTGGATTCGGAAAAGGGCTTCCAGTTCTTCCAGCGTTTCTTAAAAGATACCGGTATTCTGGATGATCTGGAAGAAGCCGGCATCGAAGAAGGCGATACCGTTCAGATGTACGGTCACGCTTTTGATTACTACAAATAATTCGGAGGTTCGTCATGACGAGCAAACAGCGTGCATATTTAAAAGGCCTTGCCATGAATCTGAATCCGGTCATCAATGTCGGTAAAGACATTGTGACGCCGGGACTTACCGAGGCTGTCATCGAGGCCATTGAGGCCAATGAGCTGATCAAGATCGGCGTTCTTAAAAACTGCATGGACGATCCCCGTTCTATCGCAGAGGTCCTTGCTGACCGCGCGCATGCGGAAGTTGTGCAGGTCATCGGCAAGAAAATCGTACTCTACAAGCCTGCCAAGAAGCCGGAAGACCGTAAGATCGTTCTTCCCAGATGATCATGAAAAAGATCGGTATCCTGGGCGGCACTTTTGATCCGGTGCATGCCGGGCACATTCGTGTTGCGGAAGAAGCGATGCAGGCACTGGCTCTGGATGAAGTCATTTTTATGGTTTCGGGTACTCCGCATTATAAAGTCGGCATGCGCAAGGTGTCTTCAAAAGAAGACCGTCTTGCCATGACGGAACTTGCGATCAAGGATCATCCGGCTTTTTCTGTCTCCGATCTGGAATGCAGAAGAGAAGGAAACACCTATACTGCGGATACACTGCAAGAACTGAAAAAGCAGATGCCGGAAAATGAGTATTATCTTCTCATTGGCGCCGACGCGTTCTTCCACATGATTCACTGGTACCGTATTGAAGCTGTTATGGCGAATGCGATCGTGGCAGTTGTCATGCGTGGGAAGGAACTGAACTCCGAACAGGCGGCATCCGTTCAAAAGGAGCTTATTGACAAGTACGGGGGTATGGTCGTATCATTTGAAATGAAGCCGATGGAGGTGTCATCGACCGAAGTTCGCGAAAAGATCCGCACAGGCGGTGATGTTCACGGACTTGTAACAGAAGACGTGGAAGCTTATATTCAAAAACGGAGTCTGTACAGGGAGGTCTGAATGATTCGGGATGAAAAGTATCTTGAAATCAAGAGAGCGATAAAGAAAACGCTGGACAAGGAACGCTATCAGCATACGCTTGGTGTTGCTTATACTGCGGCGAGTCTTGCCATGCGTTATGGAGAAGATCTGGATCGCGCGTTTATTGCGGGAATTCTTCATGACTGTGCGAAGAACATCGCACCCGCTGAGCGTATCGCAAAGTGCGAAAAATGGGGCATTAAGATGACCGATGTGGAACGGCGCAATACCGCGCTTCTGCATGCCAAAATGGGGGCGTTCCTGGCCAAGGAACAGTACGGTATTAACGATCCGGATATTCTTTCTGCGGTTGCGTACCATACCACGGGGCGTCCGGCAATGACGCTTCTTGAAAAGATCATTTATGTGGCGGATTATATTGAACCGAACCGCGATCGGGCTCCGAATCTGAAAGAGATTCGAAGCACCGCGTTTGAAGACATTGACCGCGCGGTATATGAGATCTCACGGGATACCATCGAATTCGTATCCAAGAAAGACCTTGCGGATATTGATCCCACTTCCAAGGCGGTTTACGAGTATTACAAAAATCTTCACATTACCTAAGCATACGGAGGAGACATGGAGATCGAACAGGTAAAAGAAAAAGTCAAGCTGGCGTATAAGGCGCTGGACGATAAAAAGGCGAAGGATATCACAGTGCTGGATATCAGCCGGGTCACGGTGGTTGCAGATTACTTCATCATTGCAAGTGCGGAGAACAGCCGTCAGATCGGCGCTCTTGCAGACAATGTGGATGAGGTTCTGGGCCGTGCGGGTTATGAGCACCGCGCAGTGGAAGGCTACGATTCCGGAAGCTGGATCCTGATGGATTACAACGATATCATTGTACATATTTTCAACAAAGAAGACCGCATGTTTTATGATCTTGAAAGAATCTGGCGCGACGGAAAACGTGTGGACGTAAAGGAACTTTGAGCTTTGGCTTTTTTTAAGGAGTTTTTATGTCAGTTTCCATGGCTGTTGCGGACTTTGTTCCGGTTGTCATATTTCTATTCACTTCCATGGTCCTTAGGAAGGAGTATTATGGCAGGATGGGGCGCAGCATGTATACCCTGTTTGCTGCCGGTACTGTCATGATCTTTATGGCGGGCGCGCTGAAAGCTTCCTGGAAGCTTCTCTATGCAGCAGGTATCATGGATTTTGACAAACTGAATCAGATGTTTTTCCCGGTTCAGTCCATCGGCTTCATTCTGGCCGGAGCGTCCCTTCTTCTGACGATGCTTTTCAAGCGCAGAAAAAAGTGCCTGTGTATTCAGCAGCCGTTGTTCCGATGGTATTTTCCGGAACCATGGTTTTTGTGGTACTCATGATCCTCGGTCTTATGGGCTTAGTGGGCGGTCTTATGATTGATGCTTCCAGAAAGAAAAAGCCTGCGGCGATCCTGCTCTTTGGGATTGCGTTTGTGATGCTTCTCTGCATGGGATATCTGGCATCAAAGGATTTTTCCAAAGCGTTCATGAACTGGCTCGCGGAGATCATCAATATCATCGGACAGTTAAGCCTGTTTGTCGGCTCGGTCATGATCGTTTCCGATAAGAAGCGGACACAGCAAGCGGAAGAAAAGGCTTGATGAAAACAAAAAAGGGACTGTGCGATGCAAAAGCATCGGCAGTCCCTCGTTTATTTTCATTACATATGTGCATTGATCCACGTCAGAATGTCTTCATAGACCACATCGCGGTCCACTTCATTCAGGATCTCGTGCCGGTCATCCGGATAAAGACGGATCGTAACATCGTGGATCCCGTAACGGTCATAGACCGCTTTGACCTTCGGACATGCGGCTTTTCCGCCGACCGGATCTTTTTCACCGGAAGTGATCAGAAGTGCCAGTGAGGACGGAAGATCTTCAAAACAGTCTTCCTTGGCCACAAGGCCGATTACTTTAAAGAAATCCTTATAAGCGGAAGCGGTAAACATATAACCGCAGAGCGGATCTGCCTGATAGCGGTCAACATTTTCTGTATTACGGGACAGCCAGTCGTTTGGCGTACGCGCAGGCTCGAAGGCCTTGTTGTTGCCGCCGAGGGCAAGCCCCGTCAGAAGCTTGCTGCGGTAGAACGGGCCGCGGAAAAGTGCAGTGAGCACGGAGAGGAAATGACCGAGCCCGGCAAGTCCTGCGGGGACAAAACCGGTACCCATAATGATGGCGCCGTTTACGGAAGAAGCATGAAGCGCAAGATAGCGGCGGGTCATAAAAGAACCCATGCTGTGTCCCAGAATAAACAGGCGCTTTTCAGGCCAGCGCATGTGTGCCTCCTGGGTGATCTTGAAAATGTCCTCGATCACGATCGCGTGTCCGTTTTTGTCGCAGAAGAAGCCCAGCTTGTCGGAGTCTGTTACAGAACGGCCGTGGCCCAGATGGTCGTGTCCAATGACGGCAAAACCGTGATCGGCCATGAAAACGGCAAAGTCGTGATAGCGGTCGATGTACTCCACCATACCGTGTGTCAGCTGCAGCACACCGCGAATCTCCGTTTCGGGAATCCAGGCAATCACATGCAGATCGGTCTTATTATCGTTGGATTTCAGAAAAAACTCTTCTTTTTTCATGGATGTCGTGATAAGTCCTTTCCTTTTTGATATAATAATTGTATCATATCTTTGCTGAAACGCAATCGCTTTATTGGACGGAAAACGGAATGACTTTATGGTTTATTGGCGCGTTTGCGGCTTATATGGTAAAAGGAGTTTTATGAAATTATTGACTAAAGCAATGAAGGTCAGCAGTATTCTCATGATCTTTGCATCCATTATCCGGTTCTTCTTCGGCATAACTTTTATGAATTTCTTTGCTACTGCAGTCAACATGCGTCAGGTTGGAAAAGAGCAGATGCCGTTTCTTCTGACGGCGTTTGTGGTCACGGTTCTTTCAGCACCGGGTGAGCTTGTTGCGGGTATCATCGGCGCTGCGACCTGTGAAGAACCGTCGTTTGTTCACCGGGGATTCATTGCCGGTATCGCTGCACTCGTGGTTTCCGTAGCCGGCATGATCATGCAGGTCATTATCGGTTACGGTGCCAGTGAAGTTACGGTGATCTGCGGCATCGTTTGCCCGGCGGTCTTTGTGGTTTTCAGCCTGATGGGGACGATAGCAGCCGCAAAGAAGCGTAAGAAGAAAGCAGCGAAATAATTGACAAAAAAATTCAAAAACATACATAGAGTTCTTGAAATTTAAGATGTTTAATTGTAAAATGGTCGTGTATTTTTTCTGACGGAGGTGCAGTTATGAAACTTCTTGAAGATCGCATCCGCAAAGACGGTATCGTGATCGGTGCAGACATTCTGAAGGTGGACAGCTTTCTGAATCATCAGATCGATGTGGAGCTTCTGGCGGAGATGGGTAAAGAGTGGAAACGACTCTATCAGGATGAAAAAATCACGAAGATCCTGACGATCGAGGCTTCGGGCATCGGCATCGCGTGCATTGCGGCACAGCAGTTTGGCGTACCGGTCCTGTTTGCGAAGAAGAGCAAGACCAAGAACATTGCCGGTGAAGTTTACACGGCTAAGGTCATGTCTTTCACACACGGAAGAGAATATGATATCATCGTTTCCAGAAAATTCCTGACAGCAGATGACAATGTGCTCATCATCGATGATTTTCTTGCAAACGGAGAAGCGCTTCGCGGTCTGATCAAGCTTGTTCAGGATGCAGGCGCAAGGGTTGCGGGCTGCGGTATTGCCATTGAAAAGGCCTTTCAGCCGGGCGGTGACCAGATCCGCAAAACGGGGGTCCGTGTGGAATCACTGGCACGCGTCCTGTCCATGGATGAAAACGAGGGGATCGTCTTCACGGACTGAAACTGATCTTTTCCGCATCTGCGGTTAAAGATATATAAAATTTTGGAGGAGAAAAAAATGAAAAAAGTTTTAGTTGCTCTTCTTGCTGCATTACTTGTTCTGTCCTGCCTGGCAGGCTGCGGCAACGGCGGTAAGAAGGAAGAAGCAAACGGCAAGACTGTCAAGGTTGGTTTCATCTATCTTCATGATGAAAACTCTACCTATGATCGTAACTTCATGGAAGGCGCAAAGGCTGCATGCAAGGCACAGGGCGTTGAATTCCTGGAGAAGACCGGTATTCCGGAGACCAATGCATGCTACGAAGCTGCACTGGACCTTATTGACCACGGCTGCAATGTAATCTTTGCAGATTCCTTCGGCCATGAGTCTTTCCTGGCTCAGGCTGCATCCGAGAATCCGGATGTTCAGTTCTGCCATGCTACCGGCACCACCGCTCATACCGCAAATATTGCAAACCTTCACAATGCATTCGCATCCATTTACGAAGGCCGCTACCTTGCAGGTGTTGCAGCAGGCATGAAGTTGAATGAAATGATCGAAAGCGGCGCAATCACCGCTGAAGGCGCAAAGATGGGTTATGTCGGTGCTTACACCTACGCGGAAGTTATCTCCGGTTACACCTCATTCTTCCTTGGTGCTCGTTCTGTTTGCCCGTCTGTTACCATGCAGGTACAGTTCACCGGTTCCTGGTATGATGAGACTCTTGAGAAGGAAGCTGCTCAGACGCTTCTGAACAACGGCTGTGTTCTGATTTCTCAGCACGCAGACTCCATGGGTGCTCCGACCGCTTGTGAAGAAGCCGGCGTTCCGAACGTTTCCTACAACGGTTCCACGATTTCCGCTTGCCCGAACACCTTCATCGTTTCTTCCAGAATCAACTGGCAGCCGTACTTCGAGTACATGATCCAGTGCGTAAAGGATGGCAAGGCCATCGACACTGACTGGACCGGTTCCATCGCTACCGGCTCTGTTGAACTTACTGCTGTAAACGACAAGGCTGCTGCAGAAGGTACTCAGGCTAAGATCGACGAAGTCAAGGCTCAGCTTGAAAAGGGCGAGATCCATGTATTTGACTGCGCGAACTTCACCGTTGGCGGTGCTGCAATCGATTCTTACATGGCTGACGTTGATACCGATGAAGCATATACTCCGGACACTGAAGTTGTCAAGGATGGTTACTTCCATGAGTCCGAGTTCCGTTCTGCTCCGTACTTCGATCTTGCTATCGACGGTATTGAACAGCTGAACGCTGCATATTAATTTTCTGGGAAACCCGGGGAGAGCGGCTTGTCCGCCTCCCGGGCCCTTTTTATGACCTGCAATGCCGCCTTCTTCGGACCACGGTTATTGCAATTTGCAACAAGGAACAGATTCTGACTTCATTCGTGCATTTCTGTACGGATGATTTTATAATTTCAGGCAAGGAGACTCATTATGAGCGACAAGACCCCTGCGATCGAGCTGAAGAACATTACAAAAACATTCGGCAAGGTCGTTGCAAACAAAGACGTCTGTCTTACGGTAAATTACGGTGAGATCCTGTCGATCCTGGGCGAGAACGGCTCGGGAAAGACCACTCTTATGAATATGATCTCCGGTATTTATTATCCGGATGCCGGCCAGATCCTGGTTGGCGGAAAAGAGGTCATCATCGCGTCTCCCAAGGACGCATTCCAGTACAAGATCGGAATGATCCACCAGCATTTCAAGCTGGTCGATGTTTTCTCTGCAACGGAAAACATTATTCTTGGCCTTGAAAATCAGGGCCGTTACGATTTGAAGGCTGCTGCTCAGCGTGTTCGCGAGATCTCCGAGCAGTACGGCTTTGATATCGATCCGAATCAGAAAATTTACGAGATGTCCGTTTCGCAGAAGCAGACGGTTGAGATCATCAAGGTGTTGTATCGCGGTGCTGATATCCTGATCCTGGATGAGCCCACAGCCGTTCTGACTCCGCAGGAGACGGAAAAACTCTTTAAAATACTTCGCCGAATGAGAGAGGATGGCAAGGCCATCGTCATCATTACACATAAGCTGCACGAAGTGCTGTCCCTGTCCGATAAGGTTGCTGTTTTAAGAAAGGGCGAATACATCGGTACAGTCAACACTGCGGAAACCTCTGAAAATCAGCTGACGGAAATGATGGTCGGCAAGAAGGTGAGTCTGAACATTCAGCGTTCAGAACCCAAGGATCCCAGGGAGCGTCTGATCGTTGCCCATCTGAAATGTGAAAACAAAGAGGGCATTAAGGAACTTGATGATGTCTGCTTCACTGCGAACAGCGGCGAGATCCTGGGCATTGCCGGTATTGCCGGTTCCGGACAGCGTGAACTTCTGGAAACCATCGCCGGACTGCATCCGGCCAATTACGGCGGTATTCAGTATGTGGATCCGGCCACAGGCAAGCTTGAAAATCTTCGCGACAAGACACCGCTTGAGATCCGTAATCTGGGCGTCCGTCTGTCCTTTGTTCCGGAAGATCGTCTGGGCATGGGCCTTGTCGGCAACATGGGTATTACCGATAACATGATGCTGAGAAGTTACCGAGCCGGTAAAGGTGCTTTTCTGAAGAAAAAGGAACCGGAATCGCTGGCAGATCGCATTATCAGTCAGCTTGAAGTAGTTACACCGGATAAAGCAACACCGGTACGCCGTCTTTCCGGCGGCAACGTGCAGAAGGTTCTTGTTGGCCGTGAAATCGCGGCAGCGCCTACGGTTCTGATGGCTGCTTATCCCGTACGCGGTCTGGATATCAATTCATCCTACATGATCTATAATCTGCTGAATGAGCAGAAGGAAAAGGGTGTAGCCGTCATTTTTGTCGGTGAGGACCTGGACGTGCTTCTGGAACTCTGTGACCGCATCGTGGTCATCGGCCAGGGCCGCATCACCGGCATCGTCGATGCCCGTACGACCACCAAGGAAGAAATCGGTCTGTTAATGACGAAAGGAGGCAGCAAGTGAGAGAGCCGCTTTTTCACATTTCCAAAAGAACGGAGATCGCCCTTGTAAAGGCCTGGCTGATCCGGATCGCTGCAATCGCTCTTGCGCTTGTTCTTTGCGCCATCGTAACCTTTGCCCTGACCGGTCTGAATCCCCTGAGAGTCTTTGCCACACTGGTCGATGGTGCCATCGGAACCGCGCGCCGCAGATGGTCTTTACTGCAGGGAACCGCCATTCTGCTTTGCATTTCACTGGCTGTGACCCCGGCGTTCAAGATGCGTTTCTGGAATACAGGTGCTGAAGGTCAGGTTCTGGCAGGCGCGATGGCTACGGCGACCTGCATGCTGTTCCTCGGAAACCGTCTTCCGTCACCGGTCCTGTTCCCGATCATGTTTGTCTGTGCAGTGATTGCAGGCTCAGTATGGGGCGTCATTCCGGCGCTTTTCAAGGCAAAGTGGAATACGAATGAGACGCTGTTCACACTGATGATGAACTACATCGCGATGCAGATCATCAACTATTTTGTTTATCAGTGGGCAGTACCGAAGGGCTCCGGCCAGATCGGTATCATAAACGGCGATACCAAGGCCGGCTGGCTTCCGGCTATTTTTGGACAGAGCTATCTCTGCAACATCCTGATCGTTGTTGTGATCACGATTTTTATATTTATTTATCTCAGGTTCTCCAAGCACGGCTATGAGATCGCCGTTGTTGGTGAGAGTGAGAATACTGCGCGATATATCGGTATCAACGTCAAGAGAGTCATCATTCGTACGATGCTCCTTTCCGGTGCGATCTGCGGTATCTGCGGTCTTTTGATCGTCAGTGGTACGGACCACACGGTTACCCGTGATTCTGCAGGCGGACAGGGATTTACCGCGATCATGGTATCCTGGCTGGCAAAATTCGATCCGATCGTCATGATCTTTGTTTCCATGCTGATCATTTTCCTTCAGAAGGGCGCAATTGAGATCTCTACACAGTTCGGCTTGAATAAGTCCTTCTCCGAGATCCTGACCGGCATCATCATTTTCTTCATTATCGGCTGCGAATTCTTCATTAACTATCAGATCCATTTCAACCACAGCAGAAAGGAGGCAAAGGCATGATCACATTTTTACAGCGTGCTGTTATCATGGGCATTCCGCTTCTTTTTGGTTCTACCGGTGAGACGATCACGGAAAAATCCGGTCATCTGAATCTGGGTATCCCGGGTGTCATGTACATGGGCGGTATCTGTGCGGTTATTGGCGCGTTTTTCTATGAGAATGCGGTTGGTCCGGAAAACATCGTACCGTTTCTGGCAATTCTGATCCCGCTTGCCTGTGCGCTCCTGGGTTCATTGTTAATGGGGCTTGTATACAGCTTTTTCACGGTCACGCTTCGAGCCAATCAGAATGTTACCGGTCTTGCGCTGACGACCTTTGGCGTGGGCTTTGGTAATTTCTTCGGCGGCTCTCTGATCAAACTGGCCGATGCCGATGTTCCGTCCATTAACCTGACAGCCACCAGCAGCGTTTTCAAGACCAAGCTGCCGTATGACGCGCTTCTGAATGCCATGAGCGCAGCCAATGCACCTTCCTGGTTAACAGCTTTTGTACGCGGCTTCTGTGACCTGTTCCTTTCTTACAGCTTCCTGGCATATGCGGCAATTATCATCGCATTTGCGACGGCTTATATTTTGAAGCGTACCCGTGTGGGCCTGCATTTACGAGCCGTTGGTGAAAACCCGGGTACCGCTGATGCAGCAGGTATCAATGTCGGACGCTACAAATATGTATCCACCTGCCTGGGTTCCATGATTGCCGGTCTGGGTGGACTGTACTATATTATGGACTATGCATTTGGTGTATGGTCCAACAACGGTTTTGGCGATCGCGGATGGCTGGCTATTGCGCTTGTTATTTTCACTGTATGGAAACCGAATGTAGGCATCATCGGATCATTCCTGTTTGGCGGCCTTCTGATCATTCACAACTATATTCCGGGATTGGGTGTTGCGGATCAGGAGCTGATCAAAGCTCTTCCGTATGTCGTAACGGTCATTGTACTGATTTTTGTGTCTGCACGTGAAAAGAAGGAGAGTCTTCCGCCGCAGAGCCTGGGCCTTTCTTATTTCAGAGAAGAACGATAACTGTAAGGCGCACATCGATCCGGTGTGCGCTTTCTTATGAAAGGCAATGCCGTAGTGAGCTTTCCTGTGACCGGTAATGCCGCTGTGAGCGGCTTACGATGATTACGGTCAATATCAACATCACAAAGGAGCAGCAATGAAAGCATTTCGCATGGGAATTAAAAGTATATTCAGAACACCGGCGCGTTCGGTGCTGTTTCTGATGCTTTTGACGATCCTGACGGCAATGCTAACGCTTGGCACGGCTGTTCTTTCCGCAATTACCGGTTATCTGAAAAACTGCGATTCGTTCTATCATTCCATCGCGGAGCTGGAATACGTGGGGCATGATTATCCGGACAAAACGGTTTATGACGAAGCCTTGAAAGCATCACTTGAAGAAAACCGGGATGTTTTCCGGACGATCCGTGAACTAGAGGGTTGTGAAGCTTTTGAGGCGGATTCCGCGGAGCTTGGACTCATTGATGGCGTGGTCCGTAAGGATAACGCGCTCTATGATGAGAACGCTGCAGTACTGGAGGTATCCTTTATCACCTATGACCGTGCATCCGGCGCGTATGTGGGAATTATTAAAGAATGCCTTTATTCTACGAAGGATCATACCGGTCTCATGGTATTTGTCAGTCCCTATGGCCTGGAACCGGAGACGGAATTTGGCTCCCTTCCAAGACCGGCCTCCTATGTCATGACCGGATACTATTTTTCGGGGACCAGCAGTTATATCTGGTTCCAGCCTTCGGCAATGACTCTTGAGATCGATGGCAAAGTGCAGGAACTTCCGGTATTCAGAAACACTTCTGATGGTATTCCGGAGGAGGATCCGTATCGCAGAGCAGCAGCACTTATGGCGTTACGGAATAACGGATTTCGTGTGCAGAAAGTATCGGATCTTGAATACTATCGGCCGTATCAGCAGGAAGAGATGAAGCTTCGGGAAGGCCGTACATTCGTGAAAGAGGAATATCAGAATGAAGAGGCGGTCTGCCTTTTGTCTGTTCGAGCGGCGGAGTATGCAGAAGCCGGGGCGGGCGATGTGATTCGTCTGGCATTTGCAAAGACGGACGGCGGTATTTATCAGAGTACATCGCCGGAGATCTCGGAGACGGAGGAATATCGTGTGGTCGGTATTCTGGAATCTCCGGACGATGACCCGGGCCTCATCATACTGCCTGTTTCAGATCCTGCAAAAGAGTCGGCGTGTCCTACAGGCTATACGATCGGAACGTATCATCTTAATAATCGTAAAGCGGAAACGTTTTATCTTGAAGCCAAAGAGCGGCTCCCCATTGGATACCGACTGACCCTGTATGATCAGGGGTATGCGCAGGCTGCACGTCCATATGAAGAAATGAAGCAGATCGCACAGCTGTTTCTTGCTGTGACGATCCTGTTGATTCTGGCGGTGTTGACCGTGTACTGTAATCTTTATGTGATCCGGCAGAAGGATACGGCGCGGATCATGACCGACCTTGGCGCGCGTAGAGCATTTGCGGCCGGTTATTTTGAATCAGGAGCGGTCCTGATCTACATTCCCGCGGCAATTCTCGGAATGATGGCTTCCGGAATTTTGGAAAAAAGAGTTCTCCGCATGGTAGATGAGTTTGCAAAAAAGACCTCCGTAACCGATACAAGATTTTCCTCGGGGGCATTGTCCATTGTCCGCAGGCTGGAGTTTCAGCCGGTACAGGATCTGAAACTGTATCTGCTGGCATCGGCAGGATTTCTGCTCGTTATTATGCTGTTTACCGCAATATTTACGCTGGCAGCGCTTCGGGATGAAAAGAACACCCAAAAACGCACAAAAACAGTGCAGAAAAGAACGAGGAGTATTTCCTCATCCAAACTGTCCGGCCGCATGAAATATGCATTTTTATCGTTTGCACGCGGCGGTATGAGGACGATTTCAATATGCGTTCTGGTATGTGCTGCGGTTTTGTTCTTTACCACGCTGAACGCGTCCGAAATGCGTTATGAATCAAATCTTCGTGATGTGGAAAGTCATTCTGTTATAAACGGTTATGCAACGAATAGCAGCGGTAAGAATATTTCCGGCCTTGTGATCCGCGGTGATGTGGCTTATGGAATTGCGTCATCCAAACAGGTGGAGCGTTGTACCTTTGGCACGCAGGTTTCGCATTATCGGTTTCGCGGTATTACAAGAACCGCCGATGGCACTGAAAAAACCATTGATCCGTTCATTCCCCCTGCATCCGGTTTTGCTATTGAAACGCTGGAAGCACAGCTTTCCAGAGAACCGGTCTGGATGATGACGAATCGAATCAGCGGCTCCCCGGATTTTTATTTTGAGGAAAGTCCGGAGGTGGCATGGCTTCCCGGATATTCGGAGGCGGATCTCTCCGGCACGGAATCGAATATCGCAGTGCTTCCGCGTTCCATGGCAGAAGAGAACGGGATCGGTATTGGCGATACCATCGAAGTCCTGTATATGACATCCAAACAATGGGGCGGCACGGAATTCAACACTTGTCTATTGAGAGTTGCGGGCATTTATACACCGGTCTCCACGGCAGAAACCATTTATACGCCCTATGCGGATCCGTTTGACGGGATGGTACCGGAAGAGAACCTCAAAAGACTGTCATTTCAGTATTTGACGTTCCGCCTGCGGGATTCCGCGCATCTTTCAGAAATGCGCGATGTGCTTCAGAACGCGGGGTTTGTTCCTGCGCGAACAACGGGGCATGTGCGTAATTACGCCGTACTGGACGATGCAGCATATATTTCCACGACCTCTTCCATGCAGCGTCAGCTGAATTATATTTCGCTTCTGTTCGGCTTTTTATTCGCTCTTGTTCTGTTTGCGGCAGTATTTGCATCACGCCTGATCGCGCAGTCCCGGAAATACGAAACAGCGGTCATGAGAGCCATCGGTGCCGGAAACGGCGTGATTTTTTCAATGTTCTTATTGGAACAGGTATTGCTTCTTGTAATTGGAACCTTGGTCGGAGTGATACTCACAGTGGGAGTTCTGCATCATGAGTTTACTGTAAAATGCATGATTTTGACGATGCTTTTTGTGCTTTTATGGCTGATAGGAACCGCAAGCGGGATCCTGCGTCAGTTAAAAACCGGAAGTCTTGAACTTTTGCAGGAACTGTAATGGAGGTGTGAAATGGCGATTCTTGAAATTAAGGATGTTGAATTTACATATCGATCCCGCTATCAGACGGTTCATGCGCTCCGCGGCATCAACTGCAGTTTTGAAACCGGAAAATTCTACGCGCTGGTCGGAAGTTCAGGAAGCGGAAAATCCACATTGCTGAGTCTGATGGCAGGTCTTTCGGTACCGGACAGCGGAGAGATCCTGTTTGAAGGGGAATCCACCGGAAAAATGGATCTTGCGGACTATCGTCTGAAGCATGCCGCTGTGATCTATCAGTCCTTCCGGCTGCTGCCGCTTCTGACTGTCCAGGAAAACATTACATTTCCGATGGAACTGCGCGGCGTTAAAGGAAAGGAAGCGCGAAAGCGCGCAGCCGAGCTTGTGAAAAAGGTGAATCTGCCGGAAACGGTTTTGAATCGTTTTCCGGTCATGCTTTCCGGCGGTGAACAGCAGCGCGTCGCGATTGCACGTGCGATGACGATGGATTCACGACTGATGCTCGCGGATGAGCCCACCGGCAATCTGGATTCGGAAAATACAGAGAAAATCATTGATCTCTTAATGTCTCTTGCGCATGACGACGGCTATGCAGTGATCGTTGTTACGCACGACATGGAGGTGGCGGATAGAGCCGATGAAGTGCTGCGTATGAAAGACGGTGTAATTGAAAGGCTGTATGACAGATACAAGTCCGAATGTATTACCGGATATCAATAAAAAGATGTGATATATGAAATGCGCCCCTTAACCGAATGTCTGGTAAAGGAGCGCATTTCACAGTTTAACAGATCCTTGCACCGGCTGTCCGGAAAGGGATCCTGCTAATGGAATCACGGTCTTCTATATATTTTTGAGAATCAGAAAACGGCCGGGCGGAAGAGTGAACGGACTTTTCCGAGAATCTCTACACGATCTACGATGATGGGCTCCATGGAACTGTTTTCCGGCTGGAGACGATAGTGGCCTTTTTCCTTATAGTAAGTTTTTACGGTTGCTGAATCATCCAGAAGAGCAACCACGACATCGCCGTTCTTTGCGGTCTTCTGAGCTTCCACGATCAGAATGTCTTTACTGAAAATACCGGCCTCGATCATGGAATCACCTTTTACGACCAGACCGAAAACATCATTCTGCGTGGGCGGCATATAATCTGCAGGAACTGAAAAATAAGTATCAATGTTCTGTTCCGCAAGGATGGGCTCACCGGCGGCGACGCGTCCGACGATGGGAATGGGTACAGTTTCCGTACGAACCATCTGGAAACTGTCATCCAGGATCTCAATGGCACGCGGTTTGGTGGGGTCACGCCGAATATAGCCGTTCTTTTCCAGTGAATTCAGATGAGCATGCACAGAAGAAGTAGAACTTAAGTTAACGGCCTTGCAGATCTCACGTACGGACGGCGGATAACCCTTTCTCAGGCATTCACTTTCCATGTACTTCAGGATCTCCAGCTGTTTATCCGTGATTTTACCGTTTCCCATGGGAAACCTCCTCATAATTGATGAATCAATTATAGCACATATGTTTGGGAAAAGCAAACAAAAGTTCGGAATATCTGTTCGATTCCGTAAATTGACAAAAGTGGAAGAGAACGGTCATTTTCCGCCTTACGAGATGCAAAAAAAATGCCGCCGATGCGAATCCATCGGCGGCAGGGGCAATCCGGTTTACGGGAGCAGGCTGATGGTGAATCCGCTCTGCTGAAGATAAGTGATGAGACCGGGCATCAGATTATTGGTGCTCTGGTTGGTCGTATGGAAACGGTAAATGACGCCGTTATGAAGGTAGGCCTTCATGTCGTTCAGGAACGCTTCAGGATCGATCTCTGCATCATGACTGTAATCTTCATAAGCAGCACCGTACAGCACAACGTCAAATCCCATCTGTGTCCAGAGGACGGCTGACTGACAGGAGATCATTTCACCGCAGGGATAGAAGCGCTTCATGGTGTAGTTGTAGGTGTTTTCCATGAAAGTCTGGAACTGGATGATGTCATTCATCTGATCTTTCAGGCCGTATGTGGACAGGCCGCCGTCCGGATAGGAGGCACCCAGAGAACCGATCTCATGACCGTCCTTGATCAGACGCTCCACGATCTCCGGATAAGCCTCGGCGTAACCCTGACACAGGAAGAAGGTCGCGTGGACATTGTAATAACTCAGCATGTCCAGGATCTGATTCGTGATATTTTCTTCGTATTCATGTGTCAGTACGAAGGTGAAATAGGCATTCATGGGCTCACCGGTGAAAAGGATGCGGTCAATGCCCGCAAGTTTCTGTTTAAAATGTTCCAGCGAGGCGGGGATCCCGCTTTCTCCCATGTCCGGAGCCGTATAAACGTATTCGGAAGTCCCGTCATAATGAGAGGCAATGTAATCCAGCTGTTCATCTGTCAGCGGATGAACCACGGGAATTCCGTCATCCAGCGGATTGTAATTCGGATCGGTCGTGGGTTCTGCCGTATCTGCGGTGGTGTCCTCCGGACCTTCCGATGCGGGATCGTTCTCACCGGTTTCCTGCGTGTCATCGGCAGAAACAATTTCCTTATCCTTGTCCTTTGCACTTCCGGGGCGGGATGTGAGATTATAAATGGAAATACCCGCAAAAATCGTGAATGCGGATGCAATGACGAGTATGGCCAGTGTTACGAGCCAAGCACCTTTGTCTTTCATGCGTACCTCCCGATCAGTCATTTACCTGACGGAGCGCGGAAATATCCGGCGAGGCCATCAGGGAATAATTGGTATAATATACTACAAAGCCCGGAGCACCTCCGTTCGGCTTTTTCACATGCTTTTTTTCAATGTAATCCACTTCCGCTTTGGGGTTGTCACGAACAGTGGAATAGTAGACTGCCAGAGCACCGGCCTCTTCATAGGTACGGTCCGGGATCTCCTCATTCCGTGTGCGGATGATAACATGAGAACCGGGGGCCTTCTTGGCGTGCATCCAGATGTCATTGCCGTCGGCAAATTTAAAGGTCAGCATGTCGTTCTGCAGATTATTGCGGCCTACATAGATGTCATAACCGTCCGAAGAAATGTAGTGCCAGGGCTTGGAAGCGCTCTTGATCTTACGGCCGTTCTTACCGACCTGCCGTTTGATGAAACCGGCATCGGCCATTTCTTCGCGAATCTGCTGAAGGTCTTCGTTATCACGGGCAATGTCAATAGCAAGGACGATGGAAGAGAGATGTTCAATCTCGCTTTCTGTCTGCGGGATCAGTTCTTCCAGTGCCTGACAGGTGCGCTTCTGCTTGGTGTACTTGTCAAAGTAGCGTTTCGCGTTGTCGGCTATGGAAAGATCCGGATCTGTGGGAATCTTAAGTTCGGTATTATCGTAATAATTCAGCACAGAAACGGTCTTTTCACCGACCGGAAGCTGGTAAGAATACGCATTCAGGAGTTCGCCGTACAAACGGTATGTTTCTCTTTTCTCCGTATCCTTCATCTGTTTTTTCTGAAGATCCAGCTTTTTCACCGCACGGGAGAGAAGGGTCTCCGCAACCTTGCGCATGTCCTGCGATTTCTGCCGCATGTTGGTGGTGATGTTGCGCTCGCTGAAATAAGTCTTCAGCATGAGACTCGGCGAATCAAAGGTCTTTACGGTATATTCTTCCTCATTGCCGCGGTAGGAATCCAGCGGAACCGCGGAATACTGCACCGGACCGAGGCCGTTTTCATAAGCAATCTCCGCAGTGAGCGGGCTGTTTAAAAGCTCGTTTACGATGCGGATGAAACAATCTGCAAGATCTGTTTTTTCATCCGGAGATAATTCCGAAACATAGCGGTCGGGGTCCAGATCTTCGTGATACAGGATCTCCTGGACTGCCGGACCGGAAAAGCCGGTAAAATGGCGGAAGAAAACATCGGACAAACGGTCCTTGTCATCCAATATTTCAAGAAACTGTTCTTTTGTCACGCTTTCCGGATTGATTTTGTTCTGGGTGTCCGGAATAAAGTAGGGCTGGCCGGGAAGAACTGTGCGAACAGAAGATACAGACGGCGGCACATGACGGATGGCATCCAGGATCACGCCGCGGTCATCTGTGAAGATGATGTTGGAATATTTGCCCATCAGCTCAATGTTCAGATATTTCAGTTTCAGGTCACCCATTTCATCCAGATGTTCGATGGTAAATACGATGACGCGTTCCAGGCCGGGCTGGGTCACGGATAAAAGACGTGCGCTGTTCAGATGCTTGCGAAGCAGCATGCAGAAGCCGGGCGCAGTGGCAGGACTCTGTTTGTTGTCCTCTGTAAGATAAATAAGCGGAAGTGAAGCGTTGGCACTGATGAGTACTTTTTTAAGACCATTCCGCGTTTTGAACGTAATGATCAGCTCTTCGGGTTCGGGTTGTGCGATTTTGTTGATCCGCGCGTCTTGAAGCTCCCGGTCCAGTTCGTTCCGGAGCGCGCGCACTAAGATTCCGTCAAATGCCATAGCTTTTTCCTCCGTATGATATTTTACAATGAAAGCGGTGTTTTTTCAATGCGAATAATTGGCAAAATCGACCGGTTGAAGTCGGAACGCAGCATAGGATAAAAAAAACCTTGTTATTATCAGCAATATGTATTATATTTTTTGAGTCATTAACAGAAAAACAAGGCTCTTTATTAGTAAAGAATTATTCGTTATGCAAAAATATTTGAACAGCTAATGACAAATTACGATAATTGAAAGAAAACTGAGGTGTATTATGGGTAAATATTTTGGTACTGACGGTTTCCGCGGACGCGCAGGCCGTGATCTGACTGCACTGCATGCATTTAAAATCGGACGTTTCCTGGGCTGGTATTACAAAGAAAAGACCGGTAAGGCAGCGCGCATCGTCATCGGCAAGGATACCCGCCGTTCCAGCTATATGTATGAGAATGCGCTGGCATCCGGCATTACATCGTCCGGCTCCGATGCTTATCTCTTACATGTTACAACGACTCCCTGCGTCAGCTACATCACCCGTACGGAAAAGTTTGACTGCGGCGTCATGATCTCCGCGTCACACAATCCGTTCTACGATAACGGCATCAAACTGATGGATGCCGACGGTGAGAAGATGGAGGATGAGATCCAGGATACCATTGAAAAGTATCTGGATGGTGAAATGGAAGAAATTGCTTATTCGGAAGGCGCACAGATCGGAAAGACCATCGATTTCTATACCGGAAGAAACCGTTACATCGGCTATCTGACCAACATTCCGAGCCGTTCCTTTGAAAACTACAAGATCGCGCTGGACTGCTCCAACGGTTCCGCATGGATGATCGCGCGCGCGGTATTTGACGCGCTCGGTGCAAAGACCTATGTCATCAACGCAGAACCGGATGGCCAGAATGTTAATCTGAACTGTGGTTCCACACACATGGAGGGTCTGCAGGAATATGTAGTGAGGAACAAGATGGATGCAGGCTTTGCTTTTGACGGCGATGCTGACCGCTGCCTGGCAGTGGATGAAAAGGGCGAGGAATTAAACGGCGACCTTATCATGTATATCTGCGGCAAGTGGCTGAAGAAGCAGGGCAAGCTTGCCAATAATACGGTTGTAACAACGGTCATGTCCAACTTCGGCCTGTACAAAGCATTCGATGAATGCGGCATCCGCTATGAGAAGACAGCTGTCGGCGACCGTTATGTTTATGAAAACATGAAGGCCAATGATCATATGCTGGGCGGCGAACAGTCCGGGCATATCATCTTCCGTAAATATGCCCATACCGGCGATGGCCTGATCACCGCGCTGATGGTCATGCAGGTCATGATCGATTCCTGCCTGCCGCTGTCCGCACTGAGACAGGGCTGCACCATGTATCCGCAGGTTTTGAAAAACGTGGAAGTGGATGACAAAGAAGGCACGCTGAATGATCCGGCAGTTCTTCAGGCGGTCCGTGAAGCGGAAGAGTCCCTTGGCGGAAACGGTCGTGTGCTTCTCCGTAAGTCCGGTACGGAGCCGGTACTTCGCGTCATGGCGGAAGCCGGTACTGAGGAGGATTGTGAACTGGAAGTTTACCGGATCATCGCGGCGATGAAAGCTTCCGGTCATCTGCAGAAGGTACGCTGACTGTAAAAAACGTCAGATCGGCTGAAAAGGAACTTCACCCGTGAAGATTCCTGAAAAAACTTTGAGAAATCTTTGTAAAATCGCAAAAAAGCCTTGATTTTCAAGGCTTTTGGTGATAGTATGAATATACTTGATAGTTGTAGTTTGGAGTGGGTCGTAAGATCCGCTCCTTCTTTATGCATAACAAAGGAGGAATATGGCAAAGCACGAAAGCTACGAGCAGAAAGCAGAAACCATGATCACGCCGATCCTTCAGGAGAACGGCCTGAACCTTGTGGATGTGGAATATGTGAAGGAAGCCGGTCAGTGGTATCTTCGCTTTTATATCGACAAAGACGGCGGTGTGAACATCAATGACTGTGAGACCGTTTCAAGAGCCATGAGCGATCTTCTGGATAAAGACGATTTTATTGAAGATGCTTACATTCTGGAAGTTTCCAGCCCGGGACTCGGACGCCCGATCAAGAAGGAAAAGGATTTTATCCGCAATACCGGCCGGGAGATCGAATTCAAGCTTTTCAAGGCAGAAGACGGTACCAAGGAATTTACCGGTATCCTGAAGGCCTTTGACAAAGACACCGTAACAGTTCTTCTGAACGAAGAAGAGAAGGTGTTTGAACGAAAGAACATCGCCCTGATCCGCGAATATGTGGATTGGGACGCATAATATCCATAACCCGTAATAATCAGGAGGATTAAAAGAAAATGAATAAGGAACTGATGGAAGCGCTGGACATTCTCGAAAAAGAAAAAGGCGTTTCAAAAGCCGCTCTTTTTGACGCGATCGACGCTTCTTTAAGAAAAGCCTGTGAGAATAACTTCGGCTCTGCTGAAAACATCACGGTCAATATCGACCGCGAGACCTGTGATTTCTCCATTTACTCCACGAAGGAGATCGTGGAAAAGGTAGAAGATCCGGCTACGCAGATCACCGTTGAAAAGGCTAAGGAGATCAATCCGAAGGCCGCTCTCGGTGAAACCGTTAATGTGGAGATCCGCTCCAAGGAATTCGGTCGTATCGCTGCACAGAACGCGAAATCCATTATCCTTCAGAAGATCCGTGAAGAAGAGCGTCAGACCGTCAGCGAATATTTCAACAGCCGTGCTCATGACATCATGACCGGTGTTGTACAGCGTGTCATGAACGGCATCATCAGCGTGAACCTGGGCAAAGCCGATGCCATTCTTACCAAGGACGACATCATTCCGGGTGAGACCTTTGTTCCGACTCAGCATGTCAAGGTTTATGTAGTCGGCATGCGTGACGGCGGCAAGGGCCCGCGTGTACAGATCTCCAGAACCAAAGCCAACATGGTAAAGCGTCTCTTTGAGATGGAAGTCGCGGAGATCAAGGAAGGCATTGTTGAGATCAAAGCCATCAGCCGTGAAGCGGGTTCCCGTACCAAGATGGCAGTATGGTCCAATGATTCCAATGTAGATCCCATCGGCGCATGCATCGGTATCAACGGCAGCCGTATCAATCCGATCGTGGATGAACTTCACGGTGAGAAGATCGACATCGTTCACTGGGATGACAACCCGGCAATTTTAGTTGAAAACGCACTGTCTCCGGCCAAGGTCGTTGCAGTTGCTGCTGATGAAGATGAACACAGCGCACTCGTTGTTGTTCCGGACAACCAGTTATCTCTTGCCATCGGTATGAAAGGGCAGAATGCTCGTCTGGCAGCAAAACTGACCGGTTATAAGATCGATATCAAATCCGAATCTCAGGCTCGTGAAGAAGGTCTCTTCGATGATTATGATGAAGAGTATGAAGAGAACTACGAGGAAAATTACGAAGAATTCGGCAATTACGATGAAACAGAGGAGTAATAAGACTTGGCGACGAAGAAAGTTCCTGAAAGAATGTGCATAGCCTGCGGTCAGATGAAACCCAAGAAGGAGCTCCTGCGCATTGTACGGTCGGAGGAAGGAATCTTCCCGGATCTGACCGGTAAGGCAGACGGAAGAGGTGCTTATGTGTGCAATACGGAAGAATGCTTCCAGCTTCTGATCAAGAAGCGGGCACTTAACCGGGCATACAAGACTTCTGTCGGCGATGACATTTACGCAGCGCTGAAGGAAAGGCTGAGTGAATTGAATGGATAAAGTCCTGAACATGCTCGGACTGTCCGTGCGGGCAAGAAAAGCAGTCAGCGGCGGTTTTTCCGTGGAGAAGGCAGTCCGGGAAAAGACGGCGGAACTCGTCATCGTTTCATTGGATGCGTCAGACAACACGAAAAAGAAGTTCAGTGACAAGTGCAGCTTTTACGGAGTGCCCTTTGTGCTCTACGGAGACAAAGTATCACTCGGGCATGCTCTTGGACAGGAGGAACGCACCAGCGTCGCTGTATTGGATCCCGGATTTGCGAAAGCGATCCTGAAACTGACAGAGTAATAAAGATCGGGGGATAACGAATGGCAAAAATCAGAATTTACGAACTCGCAAAGGAACTCAAGAAGGAAAGCAAAGAACTGCTGGAGTTTCTTGGAAATAATGAATTAAAGCCGGCGTCCGGTATTGAAGATACTGACGCGGAAAAAGTGCGCAGGCATTTTGCACCGAAGACTAGTGAAAAAAAGGAGGCTCCTTCAAAGGTGGAGAAGGAAACGAAGGATACAGTAGAAAACAAGATGGTGAATCAGGCAGCTCCGGCTTCCGCTTCCGCAGACGCTGAACCGAAGAAGAAAAAGCCCGTATTCTTATTCAGACCGGAAAATTCTTCTTTTAACAACAAGAATAGCGGTCACGGAAATAACAAAAGAGGCGGTCAGGGACAGCGCAGACAGAATCCGAACGGCGGCCGAAATGAAGGCTCAAACCGCGGACAGCAGCAGAGAAGAGATCAGGGCAATCGTCCGATCCGTCCGAATGTTCCCACGACTGCACAGCAGTACAAGGATTATGCTCGCGAAGAAGAAAGAAGAGAGCCGGTAAAACCGGTTGAAAAGCCTGTACGTCCGACAGAAACGCCTGTTGTACAGGAGGTTCCGGCGGATAAGATCCGGAAGCCCATTGTGGAAGAACCGGTAAAGGAAACGGCTCCGGTGAACAACGCACCGGCAACGAATCCGATCGAGCTTCCGATTGAGAAGCCGGTCGTGGAGACCAAGGCAGCACCGGCTGTAAAGCCGGCGGTTCAAGCTGAAAAAAAGGATGCTCCGGCAGAAAAGACTGCCAAGCAGGAGGAAAAGAGAACTCCGATGGATTCTCAGCGTGCAGAAACGCAGCGCCTGTTTGAGAAGAACACTCAGGGCCAGATCCGCAACGTTTATCGCGAGATGCAGGAAGAAAACGCCAGTCGTCTTGCTGCACAGAAGGAACGCCGCGAACGCGAAGCACAGAACGGTGAAAGAAACAACAACGAAAGAGGCGAACGCCCGTACAACAGAAACAGCGGTGATCGTCCCTATAACAGAAACGGCCAGAATGGTCAGAACGGTGATCGTCCGTACAACAGAAACAGCGGCGATCGTCCCTATAACAGAAACGGTCAGAATGGTCAAAGCGGCGATCGTCCGTTTAACAGAAGCAGCGGCGACCGTCCCTTCAACAGAAACGGTCAGGGCGGCCAGGGCCGCGACAATCGCGGTATCTTCGGCGGTCAGAGCGGCCAGGGCGGACAGAACAGAGGCGGCATGAACGTTCGCTTCAACCGTGAAAATTCCGGTGAATCCGCATCCGCATTAAATGCAAAGGCCGATATCCGCGGTTCCGCAAAGAAGAACAACAATAACAGCCATGACAAGGCTCGTCAGGACAGAGATCGTACCGGCAGAAGCAAGAACGCCGAGAACTTCAAGAATCTTTCCAAGAACAATGATCACAGCAAGAAGCCGGTTCAGCGCGTGGAAGAAGAAGTGATCAAGATGATCGTTCTTCCGGAAATCATCACCTTAAAGGATTTTGCCGAAAAGATGAAGATGAAGCCGGCTGAACTGATCAAAAAGCTCTTCCTGCAGGGCAAGATGATGACGCTGAACTCTGAACTTTCCTACGAGGAAGCAGAAGAGATCGCACTGGAGTATGACATCCTCTGCGAAAAGGAAGTTCAGGTCGATGTCATCGAGGAACTCCTGAAGGAGGAAGATGAAGATGAGGGCCTGATGGTCAAGCGTCCTCCGGTCGTCTGCGTCATGGGTCACGTTGACCATGGTAAAACTTCTCTTTTGGATGCGATCCGTGATACCAATGTCACCGCGCGCGAAGCCGGCGGTATTACTCAGCACATCGGTGCTTACATGGTCGAATGCAACGGCGAGCCCATCACCTTCCTGGATACTCCGGGTCATGAAGCGTTCACCGCAATGCGTATGCGCGGCGCACAGGCTACCGATATTGCCGTACTTGTGGTCGCAGCCGATGACGGCGTGAAGCCGCAGACGGTTGAAGCCATCAACCACGCAAAGGCTGCAGGGGTAGAGATCATTGTTGCTGTCAACAAGATCGATAAGCCGGCTGCCAATGTTGAGCGTGTTAAGCAGGAACTCACCGAGTACGAACTCATTGCAGAGGACTGGGGCGGCAGCACCATTTTTGTTCCGGTTTCCGCAAAGAATCACGAGAACATCGACCAGCTGCTTGAAATGATCCTTCTGGTAACAGAAGTTAAGGAACTCAAGGCCAATCCGAACCGTGAAATGCGCGGTATCGTCATCGAGGCCAAGCTGGATAAGGGCCGCGGCCCGGTTGCTACCGTACTGGTACAGAAGGGCACCATGAAGGTCGGCGATTTTGTTTCCTGCGGTTCCTTCTATGGCCGTGTACGTGCCATGGTGGATGGAAACGGCAAGCCCATCAAGGCTGCAACTCCGTCTACTCCTGTTGAGATCCTGGGTCTGAACGGTGTACCGAACGCCGGTGAAGTCTGCGTCGGTCACAAGAACGAGAAGGAAGCCCGCAGCTATGCGGATACCTTCATCGCAGAAGAAAAGAAGAAGATGCTGGCAGAAACCAAGCAGAAGCTTACCATGGACAGCCTGTTCGCAGAGATCCAGGCCGGCAACATCAAGGAACTCCCGATCATCGTCAAAGCCGATGTACAGGGTTCTGTGGAAGCCGTCCGTTCTTCTCTGGAGAAGCTTTCCAACGAGGAAGTTGCTGTCAAGGTCATCCACGGCGGTGTAGGTGCCATCAACGAATCCGATGTCTCCCTTGCATCCGCATCCAATGCTATCGTCATCGGCTTCAATATCAAGCCGGATGCACAGGCCAAGCAGCTTGCTGAGACCGAGCACGTGGATCTCCGCCTGTATCGTGTCATCTATCAGGCCATTGATGATGTGGAAGCAGCCATGAAGGGTATGCTTGCACCTGTTTATGAAGAAAAGGTCCTGGGCCATGCAGAAGTCCGCATGACATTCAAGGCTTCCGGTGTAGGTACCATTGCCGGTTCCTACGTACTGGACGGTATCTTTGAACGCGGCTGCTCCGCACGTGTTACCCGTGACGGTGAGCAGATCTATGACGGTTCTCTGGCATCCCTGAAGCGTTTCAAGGACGATGTCAAGGAGGTTCGTGAAGGCTTTGAGTGCGGTATCGTACTTGAGAAGTTCAACGACCTTCAGGAGGGCGACCAGATCGAAGCCTACAAGATGGTTCAGGTCGAAAGAGAGTAATATGAGAAAAGGCAGTGTAAAATCCAGCCGCATCAATGCGGAAGTGCAGAGAGAAATCAGCAGCATTATCCACAATGAGATCAAGGATCCCCGGATCCATCCGATGACCACGGTCATGTCCTGCGACGTGACCATGGATCTTAAATACTGCAAAGTCTATATTTCTGTACTTGCGGATGATGAATCCAAGCAGGAGACCATGCGCGGTCTGAACAGCGCGAAGCCCTTCATTAGAAGACAGCTCGCTGCGACCGTTAATTTAAGAAACACACCGGAGCTTTCCTTTATTCTGGATAACAGCATTGAAAACGGCATCTACATGTCCAAGCTGATTCAGGAAGTGAAAGCACATGACGATTCAGTCATTGCTGCGCGCTGGGATAATGAAGAACCGGAAGAAACGGAAAACGAAGATGAATAATATCAGTGAAATCATCACTGAGAACATGAGACGAGTCGCCGTTGTGGGTCATGTGCACCCCGACGGCGACTGTGTCGGTTCAGTGATGGGAATCGTTCATTATTTGACAGACAATTACAAAGATCTTACGGTCACGCCGTATCTGGAAGCATTGACGGATGATATCTGTTTTATGACACAGGGAATAGATGTCCGTGAGGACGATGGAGCCGGTGAAGATTACGACCTTGTGATTTCATCAGATGTATCGGACCTGGGCCGCATCGGTGCCGGAAAAGCCGCCTTCATGGAAGCGTTAGATAAGCATCGTACGGTCTGCATCGACCATCACGTTTCCAATCCGCTTTTTGCGGATGTCAACCACGTGGAACCAAAGGCTTCCTCTGCGTCGGAGGTAGCGGCCGGTCTGATGGAACTTGATAAGATCTCACTCGCCGCTGCAACCTGCCTGTATACCGGCATCATTCATGATTCCGGTGTGTTCCGCTTTGACAGTACATCACCTCGGACGCTCCGCATTGCTGCGGATCTGATTGAAAAGGGTGTTCCGTTCGCGCTGATCATTCAGGATTCTATATCCAATGAACCCATTCGCCAGCTTCAGATGTTTGCGCATGTGCTGAACAGCGGTGTGCTTTACGAAGATGAACGGATCTTTGTCGGAAGAGCACCCAAGGTACTTCAGACGGAGATGGGACTGAATCAGCGCCAGCTGGGCAGTGTGGTCATGTATCTCAACTACATTAAGGAAGCCGATGTGGTTCTCTTCATGTATGAGAACGATGACGGCACCTGGAAGGGAAGTCTGCGTTCAAAGACTGAAGTGGATGTAGCCGCCATTGCGGCAGAGTTCGGCGGAGGCGGTCATAAAAAGGCTGCCGGCTTCACGGTGAACGCGGATGTACTGGAAGATACGGAATGTAAGGTGCGTCAGCTTGTAAAAGAAGCGGTGAATGCATGAACGGTGTGATCCTGGTAAATAAAGAGAAAGATTTCACATCTTTTGATGTAGTCGCGCTTCTTCGCGGCATTTTAAAGCAGAAAAAGATCGGTCACGGCGGCACTCTTGATCCGCAGGCAGAAGGTGTGCTCCCGGTATTTCTTGGCGATGCCACGAAACTCTGCGATTTTCTGCCGTATGATGATAAATGCTACGAAGCGGAAATGACGCTGGGAATCACAACGGAAACAGAGGATATCTGGGGCGCGGTGATCAGGGAAGAACAGGTGAACTGTACGGAAGAAGAAGTCCGCAATGCGGTGCTTTCTTTTACCGGTGCTTACGACCAGATCCCGCCGATGTATTCCGCGAAAAAGGTGAACGGCAAAAAGCTCTACGAATATGCGCGTCAGGGAATCGTGATTGAACGAAAACCGGAGCATGTATTTATTGAAAAGATCGAGATCCTTTCCATGGAACTGCCCAAAGTATGCTTTCGGGTATATTGTTCCAAAGGAACCTATATCCGTACGCTTTGCAGTGACATCGGCGAGAAGCTTGCATGCGGTGCCTGCATGAGCGCGCTGAAGCGCGTAAAACACGGCAATTTCCGCCTTGAAGACGCGCATACCGTAAAAGAGATTGAGGCCATCGCACATGCCGGAAAAACCGGAGAAATTCTTCTTTCTGTGGAAGAACTGTTTCCGGATACTGAAAAGCTTACAGTGACGCAGAATGGAATGAAAGCGCTTTCAAACGGCAACAAACTGAAAAAAGAAGAAGTGACGGCGGATTTTAAGGAAACCGAGGGCAGACGTTACCGTGTCTATGACGCTGACGGCGTGTTTCGTGCCGTTTATGAGTATTCAGCTTCGGAAGAGTTACTGAAGCCGGTAAAAATGTTTTTGGGTGATTTGAAAAAATGAAGTGTTTTTATACGATCGATACCATCGATATCGATGAAAATACAGCAGTGACTGTCGGCAAGTTCGAAGGTCTGCATCCCGGTCACATGGATCTGATCCATAAAGCCGGTGAATATAAAAAACTGGGACTTTGCACGGTCGTTCTGAAGATCGAAACGGCTATCGGCACAAAGAACAGCTGTCTTCTGACGGCCAAGGAAGAGAAGAGGATTCTGGAAGAAGCCGGCGTGGATTATTTTGTAAGCCTGCCCTTTACAGAAGAACTTCGCAGTATGACGGCGGAAGATTTCATTCGCGAGATCCTGGTGATCCGCCTTCATGCAAGATGTGCGGTATGCGGTGATGATTTCCGTTTTGGCGTCGGACGTATGGGCGATGCCGCTCTTTTGAGAAAGATCGGCGCGGAATACGGAATGACCACAGTGATTCGCGACCGAGTGCTCTATGATCATGTGCGGATCTCAAGCTCACGAATCCGTGAAAAACTGCAGGAGGGCGCAGTGGATGAAGCTTGGCGCCTTCTTGGAAGACCTTATTCCATTGAAGGAGAGATCGTTCATGGCCGTGCGCTTGGCCGTAAACTGGGTTTTCCGACCATCAACATCTACCCGGAAGCTTCCCGTTTTCTGCCGCGATTCGGCGTGTATTACACGATTGTCTGGATCGAGGGCAGGTGTTATGGCGGTATGGCCAATATCGGCGTAAAACCGTCGATTTCCGCTGAAGAGAAGATAGTCCTGGAAGTGCATCTTTTGGATGTGGATGAAGATCTTTACGGAAAGACGGCTGTTGTGGATCTGGTATCCTTCATCCGCGGGGAAAAGCGGTTTGACTCGCTGGAGGAACTGAAGGCCCAGGTACTTTCCGATATTCAGACAGCCCGGGACCTGTATAACGGCGTCCTGTAAAATTTTGTTGACAACATTATTTTGAAATAATATAGTATGTGTATCAATCAGCAAGGAGGAAAAAATCATGCTGGAATTAATCAGACAGAATCTGAGTGAGATGTTAAGTGTGGATCCGAGTGAGATCACGATGGATACCCGTTTTGTAGAGGATCTGGGTGTAGACTCTCTGGATATGGTTGAACTTATACAGAACCTTGAAGAGGAGTACAACGTCGAGTTTGACGCAGAGGACATGAGTGAACTGAAAACTGTCGGTGAGGTTATTTCTTACCTTCAGGACAAGGGTATTCAGGATTGATCTTAAAAGTTGAATATCTTTAAAAAATGGGTTGACAAATCTATTGGGATTTGTTAATATACTTTTTGCGCGTGAACTGGTAACGGTAACGGGGTGTGGCTCAGTTTGGTAGAGCACCTGGTTTGGGACCAGGGGGTCGCAGGTTCGAATCCTGTCACCCCGATGTGCAAAAGTATACGCGGGTGTAGTTCAATGGTAGAATGACAGCCTTCCAAGCTGTACACGTGGGTTCGATTCCCATCACCCGCTTTCACATCAACTGATGTGGACGCTGATGAAGTGTATGGTGGGTATAGCGTAGTTGGTTAACGCGCCAGATTGTGGCTCTGGAGATCCTGGGTTCGAGTCCCAGTACCCACCTTGCAGGAAACCTGCGCATTGGGCTATCGCCAAGCGGTAAGGCACAGGACTTTGACTCCTGCATTCGTTGGTTCAAATCCAACTAGCCCAGTTCGGGCTGTACGGCCGGGCTGATGTGGCGGAAGCGTACATGGGATACTAGCTCAGGTGGTAGAGCACTTGACTTTTAATCAAGTTGTCGGGGGTTCGAATCCCCCGTGTCTCATTTATAGACGATGATTCCTCACGCAAGTGAGGTTTTTTATTATCAAAAATACTGAAAGCTGCCTTCGGGCAGCTTTTTCAAAAGAACGCAGGACAAACGGAGGCTTGATATGAAATGTGCAATTTACGGCGCAGGATCACTTGGTACGGTTCTTGGCGCGTATATGACAAAAAACGGAGTGGATGTGGAACTGGTAAACCGGAACCGCGACCATGTTGAAGCGCTGAATAAAAATGGCGCGCATATTAAAGGAACTGTGGATTTTACGCAGACGGTCAAGGCAATCCTTCCAAATGAGATGGAAGGACCTTATGATGTAATCATTCTTCTGACTAAGCAGCTGAACAATCCGGAAGTCGTGAACTTCCTGAAGCCCATGCTTTCTTCTGACGGTGTCATTGTCACGCTGCAGAACGGTATTCCGGAACCGGGAATTGCTGAAATCGTGGGATCGGAGCATACGATGGGATGTGTAGTCGAATGGGGCGCTACTTTATCGGCTCCCGGTGAAGCAACACTGACGAGTGATCCGGACAGTCTGTCCTTCCATATGGGCAAAATGGAAGGTATTACAGACGAGCAGTGTGCATGCGTGAAAACATTGCTTGAGAAGATGTGCCCGGTATACATGGAAGAAAATCTTCTGGGTGTACGTTGGTCCAAGCTCCTCATTAATGCGACTTTCTCCGGACTTGGAACGGTCATCGGCGGAACATTCGGTGATGTTTCTGAAGATAAAGAGGTGCGCAGCATTGCGCTTCTTGCCATGAAGGAATGCATTGATGTGGGCCATGCCGCAGGTGCGGTCTTTGCGCCTGTACAGGGAAAGAACATAACGAAGCTCTTTTATTATAAAAATGCGCTGAAGAAAGCATTTGCGTACATGCTGATCCCGATCGCCATGAAGAAGCATCGCCTGATCGAGCCGTCCATGCTTCAGGATCTGAAGAAGGGAAAAGCCTGTGAGATCGATGCAATCAACGGGGTGGTCTGTGATTGGGGCAGAAAGACCGGCGTTGCGACTCCTGTGAATGACCGAATCGTAGACGTGGTCAAGAAACAGCAGGCCGGTGAGCTGCCGCTTTCGCGGGAAAATATCCGGTTATTTGATGATCTGAAAAAATAACTTGAAAGATGAATATAAAAGTTTTACAATAAATTGATTTAAGATGAATTATCAGATTAAAATGAACGATGAAAGGATGAGCAGATGATCTCACTGAAAGGACAGAGTTTTCTGAAACTGATGGATTTTACCCCGGCGGAGATCGAGGGTATGCTGGATGCTGCAGCTGAGCTGAAGCAGATGAAAAAGGAAGGAAAAGCACATCGCCTGCTGGAAGGTAAGAACGTTGCGCTGATCTTTGAAAAAACGTCCACCAGAACCCGATGCTCCTTTGAAGTGGCAGCTGCAGATCTTGGTATGCACCCGGTTTATCTGGATCCGTCCGGATCTCAGATCGGCAAGAAGGAATCCATCGCGGATACCGCACGTGTACTGGGCCGCATGTTCGACGGTATCGAGTACCGCGGTTACGGACAGGAATTGGTTGAGACTCTTGCCAAGTATTCCGGTGTACCGGTATGGAACGGTCTTACCAATGAGTATCATCCCACGCAGATCCTTGCGGATTTCCTGACCATTCGCGAACACTTCGGCGAACTGAAGGGAAAGAAGCTGGTCTATATGGGCGATGCCCGCTACAACATGGGCAATTCCCTGATGGTTGGCTGTGCGAAGATGGGCATGCACTTTGTGGCATGTTCTCCGGAAAAGTATTTCCCGAATAAAGAGCTTCGCAGCGAATGCGCGGCAGTCGCTGCAGAAACCGGTGCAGTACTGGAGTTCATTGAAGATCCGATGATCGCTACGAAGGATGCCGATGTCCTTTATACGGATGTCTGGGTATCCATGGGTGAGCCGGCGGAGATCTGGGAAGAGCGTATTCATGATCTTTCTCCGTATCGCATCACCAAGGAACTGATGGACAATGCCGGTCCGCAGTGCAGATTCATGCATTGCCTGCCTGCTTTCCATGATCTCAATACCAAGGTTGGCATGGAAATCTATGAAAAGTTCGGCATCGACTGCATGGAAGTTACGGATGAAGTGTTTGAAGGTCCGCGGTCCATCGTATTTGACGAGGCTGAGAACCGCATGCACACCATCAAGGCAGTCATGGCGGTAACGCTGTTATAATTATTGCGAGTAGGGCTTTTTTAGGTCTGATCTCACAAATGCAAGTACATATATGAGCCAATGGGGGCCATTTCCGATTTCACGGGAGTGGTCTCTTTTTTTGTAGGAGAGGAGAAACATGAAAGACGCGTATCTTGTGCTGAGTAATGGAATGGTTTTTGAAGGAAAAGCCATCGGATATCAAAAAGAGACCGTCGGCGAACTGGTCTTTACAACCGGCATGGTAGGTTACATGGAAACCTTAACGGATCCAAGTTATGCCGGACAGATCGTCACGCAGACGTTCCCGCTGATTGGAAACTACGGTGTCATTCCGGAGGATTTTGAAGGTGAGACCGCGGTTCGCGGCTATGTGGTGCGTGAGCTTTGTGAAGAGCCCAGCAATTTCAGATCCGAGTATGAACTGCAGAAGTTCCTGGAGGATCATGAGATTCCGGGCATCTGCGGTGTGGATACGCGTGAACTGACCCGTATACTTCGTGAAGAAGGCGTCATGAACGCGAAGATCGTGTATGAAATGCCGGAGTGCATGAAAAATGACGATTTTGAGAGCGGTGCATCGTCTGCTGAATTAGTGGAAGCAGTCGATGAAGAACTTCTGAGATATACGGTTTCCGGCGTCGTGCACGAAGTGAGCTGCAAAGAAGCCTATACGGTATCTCCGGAGCAGGTGCTTTATAAAGTGGTACTAATTGATTACGGTGCCAAGAAAAATATCGTCCGCAGTCTTGTAAACCGCGGATGTGAGGTAACGGTCGTTCCGGAAAGTACATCGGCGGAAGAGGTTCTTGCCATGAACCCCGACGGCATCATGCTGTCAAACGGCCCCGGCGATCCCGCAGAGAATGTTTACTGCATTGAACAGATTCGTCAGCTTGTCGGTAAGGTTCCGGTCTTTGGCATCTGCCTTGGCCATCAGCTGACTGCGCTTGCCATGGGCGGCAAGACCATGAAGCTGAAATACGGTCATCGCGGTGCAAACCAGCCCGTGCGTGAAGTCATGGGAACCCGCACTTACATTACCAGCCAGAATCACGGTTATGCCGTGGTGGCTGAGAGCCTGAAGGGTATCGGCGAGGAAACCTACCGGAACGCGAATGACGGCAGCAATGAGGGCATGATCTACCCCGGTAAGAAATGTTTCACCGTTCAGTTCCATCCGGAGGCCTGCGGAGGACCTAAGGACACGGATCATTTGTTTGATCGTTTTATCAGCATGATGGGAGGTAATGACTGATGCCAAGAGATCTCAGTATTCATAAAGTGCTTGTAATCGGTTCCGGTCCGATCGTGATCGGTCAGGCCGCCGAGTTTGACTATGCCGGCGCGCAGGCCTGCCGTATTCTGAAGCAGGAGGGTATCAATACCGTCCTCGTAAACTCCAACCCTGCAACGATCATGACGGATAAAGCCATGGCAGATGAGATCTACCTGGAGCCGTTAAATGCGGAAACTGTGAAAAGAATCATTGAAAAAGAGCGTCCGGACGGCCTTCTGTCAGGACTTGGCGGACAGACGGGCCTAACGCTTGCAATGCAGCTTTCCAAGGACGGAACACTTGCAAAATACGGCGTACGTCTTCTGGGCTCTGAAGTGGAAGCCATTGATAAAGCCGAAGACCGCGAACTGTTCCGTGACACCATGAAGAAGATCGGACAGCCTGTTGTTCCGTCGGAGATCGCGGTCACGCTGGAAGAAGCCATGGCGGCTGCGGAAAAGATCGGTTATCCGGTCATTGTACGCCCGGCATTTACCCTCGGCGGTTCCGGCGGCGGTATTGCCGAAACACCGGAAGAACTTGAAATCATTGCAAAATCCGGCCTTGGCATGTCACCGATCACTCAGGTTCTGATTGAAAAGAGCATTTCCGGCTGGAAGGAAATTGAATTTGAGACCATGCGTGACAGCGTGGGCAATGTCATCGCCGTCTGTTCTATGGAGAATCTGGACCCGGTCGGCGTTCACACCGGCGACTCCATCGTTGTTGCGCCTGCGCTTACTCTGGCGGACAAAGAATACCAGATGTTAAGAAGCGCTTCTCTGGACATGATCACTGCACTGGGCATTGTGGGCGGCTGCAACTGTCAGTTTGCGCTGGATCCGGACAGCTTTGAGTATGCTGTCATTGAGGTCAATCCCCGTGTATCCCGTTCTTCTGCACTGGCTTCCAAGGCAACCGGTTACCCCATTGCCAAGATCACCACGAAGATCGCGCTGGGCTATACTCTGGATGAAATCAAAAACGATATTACCGGCAAGACCTGTGCCTGCTTCGAGCCTGCACTGGACTATGTGGTCTGCAAGTTCCCGAAGTGGCCCTTCGATAAGTTTGCGGGTTCATCCCGTAAGCTCGGCACACAGATGAAGGCGACCGGCGAAGTCATGTCCATCGCCAATAATTTTGAAATGGCACTCATGAAGGCGGTTCGCGGCGCGGAGATCGGTCTGGATACACTGAATGCGGCACCGTTCAGTGATCTTCCGGTCAGAGAGCGGCTGAAGGAACAGAACGACTACCGGCTGTTTACGGTCTATGAAGCATTAAAGGGCGGTGTATCTGTTGATGAGATTCATGAGATTACGAAAATCGACGAATGGTTCCTGTACAAGATCCTGAAGATCGCGGAAATGGATAAAACGCTGGAAGCCTGCGGAAAAGAAGACGGCGTGCTTACGGATGCGCTTTACGCTATGGCCAAGAAGCTGGGCTTTACAGACAAATCCATTACACGTATTACCGGTGAAAAGAAACTTCCGGGAAAAGCGTTCAGTTATAAAATGGTTGATACCTGCGGCGCTGAATTTGACGCAGAGACACCTTATTTCTATTCGACCTGCGATAAGTTTTGTGAATCCAGAACCTTTGGCCGTTCCGGAAAGCCGGTCATCATGGTTCTGGGCTCCGGTCCCATCCGTATCGGTCAGGGTATTGAATTTGATTATTCATCTGTACACTGTGTATGGATGCTTCGTGAAATGGGTTACGATGTTGTCATCGTCAACAACAACCCCGAGACTGTATCAACGGACTATGACACGGCGGATCGCCTGTATTTTGAGCCGCTGACACCGGAAGATGTATGGAATATCATTGAAGTGGAAAAGCCGGTCGGCGTTGTTGTGGCATTCGGCGGACAGACTGCCATCAAACTGACCCGGTTCCTGGATGAAAAGGGTATTCCGATCCTGGGTACCTCTGCTAAGAGTATTGATGTGGCAGAAGACCGCGCGAAATTTGACGCGCTTCTGGAGCAGTTCGGGATTTGCCGTCCGAAGGGGGCCGGTGTCAACACCCTGGAAGAGGCTGTGGCAGAAGCGGAGCGTCTTGGGTATCCGGTTCTTTTAAGACCGAGTTATGTCATCGGCGGCCAGAACATGACCATCTCCCGCAATGAAACCATGACCCGGAATTACATGAACATGATTCTGGCAGGCGGTATTGAAAATCCGGTGCTGGTTGATAAATATATGCCGGGTGTGGAACTGGAGGTCGATGTCATTTCCGATGGCAGTGATGTCCTGATCCCCGGTATAATGGAGCATATCGAACGCGCAGGTGTTCATTCCGGTGACTCCATCGCCGTATATCCGCCGTATAACCTCACGGATAAATTCCTGAAAAAGATCTGTGACTGTTCGGAAAAACTGGCATTGGCACTGGGAACCAAGGGCCTTGTCAATATTCAGTACCTGATCTACGAGGATGAACTGTATGTCATTGAGGTCAACCCGCGCGCGTCCCGTACCGTGCCGTACATCAGCAAGGTCACGAATGTGCCGATGGTCGATCTTGCATCTCGCATCATGCTCGGCGAGAAACTGGAGGATCTGGGCTACGGAAGCGGTCTGTACCGCACTCCGCCGTACTTTGCCTGCAAGGTTCCGGTATTCTCTTTTGAAAAACTGTCTGACGCGAACTCCATCCTGGGGCCGGAAATGAAGTCTACCGGTGAAGTCCTGGGTATCGGCAAGACCCTTGCGGAAGCTCTGTTCAAGGGGCTGACGGCGGCGGGATTCAACGTACCGTCTCTTGAAAAGATTGAAAACACGGGCATTCTGTTCTGCGTGGAAGAGAACGATTATCAGGAAATTCTTTCCATCGCAAAACGTTTCAGCGACATGGGCATCAAGCTTTACGCTACCAAGAACACCGCAGCAGCCATCCGCAGCATGGGTCTGGATGTGACCGCTGTTGCCAGCGTTGAAGATTCCACGGAGATCTACGACCGCATGGAAGCCGGTGACTTCAGCTACATCATTTACTCCGGTGCCGTCAAAATGGCGGTCATGGGCGATTATACCGTTCTTCACAGAAGAGCCATGCAGCTGAACATTCCGTGTCTGACTTCACTGGATACGGCAGGCGCGCTGGCGGAAATTCTGGCGAGCCGCTTCACGATGAACAATACGGAGCTTGTGGATATCAACCACATGAGAACCCGTTCGCGCCGCATTCCGTTCACAAAGATGCAGTCCTTAGGTAATGACAGTATCTTCATTGAAAACTTTGACAACAGCATCACCTGTCCGGAATCTTTGTGTGTAACGCTGCTTTCCGAACATTACGGCATCGGCGGCGACAGTATCGTCATGGTGGAGCACAGCACTGTTGCAGACGCAAAAATGCGTGTTTTCAACCACGACGGTACAGAAGGACAGATTGGCGGAAACAACTTGAGAAGCGTTGCGAAGTACCTTTATGATCATGAGATCGTCAATCGCGATGTCTTTACCATTGAAACCGGTGCCGGCGTGAAGAAGGTGCGCCTGTTTACAAGAAACGGCAAAGCAAGTTCGGTTGAAGTCGACATGGGCAAGGCAAGTCTGAAGCTTTCCGATCTTCCGTGTACGGCTTACGGCGATATGATGATCGGCGGTAAGATCATTGTCGGGGAGAAGACACTTCCAGGAAGGATCAACATCGGAGGCAGGGATTATGAAGCGACCTGTGTGTCTCTCGGCAATCCGCACTGTGTTGTTTTTGAACAGGATATTGAAAAGCTGGATGTCCGCCACATCGGACCCAAGTTTGAACATGCGCTGATCTTCCCGGAGCGTGTCAATACGGAGTTTGTCCGCGTAGTCAATGCAACAACTCTCAGAATGCGAGTATGGGAACGCGGCAACGGCGAGACGCTGGCCTGCGGTTCCGGTGCGTGCGCTGCTGTTGTGGCAGCTGTGGAAAACGGCTTCTGTGAAAAGGATAAGGATATCACAGTGAAGCTGGACGGCGGCGATGTCATCGTCCGTTATTCCGATGATCATGTGATCCTGAGCGGCAGCACCGTGGAAGTATTTAGCGGTACATTTGAATATTAATAAATGACAGTGGGGACGTTTCTCCTTGTCAACTTTTGAGCTTTGGCCCCAAAAGTTGACAGAGAGAAACGTCCCCATTGTCACAAAGTTGACAGAGAGAAACGTCCCCTGTGTCACAGTGTTCATTTTTACTTAATGGTGATTTCCAGAACGGCGACTGCCGCGGCGGGAAGCGTATAGGAATCGCCTTCCACATCGATCTTTTTGTCGTCAAATACATGTACATTCATCGGGCCGATCTCTTCTGTGGGATCTGCGGCAATCTCATATGCTGTCATGGAAGCAATCTCCATGTCGTCGAGTTCCGGCTTGATCACTGCCGGACAGTGATTGCAGGTGTTGGCAAGATGAAGATAAACGGTCTTTCCGTCCTCGGAGATGCTGGCACAGGCATCCACATGATCATCGGTTTCAACCGGAAGATAATACTTTCCGATATGATGACGGAACAGTTTCATGACCTGACCAACCGGTTGAAGATATGCATCACAGCGTGTTACGGGTGTGGGGATAATGACTGCGTTATTCTGCCAGTTGTTGCCGCAGAAATCCGCAAGCGTGGAAATCTCCAGCACATCGGAAGCGTGTTCCTGGATCATCAGCATGCGGGCGTAGGAAACGCCGCAGGCCCAGGAGGAGAGCGCGGTACAGCGGTATTTTCCGTCAATGGCAAAATGACCTTCCGTCATGGCGAGCTTTTTGCCGTAGGGCTTTACCTCGGCGCGGACCTTATCGATCTTTTCCTTTAGAGAATGGCAGGCATTCATAAAAATCTCCATTCCGCCGCCTTAGGCTGGCGGCACAAATAGTAATGAAAGAGTCAAGTCCGAATTTGTGTGTAAATTGCTTTAGGCATAACATGCAGGAGGCTGC